>NZ_JAHLQB010000013.1 GCF_018918205.1 Lachnoclostridium sp. MSJ-17 | reverse complement strand
GTTTAATGTCATTCATCAGCACCGCCCGCAAAAACGGGTTTGATTCTTATCACGCGGTTAAGATGGTTTTATCAGGTCAGACCAATCAGGTTTTTGGGGTGGGGTGCTGAATAGTTACAACGTATAAATCTAAAGCGTTAGGAAATAATGTTTCTATTCTATCAGTGCGACCTGGCGCAAGACCCATAATACCTGCTATCTCACGATAATCGTCTTCTGATAATTTTCCCGCATGATTATAATCATCAAATTTTATCTGCAATTCAGCTGATAGATTACGAAAGTGTTTTTCTCGATTGATTAGTTGCTTTATCTCATCAAAAGAAATCTCCGGTAAATCTTAAATGGAATTAACATAACGACACCCGGATTTGAATAAATCGCTATTAATATACCTAATGAGGTTATGTCTAATGGATCCTCGTTCTCCATATATTTTTGTTAAGTATTGTTCGAGAAATTCAAATCCATTACTTGAAGGAAATAGTTTTCTTCCCATATTTTTTACCTCTATATAAATGTTTCTTCTATAATTCTAGATTTCATCGCTTTTCAAATATCAAATGGTGAAAGAACGCAATCCTTTGAAAATCAGGATTTTGTGATACCCTCATTTCAATATCAATCATCTTTTTCTGCCATCCCTCGTTCTTTTGAATCTCCTGATTTTGCTGTAAGTCCCAAAAGGTACGCAAACCATAAGTTTGTTGTAAAACAAGCCCGCTGCACCAATTTGATACATCGCTGTCATCATAGTAAGTGATTGTACCGAATTGTTGAGCGTTGCTGTTTTGACCGTCAAGGAGCTTATTTGCTTCATCAAAGTTGTTGAGCAACACCACCATTTGCATAACTCTGCCATTGCGGTTGTGTTTGACGATCGACAGCTTGCCGTTTTTCTTTAACAGGCGATAAAATTCACCGACAATTATTTCTCTGTCATCAGCGTATTCCAAAACATTATGACAGAAGATATAATCAAACGAATCGCTTGGCAACTTTTTTAATTCGTCCGTGCTTCCGACAATTTGCCGATAGCCGTTCTTATTCACTTGTTGAGCGAGCATATCCTCAGAAGGTTCAATAGCAGTTACCTGATTATCAGCGGCGAAATGATCAGCGGTAATTCCTGTGCCGCTTCCGAAGTCAAGGATTGATTCCCCTTTCAATTCTCCGATTTGCTGCCAGATGATTTCCTTTGCGAGTCTTTCCCAAGCGGGTAATTGGTTCAGCATATTAAACTCCAATCAGCGTATAAATATCTGTTCCCGTTTTCTTATCAAAATAGTCTTTCAAATCAAGGAACGCTCTCCATTTCGGGATAGTCAAATTATTAAAGCCTCTGCGCATAACCACATCAACAAGACGCTTTTCGATATAGGTTGCTCCATCAGGCAAAGCGAGCGCGTCGCAGAGCTGAATCATCTTGTCGTAATCGTTGTACTCGGTTTTTTCAATAAAGGTTTTAATAAACTCTGTTTCATCTGCTGTGCAGTCATTTTGTCCATTATAGGAGAAAAAATCTTTATAAGGAAACGAGTGTGTCAGACAAATTCGGGCGCAAGCATCATAGCCGAGAGAGGTCATAAAATGGTAGCCGTCAATAATATGCCGCATATCGGTAATACCCTCACGCCTGCCAATATCGTGTAACAAACCGAATATATAGGCGGTATCGGCATCAAGATTGTCACAATGCTCCGCAATCACTTTTGCACAAAAGGCAGCGGTTTTGCTGTGACCAATCCAAGCGCCGGGGTTGCGTTGTTCTGCTTCGTTAAATAATTTTTCTGCTTCAATAATTGTTGGTAGTTTCATAAAATGCTCTTTTTTGGTTAAGTACTTTCAATTCTATGCCTAATACTCCATACTTTTTTTGCTTTTCGGGAGTATAGTATAAATCCATATCTTCGGGCTTAGCTGTAGCAATATCCGCCTCGGTATAGCCGCATTTCAGCAAAGGTAATTCCTGATACAATTCTGTGAAGGTATCGAATCTGTGTAAAGTGATTACTTCTGTAATCAGCTTTTGTCCGGTTTCAGTTTGGGTAAACTCTATCATATCGCCGACTTTTATCTTCTGCCGTTTTTCGTCGTTCAGTCGCAACTCAATAGTCTTTTGCCCTGTGCGTATCATTTCAAACGGTTCGGGGTTAAGATTCATTTTATGAGTCATAGCTTCAACCTCCCATATGCATTTCTGATTATACCACCGGAAAGAATATGCTTTTTCATATTTCTTTGCAAAGAGGTGTTTTCTGGTAATGCAGCATAATCAGTTGATTTTGTGTTATACAACCATTCAATGAAATCTGTACCAACTTCGCCTTCATCAAATATCTCAAAGCGGTTTTGAAAACTCAGTATATTTGAGCTATCGTTCAGCATTTCTTTGAGTTGTCTATCCAATAGCCAAGAGTGACATCGGTATTCAGCATTTGACAGTTTAGGATAATGATTTGAGAAAAACTGCCTTGCGGATACTAAAGAAACATCAATCGCAGAAGGCGAAAAATCAACGTCTGACGGAATATGAATTCCAATGACAATATCCCCGTCAATATGCTTTATCTCACATTCTAACTCACCAATTCTGAACAGGTGACAGCCTGACTGACGAGTAGTCCACCAATAGCGGTCAAAGTATAACTTGCCTGTCATACGATAGGTTTCATCAATAAAGCGGGTGTAACACTTCATTGTGGCGAAGTAAATTTCGTCGCTGATACCTTTGCTCTTGTAAATCTCGTACACATCAGCAGACGCTTTCAGCATACACGCAAATATTTTTATATTATCGGGATCCTCGCCGAGTATTGTTTGAAGCTTTGCCAATGCTTCGGACATCATTTCATAATTTTGAAAGCCGTTTAGTTGCTTGTTTACAGAGTTGAAATCAAAACCATTCGCAAACTCAATTACACGGGATTTTATTTCCGGTTGCAAACTGATTCTTTCACAGAGGGTTGAAATGTTCATATTAATCTCAAGACCTTTTCTAATAGCAACGGTTGGATTTGCGGATACGTCCAATTTGTCGGTAAATCCTCGAATAATTCAACCCGTTCAATCTCGCTGTGCAGTTCACCCTCAAAGCTCTTTATTTCTGCGTAATAGAGCTTGCCAAAGGTTTCTTTACCGTCAAAGTTATCGGGAGCTGTTACGGAATAGATACAGACAGGTTGAATCATATAATCTATCGCTCCTGTTTCCTCGTACAGTTCACGCCTTGCGGTATTGTCAATATTCTCGCCTGCTTCTCTGTGACCGCCGGGGCATTCGTATGTATCTCGCTCTTTGTGCTTGCAGAATACCCACTTGCCGTTAGATTTCGCAACGATAACGGCGAATTTAAGCAGGCTGTTATCCACTATTTCATAAAACTTTACTATTGTTTTCATTTTATCCCCTTTATGTAACAAGCTGTTTCAAGGAATTTATCTCATATTTAGGAATTATCTGTGTATCATTCTTTTTTCGTTTTGTATTAAACCAGCAAGAATCAATACCAAAACAATTTGCTCCGAAAATATCAGATGTCAATGAATCTCCGACCATCAGCGCCGTGGTTTTATCTTCTATATCCGCAATCGTTATAACCTTCTCGAAAAATTCTTTTGATGGTTTGCAACAATTCAAATCTTCCGATACAATAATATCCTTTAGGTATGGTTTAAAGTGAATTAGTCTGGATTTTTGAATAGTGGATAAGCCGTTGGTTACAACATATAGGTTTGCAAACTCGGATAATTTCATGCACACCTCTCTCGCAAAAGATACCTCATCTGTTTGCTGCGCGAGATACTGACGATAAGATATATCGAATTTAGTTGGCGAAACTGAAAGATTAAGGCGTTTGACTAATTCACAAAAACGGCTTTCAGAGTAGTCATAATAAAGCTCATGAAATCGTGATTGTATTTCTGTTTCTGTAGCATTCGACAAGCCAAATCTTATCCATTCCAAATTGCAAATATCCGAAAAACATTTTTCTATTTGTTGATTATAAGTAAGATTATATAATCGGAAGGTTTCCTTTAATGCCTGCAATTCAGCCTTGTCATAATCAAGCAGTGTTCCGTCTGCGTCAAAAAGATATGTTTTATAGTTTTTCATAATGCGTTTCACAACTCAACTAATTTGTTATTCTCAAAATGATAAATGTTTTCTTTCTTATAACCATACAGAGAATTTTTGGTACTGATGTGCGGCTCAAAGGTAAAATAGTCCACTTCGCTTAACTTTTTCTTATTACCTTTATTTATGTAAACACGGTCATTTTTATCTTCCTCAATGGAATGTCCTAAATTACCGAGAAAATCAAGATTGATATATCCATTGTTACGGATATAGTCATTCATATAGTAATAAAGTTCCTCGAAGGTTATGTCGGGCGAAGCAAATCTTATCAATTCATTATGCAGAGCTTCTTCCATTTGTAAACCATTTCGCCACTCACTGTTTTGGATATTCTCAATATGATTAACAACTGTTCCGTTTTCTATAATGATTGTTCGGGCATAATCTCCCCATACATTTTTGCATTGCGGACTTAAATCAATGGTAATAATGTCATTATCCGAAACCGTTTTATCGGCAGTAACATATTCTCTGCCCGAAACGGAGATTGTGGTTTCATCGCCGCTGAAAACAAAAGCGCCGATATTCCAATACCAAAATGAATCTGCACCAAGCGAAAGCATTTTTCCTTCGCATAATTTCCTTATCTCTCGCAGATTCATATTTGGCTTAATGTCAGTTTTAATATAGTCAATCGTTTGCTTTGCAATATTTTGAACTTCTGAATTATTCATAAAAACCTCTTTCTCACAGCCGTTGTACTTTGTTTTCTCTTATAATCATTCTTTATCTTCCTCGTTACCTACAACGCCCTCAATCATTCCCGTAACGACCTCATTCAGTCTTGCGGCGTTATCTGAGGTAATTACCGGCTTGCCTGTTTGTGCTTCGATATTTTTTCTTGCGTCGCCTGCAATTTTGCCGCCGCTTTGCGCTACTTCTCTGTTTTCTTCCAAGCCATAGGGGTTTTGTGTTTTAGTCAGTTCAGTGGTAGTCGCTTCGGCGAGCATATTCAGCGCAAGCTCCAGTGTGCTCATATTGTCACGCAGATTTTCTTTTTTCAGACCTTTGAGCTTCTTATACTGGCGTGTCGTCATACCCGACCACGCTTTAGTGACTTCATCGGTCAGGATAGCGTATTCTTTACCTTTCTCTACACCGTGAGCCTGCCATTGATCGGTCAGCTCCTTGCGGGCACGAATGGTTTGTAAGCGCTGGTTTATCCAATCGGCAGGATAACCTTTTTTGGCATAAGTTTCCAATGCTCTTTCTATTGTCAGTTCAGGATCAATGATTTCTTCTATGCGTTCACTGCCGACCTGAGCCAACCACATCTTGAACGGCTCGGCTTTCTTAGATGGGATAGATTGAATGATACGGAGAATGCCTTTTGTATCGGCGGCATTGATCTTTCTGAATTTGCCGTCGGCAGTCATCATCCGAACAGGGGTACAAATTGTACCCCACTTGGAATTCAGCTCAGGATCACGGCTTCTCATCTTTTTTATGTATTGCTTTACATCCTTGCTTTCGGACAACACTTCAACAACATCCGAAACCGAAAAACACCATTCCTCTTTTTCTTCATCCCATGCAGTGCGGATAGGCTGATTTTCAAATTTTTTAATATTATCCATTTAATCCACTCCCGATAATTTTCATAGCGTATCAACTCTATATAATTCTACCACGAAACAGGAGATATGGCAATTGATAAAATATTAAACTTTGTACTCTGCTGACGGAGCAACAGAATGCCATACTCCAAAAAATAAAAGACAACCACACAGAGCTTATGAACCTCGGCGAACGCGACGCGTTTTGCAGGGGTTTCTCTTTGGCTGTCAGGCTGATGGTTGATGCTATGAACAGCGGGAAAACCTGACGCGCCCTGTTTCGCCCCGTGTTGCGCGAAGAAAACATTCGCAGTCGTACCCAAGAAAATCAAATAAAGCCCACACAGGCGATTTGTCGCGGGTTGTGGGCGCAAAAAAAGCACAAGCCCGGAGTCCGGATGGATTCTAAGCTTGTGCCTTTTTTATTGTGTCGCTAAGCTATGTGTTCTGTGTGACAACAAAGAGCCGCGTGAAGCGTTTGTATAGTACCTTACATAATCATAAATTGCAAGAGGGTTTAAGAACTTTTTTTGATATGTCAAAAATTGATACGCTGTAACCAAAGAATACGGAATTTATTTTTCCTTCCTCTTTCTGTTCGGAAAACAGCCCTCGAGCCAGTCGATGTACTCCTCGGTAGTTATATTTCCGGCAGAGCATTCATCACGCTTGACAAGAGCCTCGTACTTCCATTTTTTGAAATCGTTTTTCTTGATTTGATTGACTTTTACGCGAGCGGAGTAACGCCGATAATATTTTCGATAGATCGGAATCGCTTTGTTCTCCGCCATTTTCTTTTTATAGTTTTCCTCGGCGGCGAGGTCGCGGCAGGAACGCAATTCACCTAAATGAATCCGGTTGCAGTATCGCGCGTCGTAGTTGCCCTTGTAGGTAAACCATTGTCCGCAGCGCTCGCAGCACTTTAAGTTGACATTGTATTCAATCAGCTTGTTAAGCTCAAGCTCCAAGAATTCATGCAGGCTCTCGCACCGATAACGGATAACCGGATTGTGATTATAGTTATGAAAATATATTAGTGTGGCTGCGTCTATGTCATGTTCCTGTGCAAAATCGGCAAACGCTGAAAAGTCATAATCCGCCGGAGATTTTTTGTCTCCCATTATCAACCGCTGCTCTTCGTTGAACTCCACGAAGGGCGGCATTTTATTTATCTTCCGATAAAGATAATACCGCGCGGAAGGAGTCATATCACTCAACACCTCAGAATAATACTTCGATTCAAAACAGAACTCCAGAATATCACGGTATTCCTTTTGCAGCATTATCAGATATTTATAATAGTCAAGCATAGCCGCCGCCAAATCCGCATACTGCATAATAGCCGGCGGAAACAATGCGGATGCAGTCGATCCAAACGCCAAGTGATTAATCAACCATTTATAGTTGCGGTAGATTCGATAACGGTTAATCATCTCCAGCACTTCATTGTCAGCATTTGGTAAATCAATATCTTCATACATTCGAAGGCTTACTTTGACCTCCTTGTACAGCGAGTCGAAATCCGCGTAAACAAATTCAAATAGCACTTCACCCAACGGCAGAGTGACCTTGCTTCCGCTGAGCGGGTTGTTTTTCGGCTGCGGTTCAATGTCGGGGTTGTGTTGATAAAACAGTTTTTCGAATTCTTCGATCTCGGTTGAGTCAACCGGAAAACGAATGCTTTCAAGCCACTCCGAATTATCATCATTTTTGTGCTCCTGCAAGGAGCATGCCTGTTCTCTCGCGTTTATGCAAAGCGTGACAAATTCATCGTCATTAGATTTCATAAGCTCGGTTGAGTTGTTGCCGCTATGATATGTAACATAAACCATACCATCATTAAACGCAACATAGAAAACTAAGTATAAGAATCTCCGATGAAGATTTACAAAAGCTTCATCACAAGGCTGCAATAGCCAATCTGTCTCTCACAGAATATATAACCAAGTGCGGTTTAGGCAAACAGATTTTTGTTATCGACGACTTGGACGAGGTCATCCGTCAGCAAAAAGCTATCGGCAGAAATCTCAATCAGCTCACCACGCTCTGTAATATGGACAAGGTCGATTGCGTTAATCTTCAACAGCTGACAGACGAATACGTTAAGCTCAACCAAACCCTGACCGAGCTGCTCGACCGAAAGAGGTGGGCAGCATAGCTGTTATCAATTTTATCTCACGGCAGAAAACACAGACGAGGCAGGGGCTAAGTGCTCTGCTCAACTACTGTGCCAAGAACGCAAAAACGATTCACGATGGGAGAAAACTTGTCACAGGAGTAAATTGTGTAGCTCGGTCAGCCTACAATGAAATGATGAATACCAAGCTACGATACAAGAAAGCTGACGGACGAATGTATTATCATCTGCTCCAATCCTTTCACCCCGATGAAAACCTCACACCCGAAACCGCTCACGAAATCGCGTTGAGGTTCGCGGAAGAAAATTTCCCCGGCTATGAAATCTTAGTCGCTACTCACGTCGACCGTGATCATATTCATTCACATTTCGTTATAAATTCCGTGAATGCCGAGAGCGGTTACAAATACCATTCCGACAACAAAGAAATTCAGCGGCTCCGTGATTCCTCGGACAAGCTTTGTTTGGAATACGGCTTGTCGGTAATCGAATCCGCTCCGTCCAAAATAAAAGGTATGTCCTCAAGAGAGTACAGGGCAGCCGACAAATGTCAGAGCTGGAAGTTGGATTTGGCGATAGCGATAGACGAGGTGATGTGTTACGCTGTCAGCCGCAAGCATTTTATTCAGCTGATGGAATTGGAAGGCTATCAAGTTAACTGGAGCGATACCCGAAAATATATCACCTACACATGTCCGAACGGAATGAAGTGCAGGGATAACAAATTGCATGAAGAAAAATATTTGAAGGAGGCTATGACCGATGAGTTCAGAATTAGGAAGGAAATCGCCAAGCGAATTGAAAGCTCAAGCGAAGATGAATTTAGCACAGGCAGATCAGACCGAGACCTATGTTTCGATTACGGAGAAGAATTGGCGGGCGCTGATTCAATCTCAGCAGACGCAGATAGATATGCTCAGCACGATGATGAATACAATGGAAACTCTGGCGACATGGAGCGACCTCTCGGATATGCAGCAGGAGCAGTTGGACAAGTTGACTTCTCAAGCAGAGGAAACGCAGCAAACTCTGACAGAGTTTCAGGATTCGCTTCAAAAACAAGCACAGCAGATTCAGACAGCGACATCGACCTCAATGGAGACCTTCCAATCACAGGCTGGGAAAGCGAGCGAGAACTTCTCACAACAGCTTTACTCAGCGGAGCAGACAACGAAACGCAGCTTGAAGCGGATGATTTGGGTTTCGCTTATCCCGACTATCCTGTTGATCATCTGGGAATTGATTCGGCATATCTGGCTGCTGAATTAATGAATATTATCGACAACGACACTCACACCGAAGATTGCACCACAAACAAAAAGCCGCGCCATGAGCATAAAAACACTCTGGGCGGTATGTAGAGAAAGGATTTTTGAATGGATGAAATCAGAATTATAACTCAACCGGACTATCAGCCTTCTGTGGCGGTGGCTATTAATCGGAGAACTAAATTCAAGATAGAAAACGGTCAGCTGATTACTCAGCACCAGTATACTATCGGTAAGAAGGATTATGTTGTAAATTCCGTTTTTGATCTGGACAGCAAGCACACGGTTATCGACGGCGTAAAAAGGCTTATCGATAATAATTTTGACAGTGCGGCCTAAATAGGTCTGGACATTTCAGCCGATTGGGAGTATTGTAGTGTTGCGAAAACTCGCAGACTCCCAATCGGTTTGACAGCAGGAAGGAGTATAAAAATATGTCAAACCAAGATAAAATAACCGCGCTGTACTGCCGCCTTTCAAAAGACGATCTCAACGTCGGTGACAGCGACAGCATTGTGCACCAAAGAGCAATCCTCAAAAAGTACGCTGAGGATAATTGCTTCCCAAATATCCGCGTGTTTGTTGATGACGGCTACTCAGGTGTTAGCTTTGACCGCCCCGGCTTTCAGGAGATGTACAAACTGATTGAAGCTGGCAAGGTCAGAATTGTTATCACCAAAGATCTGTCCAGACTCGGCAGAAACTATATCGAGGTCGGCAACTATACCGAGTTCATCTTTCCGAGATACGGCGTCAGGTATATCGCCATCAACAATAACTACGACTCGCTGTTCAGCGATAACAACGAGCTTGCGCCGTTCAAGAATCTGTTCAACGAGTGGTACGCTCGTGACACAAGCAAGAAAATCCGCGCTGTATTTAAAGCAAAAGCAGAGCGTGGTGAACGCCTTGGAACAACGATCCCATATGGTTACCGCCGTGATCCCAACAGCGGAAAAGAGTGTCGTCTGTTGATTAATGAGGAAACCGCTCCGGTGGTAAAGATGATATTCGCAATGTGCGCAGAGGGAATCGGCCCAAGTAATATATCCAAAGCGTTAGAGGAAAAGAAAATTCTCAAGCCAACTATGTATCGTTTTATGCGAGAAGGAAAGTATGGAACGCACACCGACACTGAGAATCCATACAAGTGGAATGAGCGTTCTATTGCTGATATTCTTGACAACGAGATTTATCTCGGACACACAATCAACTGCCGTACAAGGATAGCTTCGTTCAAAGACAAGCGAACCATAAAAGTTCCGAAGGAAGAACAGCTGCGCTTTGAAAATACTCACGAGGCAATAATCGACCAAGAAACTTGGGATATCGTCCGCAAGGTGCGTGAGGGCAGAATCCGCAAGAACCGAATGGGTGAAATCAACAAATACAGCGGTTTGATTTACTGCGCTGACTGTGGCAGAAAGCATTACCTTTATCGTGGGCGAACCATTAGGCGTGAAAGTTACAGCTTTATCTGCGGAAACTATCATAAGCACGTTGGTGAAGAAAAATGTACGCCGCACTCAATCAGAGAGGTTGTGCTCGATGAAATTGTACTTGAAGAAATCAACAAGGCGCTCTACTACGCGCGGAACAACACAAAGGAGTTTACCGATTACATCAGTAAAAAGACTTCCTCACAGTACAGAAAAGAGCTGAATGCCAAAACCGCTGAACTGTCAAAAGCAGAAAAGCGTGTTGTTGAGTTAAAATCTCTGTTCAAGCGTCTGTATGAGGATAACGTTCTCGGACGTATCAGCGATGAGCAGTACAGAATGTTATCAGTTGATTATAACGATGAGCAGAAGGGGCTTGAAGCATCGATTCCGGAACTGCAAAAAGAAATCGGCACACTCAAAAACGAGTGTACCAATGTGCAGAAGTTCCTTGATATCGTCAAGAAATATGTATGTGTGCAGGAGCTGACGCCCGAGGTACTGAGAACCTTCATCAGCAAGATTGTCGTTTACGAGCGTGAGAAAAAGCACAGCCAAACCTCTCCGCAGCAAATCGATATCTACTTCCGCTACATCGGAACATTCGCTCTTTCGAGCGAAATCAACCAAACCGAAGAAAAAACTCATGACGAAAGGCGGACAGCCTGAACTGTCCGCCTACGCATAGGGCACCGCCTCAAACTGAAAACATCCTTTTTGGAATCAGCCTAAAGCCGTGCCCGTTTTTCAGTCAATTCTTTTGTCGCAGAAGTCGCACATCTGCATTCCGAGCTTTTCGTAGCTCAGTCTGGGCAGATATTTTTCGCTTTGGGTTATGCACTTCGGGTTATTGCAGCGGTAATCCGAGATAAACGTATCTCTTGCGCTGAGCATGAATTCTTCGTCCTGAAGCAGGAGAAGGATCAGAGCCATTCTTCCGAACATACCGTACTGAGCCTGCTTGAAATACAGCGCTCTCGGGTCGTCGTCGATCTCAACCGTGATCTCGTTGACTCTGGGCAAGGGGTGGAGAATGATCATATCCTCGCGGGCGTTATCGAGCTTTTCCTTGTCGAGTACGAACACGTTTTTCTGAGCCTGATATTCCTCCTCGCTGCCGAATCTCTCGCGCTGGATCCTCGTCATATACAGCATATCCAAATCCCTGACAGCGTCGGCGAGGTTGTGAGATATTTCGTATGCGCAGTGATTTTTCTCGAGGATATCGATAATATAAATCGGCACGCTCAGCTCGGGAGTCGAGATAAGCACAAATGAATTGCCCTCATATTTTGAAAGCGCCTTGATAAGCGAGTGAACCGTGCGCCCGTTGAGCAAATCGCCGCAAACGCCGATTTTGAGGTGATCTAGTCTGCCTTTCTCGCAGCTCAGGGTAACGATGTCAGTCAGAGTCTGAGTGGGGTGGAGGTGACCGCCGTCGCCGCAGTTGATTACCGGCACTTCGGAGTAGAGCGAAGCCGCCATAGCCGTACCCTCAGTCGGGTGCCTGATGGCGATGATATCCGAGTAGCCGCTGATAACGGCAATGGTGTCCTTGAGGTTTTCGCCCTTTGAGACAGAGGAGTTCATCGGATTGTCAAAGCCTATAGTTCTTCCGCCGAGCTTGAGCATAGCGGTCTGAAAAGACATCTGAGTGCGGGTGCTGGGCTCATAAAAGAGAGTCGCCAATATTTTTCCGTCGCAGGCATGGCGGTAATCCGCGGGGCTTTGCATGATTTTCTTTGCTTTTTTAACAAGCTTGTCAATCTGCTGAACCGACATAGCCTCAAGGTCAATCAGATTTTTGTTGGTCATAATCTCACAACCCTTCCTTTTTTCTAAAAAGTATTGTAGCACATAAATCGGGAAAATGAAATATTTAAAAGAATAATAGCTGATTTTTATTGATCCGTCAAGCGGGCAATAAAGAAAACAAAAAATAAGACTTGATTTTTCCGCCGTGTTAATGTATAATTAGTAACGGTAATTCGCCGGTGTGATGGAATTGGCAGACGTAGCGGACTCAAAATCCGCCGGTAGCGATACCGTACCGGTTCGAGTCCGGTCACCGGCACCACAGAAACAGGAAATACCCTCAAAAGGGTATTTCCTGTTTCTGTTTTACCAGCAAGCAGGGGACCGGACTCGAAGGCGAGCGTTAAGAAAACGTGCCGAGGGCAAGTTTTTAGCGAGAGAGATTATGAAACCTATCCTTCCGTGCTGAACCCCTCCGGCGAGATGAAGTGTAAAACATCGCACACAACAGGTCACTGGCACCACAAAATTACAGCAAGCAGGTGACCGGACTCGAAGGCGAGCGTTAAGAAAACGTGCCGGGGGCACGTTTTTAGCGAGAGAGATTATGAAACCTATCCTTCCGTGCTGAACCTCTCCGGCGAGATGAAGTGTAAAACACCGCACACAAGAGGTCACCGGCAGCACTGAATTACAGCAAGCAGGTGACCGGACTCGAAGGCGAGCGCGGTATTCAATTGTAAAATTTTATCTCACATGATTGAACCGGAAACGGAAATATGATATACTGAAAATGTAAAAATAATACCGTAAGAATTAAAAGGAGGCAGAGATGTTCTACTGGTTTTATCCTATGAACGGCTTATACACCTACAACATGGGTACCGCTATGGGCAGACTGCTCATGGATATGCGCGCGCAGATACCGCAGAAAAGCCCTGATGTGTATTACGCCGTGATTGACGCTGAGAGCAAGGGTCCGTTCTCTTTTGACGAGCTGAGAGAATTGATTCGTGAAAAACAAGTCACCCGTGAAACCTACATCTGGAAGCCGCAGATGACCGACTGGGATTTTGCCGCGAATATCCCGGAAGTCAAGCCGCTGGTGAGCTTTACTCCGCCGCCTGTTCCGCAAATCGCGGAGCAATCCGAAGATAGCAACGGTGAAGAAGCCGAAAATGCGGACGATGAGAGCATAGAATAAAAAATGAGACTGCCAAAACCGTAAGGTCAAGGCAGTCTCTTTGTTTTTGTGAATCAGAATGACGAACCGCCGCCACCGCCGCAGCCGCCACCGCCGCAGCTCGAGCAGCCTCCGCCACCGCAGCTGGAACCTCCGCTGCAGCCGCTTCCTGAGGATGAGCTGACGTAGATTTTCTCTCTCTTTGTCTCGTAAACGCTCACAGGAGCGATAACCGCGTTGCCGGCGGTCATTACCCTCGCGTGCTCGTAATCCTTGCACAGGGGATTGTGGCGCTTGGAAAAGGCTATGCTGAGTGCGATGATTATTCCCAGCATCGAAGCGATGACCGCATAGCTAGTGTACTTCATCGGCTCGCTTATCTGCATGCCCTTCATAGTCAAGTACATCTGACTGTACGCTTCCTTTGCGAAGGTGTAGTAGTCCTTCTGAGTCGCGTAGTGACTCACGTTGTCAGTGATCGAGCGCGCCTTTGAGTCGGTGATGTACTCGTACATTTTGCCGTAGGACTGGATAACCACCTTGCGCGAGCCCATGTTTATCATCAGGATCGAGGCGCTGTCCAGATCGTAGAGCGAACGGCGTTTTTCTCTTGCCTGGTCGATATAGTCGGATTTTTTTACATCGGTTGACCAGAATACGATGTTGCCGTACTCCGTGAGAGGAGTCATTTCCTCGATAAGCTTCGAACGCTCGCTTTCATTCAGCAGATCGAGCTCGTCGATAATCACAGCCTCATAACCGGTTTCGGGGTTTGTGTACTGAGCGTCCTGATTCTGAACGGCTCCCGCCGGGAATACGCAGCAGAGAACGAGAAGCGCGGCGATAATGCCCGCGAAAAATACCTTAGTTTTCATCGTAACGCGCTCCCTTCTTGTTGAACTGGGGCAGGGGACGTTTTGCGACGCTTGTCTGGAAGTGAATATGGAAAACAGCCAGACCGAACAGCTCAGCCGCCGCGAGGAAGCTTAAACCGTATGAAACGGCGTTGTAAGCGGGGTCAATGTATACGACATAAGCGCCGGCAGCTAAACTGAGATACATCACAAGCTTGAGCCATACGACCCTTCTCAGAAAGGCTTTGGCTTCGGTGATGACGCGGGTGCGAAGAACCGAGGTGTTGTCGGTAACCATTTTTTTGATACGGCTTGTGTCGGCGGTCTGTTTTAAGTGCGCCAGAAGCATGATGACCGCAGTCGCAAGCATCGGAATAAAACAGATGTGCTGCATATCCTTTTCATATGAACCGTCTGAAATCACGCCGATAAAGCTGACTAAGCAAATCAGCAGCGCGGCAGTGTAGCCTCCGTTGGTGAGCTTTGTTTTTACTCCACCTTTTCCGGCGACGGTGCGGTTGAAGGAGCTTTGCAGATAATACATACCCGCGTTCATAAGTATCAGGCTGAGCCCGAGGGTGCCGTTCGCCTTGATTGAGGGAATGGAAGGAACAAAGTTCATCAGCAGCGCGATAATGCCGAAGATGACCGACGATATTCCCAGCGCGAAAAGGAGGATCCTCAGCGGACTCAGCGGCAGATCCGCGGCGACCTTTCCGGTCTGTCCGTTTACGGTGGCGTATGTTATCTGTTTGCCGCTGCGGTAGCTCATGAACCAGACGGGGTTGAGTGTGCGCTTTGCGGACTCGATATTAACATTGGCGTTTACTTCGTCTGTTGAGGGCGTCACCTTGAGCTTTTCGCAGCAGCTTTTGACGGCGCTGTCGTTAAGGAGAATGTTTACCGCGTCCTCTTTTGTTTCGAGGTTGATCGCGGAATCGTACTCGTGAGCGCTGACGTCGCCGGATTCCGCGTAAAAGCCGCTGAGGTAACCCGGCGCGAACGGCATTTGCTGGCGGTATTCATACGGAGCGAGAGCGTCGCTGATGTCGTCGTCAAAGTTTACTGACGCGTCGCGGGAATAGCCCTCAAGAGCGAGGTTTGAGTTGCCGACAACGTCGTAGTGTACTATTTCATATGTATTCAGAGAAACGTGCTGACGCTCCGATTTCGCCGGAACGCGGAACTGACCGTTCATAACGGCGCGGTAGTTCCAGTACGGCATATATATGCCGCGGAAGCTCTCAATCAGGTCTGCCTTGCTGTACTTGCCCGAAACGAAGGGGTGACGCCGCACCTCTTTGCAGTACTGCTTTTTGCAGTCCTCCTTGGTAATCTTGAAGGGAATGATGTAGTCGGGCTTCCATTCCTGACGCATCTTTTCGTAAATCATCGACGCGCCGCCGCAGTACTGGCAAAAGCCCACAGCGTCGTTTTTGTCCGTAGTCAGCAGCTCCGCGCCGCAGGAGGGACAGATATATACGTAGCTGTCAAACTGAGAGGAACGGGCGTCGTCGCGCGAGCTGTTGTCGACCAGCCTCTGCGTTTCAAAAAAGTTTCCGCAGTGGTCGCACGCCATTTTCTGCGAAGCTATGTCAAACCTCAGAGCCGCCCCGCAGGTGGGACAACCTACCATGATGCTTCATCCTTTCTAGATTCTGACAGGGATATTCTTGACCGTCAGATACTGCTTGAGCTGCGGGATCTGGATTTCGCCGAAGTGGAAGAGCGAGGCTGCGAGCACAGCGTCCGCCTTGCCCTCGGTAAAGGCTTCATAAAAGTGTTCGGGAGCGCCGGCGCCGCCGCTCGCGATGACGGGGATATTCACGCTTTCGGACACCGCTCTTGTCAGGGCGAGGTCGTAGCCTTTTTTCTGACCGTCCTCGTCCATGCTGGTGAGCAGTATTTCTCCGGCTCCCAGCTCGGCGCAGCGAACCGCCCATTCCACGGCGTCAATGCCCATGGGAGTTCTTCCGCCGTTTATGTAAACCTCCCAGCTGTCGCCGCTGCGTTTTGCGTCGATAGCGGCTACAACGCACTGGCTGCCGAATTTGTACGCCGCCTCGCTGATGAGCTCCGGACGGTTTACGGCGGCGGAGTTGACGGATACCTTGTCCGCTCCGGCTCTGAGAAGCGCGTTGAAATCGTCTACGCTGCGGATTCCTCCGCCTACGGTGAACGGAATGAAAATGGTGTTCGCAACCTTTTCAACCATGTCGATAGTTATGTTCCTCGAATCGCTCGAAGCGGTGATGTCGAGAAATACGAGCTCGTCAGCGCCCTGAGCGTCATACTGCTTGGCGCATTCCACGGGATCGCCCGCGTCAACGAGATTTACAAAGCTTATGCCCTTTACAACTCTGCCGTTTTTTACGTCGAGGCAGGGAATTATCCTTTTTGCATACATAGTCAGCCCTCCACAATCGCGGCGAAGTTTCTCAGGATCTTAAGACCGGTCTCGCCGCTTTTTTCGGGGTGGAACTGCGTGGCGAACACGTTGTCCCTTTCCACCGCCGCGTCAATCATCACTCCGTACTCCGTCTGAGCCGCCACGATATCTCTCTCGTAGGCGTTGAGAAAATACGAGTGGACAAAATATACGTACGGATTCCTTTCAATTCCCTTGAAAAGCCTGCTCGAGGAATTGATTTCAATGCTGTTCCAGCCCATGTGCGGGATTTTAAGCCCGTCCTTTTTCGGGATTTTGCGTATGCTGCCCGCGAAAATATTGAGACCGTCAGCCTCGGGGCTTTCCTCGCTCGCGGGGAACAGAAGCTGCAGCCCGAGACAAATGCCCAGAAACGGCTTGCCGCTCGCGATAAACTCCTTTACAGCTTCCCTGATACCGAGCTTTTCCATATTGTCGACGGTGTCGCCGAAGGAGCCTACTCCGGGGAGAATAGCGCCGTCGGAAGCTAGAATCTCGTCTTTTTTATTTGTGATGAAGCATTCGCAGCCGATATGCCTGAGCGCCTTGTAAACGCTCTGTATATTGCCTGCGCCGTAATCGATGATTGCAATCATTTTGTCCGACCTCCTTTGTCATACTATAATATTATCATAGTCATTATTTTTTTGCAACCAAAACCTTTTGCAACGTCAGGAATATTTCGCATAAAAGGAAATTTCCTTCAAAAAATATTGAATTCTGCAAGTGAGTGTGATAAAATGAAATATGTATGAGAATATTATAAGGAGTATCATAGTAATGATAACACACCTTTTGACAAGAATAGACTTGATGATGAACAGCTTTTCGAAGGGACAGAAGCGAATTGCGCTTTATATCGAGGAGCATTACGATAAGGCGGCGTTTATGACCGCCTCAAAGCTCGGCGAGACCGTCGGCGTTTCAGAGAGCACGGTTGTCCGTTTTGCGACCGAGCTCGGCTACGACGGCTATCCGCGCCTGCAAAAGGCGATGCAGGAGATGATCCGCAACAAGCTCACCTCTGTTCAGCGGATCGAAGTTACCTCCAGCAGGATCGGCAACGGCAACGTCCTCGACAGCGTGCTAAATCAGGATATCGACAAGATACGCCGCACGATAGAGGAGACCTCGCACGAGGACTTCAACCGCGCGGTTGACGAGATCTGCAACGCCAAGCGCATCTATATCTTCGGCGTGCGTTCAACGGGAGCGATCGCGGGCTTCCTCGCTTATTACTTCGAGCTGATTTTCGACAACGTCGTGCTTATCAACACAACCTCGGCGACCTCGACCTACGAGCATATTTTCCGCATTACCGAGGACGACGTAATGATCGGTATCTCATTCCCCCGATACAGCTCAATGGCGATCGAGGCTATGGATTTCGCACGTTCAAGAGGAGCCCACGCCGTGGCTATCACCGACAGCATGGCGTCTCCGCTCGTTCAGTCGGCGGACTCGATTCTGATCGCGAGAAGCGATATGGCTTCCATCGTCGATTCGCTCGTAGCGCCGCTGAGTCTTATCAACGCGCTGATCGTCGCGACGGTTCTCAAGAAGAAGGACGAGGTTTCAGAGACCTTCCACGCTCTTGAGGACGTGTGGAACCGCGAGGGCGTTTACACCAACCACGACGAAAAGGCTGATAAAAATGATAAGTAAGAAGGTTCTGGTCGTCGGCGCGGGAGCCGCGGGACTGATCGCCGCAGGAACAGCCGCCGAAAACGGAGCGGGCGTGACCTTGCTGGAAAAAAACCAGCGCGTCGGCAGAAAGATCATGATTACCGGCAAGGGACGCTGCAACCTCACAAATAACTGCGACGTTCAGACCTTTATCAATAACGTTCCCGTCAACGGCAGGTTCCTTTACTCCGCGATCAACCGCTTTACTCCCTCGGATACGATGAGTTTTTTCGAGGGTCTGGGACTGGAGCTTAAAACCGAGAGGGGAAACCGTGTTTTTCCCTTGTCAGACCGGGCTGTGGACGTGGTTGACGCTCTGCGCGATTATGTATCTGACAGCGGCGTAAAAATCGTCAACGACGCCGCTCAGGCTTTGATTTTAGAAAACGGAGAGGTAATCGGCGTCAAGGGCGAGAGCCGGAGTTATTATGCCGACAGCGTAATAATCTGCTGCGGCGGTAAGAGCTATCCGCTGACAGGCTCTACCGGCGACGGATATATCCTCGCGAAGCAGGCGGGTCATACAGTGACTGAGCTCAAGCCCTCGCTTGTGCCGCTCGAGAGCAGCGACCCCGAATGCAAGTCGATGCAGGGACTCGCTCTCAAAAACGTTTCTCTGAAAATAATTGATAAAAATTCCAATAAAGAATTATACTCCGATTTCGGCGAGATGCTTTTCACCCATTTCGGAATAAGCGGTCCCATGGTGCTTTCCGCAAGCTCCCATATCCGCGATATCCCGCCGGATACCTACACGGCGGTGATCGATCTCAAGCCCGCTCTCGACAGCGAGCAGCTTGACCGCCGTCTGCAAAATGAATTCAGGGCAAACTCAAACAAGGACGTTTCAAACTCCTTCTCAAAGCTGCTGCCAAAGAAAATAATAATCCCCGTGCTTAAACGCTGGGGAGTTCCGTTCGATAAAAAATGCAACGCCGTCACCCGCGAGGAAAGGCACAGGCTCTGCGATATCCTCAAGGGCTATACGATTCCGATCAGCGGCTTCCGCCCGATCGAGGAGGCGATTGTCACCTCCGGCGGCGTTAAAACAGGCGAGATAAATCCCAAGACAATGGAGAGCAAGCTCGTCAGCGGTCTGTATTTCGCGGGAGAGGTCATCGACTGCGACGCTTATACAGGCGGCTTTAATCTTCAGATAGCATGGAGCACCGGCAGACTCGCGGGCGAGAATGCCGCGTTATCGTAATATTGAAAGGAAGTTTTGTATGTCAACCGCAATCGCATTGGACGGTCCCGCAGGAGCGGGCAAATCCTCTATAGCAAAAAGAGCCGCAAAGGAGCTCGGATATATTTACGTTGATACGGGCGCGCTTTACCGCACCGTAGGTCTTGCAGCGTCAATCCGCGGCATCGAACCTGTCGCTTCACCCGAGGTGGACAAGCTTCTCTCTGAGATCAGGGTGGAGCTCACCTTCAACTCTCAGGGAGAGCAGATCGTTCTTCTCGACGGCAAAGATGTTTCCGGCGAGATACGCACACCCGAGGCTTCGATGACGGCGTCAAAAATCTCCGCGATTCCCGCTGTGAGGGCGTATCTGCTCGATTTGCAGCGCGATATGGCAAAGACCAACGACGTTATCATGGACGGCAGGGATATCGGCACCGTAGTATTGCCCGACGCGAAGGTCAAGATTTTTCTCACCGCATCTCCCGAGGCACGCGCGCAGCGCCGTTTTAAGGAGCTGGTCGAAAAGGGTATGGACGTAAAATACGAGGATATCCTACAGGACGTTATCACGCGCGATTACAATGATTCCCACCGTGAGATCGCGCCGCTAAAGCCCGCCGAGGGCAGCGTTACGGTCGACACGACAGAGCTTGACTTCGAGCAGAGCGTCGACAAGATTATTTCAGTGATAAAGGAGAATCGCTGATGGCACAAAACAAGGTCTTATACACTATCGGCAAGGGTATATGCATGCCGATTTTCAAGCTGTTGTACCGATTCAAGACAGTAAACGCCGATAATATCCCTTCTGAGGGCGGCGTTATCATAGCGAGCAACCACATCGCGAACTCAGACCCGCCGCTTATGGGTCTTTCCTCAAAGCGCAGAATGTACTTTATGGCGAAGGTCGAGCTCTTCAAAAACAAGTTTTTCGGCGCGCTGATACGCGCTCTCGGAGCGTTTCCGGTTGAGCGCGGCGCAGGCGACGGAAAGGCGATAAAGACAGGCGAGGATCTTATCAGAGAGGGCAACGTGATGACGATCTTTATCGAGGGCGGCAGAACCAAGACAGGCGAGCTTATGCGCCCGAGAAGCGGCTGCGCGCTTGTAGCCCAGCAGATGCAGGTTCCGGTTGTCCCGGCGTGTATCACGATCGTCGGCAACCCCAAGAATATTTTTGCGAAGCGCGTGGTTGAGTTCGGCAAGCCGCTGACGCCGCAGCAGCTCGGACTGACCGTCGACGGCGGCAGACGCGAGCTCAAGGACGCTTCAAACATGATAATGGGCGAAATAAAGAAGATGAGGGAGAGAGCTCTCAATGAGTATAAAAAAGGCTGATTCCGCGGGCTTCTGCTTTGGAGTGAACCGCGCGATAAGCATGGTCAGGGAGCTGGTCGACCACGACGTCAAGGTCTGCACGCTCGGCCCGATCATACACAACATGGAGGTCGTCCGCGAGCTGGAAAAACAGGGCTGCCGTCCGGTCGAGAGCGTCGATGAGATACGTGAAGGCGAGATCCTTGTTATCCGTTCACACGGCGTGCCCAAGTCCGTGATCGATGAGCTCGACAAAAGAGGCGTTGAGTATCAGGACGCGACCTGCCCCTTTGTAAAGAAGATACACAGGATCGTAAGCGAAGCGATTCCGGGCGAAGAGGTTGTTCTGATTGCGGGAAACGCGAGTCACCCCGAGGTAAAAGGCATCATCGGCAACTGCAAAACCGATTGTTATACTTTTAACAATGAAGTCGAATTAGACAATCTGCTTACCAATGTTCTGAAAGAGAATAATAAATTGGTGAAAGTGGTGGCACAGACAACATTCGACACAAAAGAATTGAAAAAATCTGTAAAAAAGATAAAAAAACTATGTACAAATTCAAAAATATTTGATACAATATGTAATGCTACGTCAGTTAGGCAGAGTGAAGCGGATGAAATTGCCGCTCAGTCGGACTTTATGGTAGTCATAGGCGACCGCCACAGTTCCAACACAGCCAAGCTTTTTGATATATGCAAACGCAGATGCGGGAACACGGTGCTTATTGAAACCGCCGCCGAGCTCGATCTCGATCAGGTTCGCGCTGCCGAAAACATAGGCGTAACTGCGGGCGCTTCAACGCCTGCAAAGATAATAAAGGAGGTACTGGATACAATGAGTGAAGAAATCAAATCCGGTGAAACAACAAATTTAGAAGAATCTTTTGAGGAGTTGCTTGAAGAATCCCTCAAAAACTTAAATACAAATGAGAGGGTAATGGGTACTGTCATCAGCATTGCGCCTAATGAAGTACAGGTCGACGTCGGCAGAAAACAGACCGGTTTTGTTCCCGTGTCTGAGCTGTCAAATGATCCTGCAGCGAAGCCTGAGGACATCGTCAAGGTAGGCGACGAAATCGAGCTTCTTATCATGAAGACCAACGATCAGGAAGGCACCATCATGCTTTCCAAGCGCAGAGTAGACGCTCAGAAGTGCTGGGAGGAGCTCCAGGCGAAGGTAGATTCACAGGAGATCCTTACAAGCAAGGTAACAGAGGCTGTAAAGGGCGGCGTAATCGTTCTTTACAACGGCGTAAGAGTATTTATCCCCGCTTCACAGGCTACAGCGAGCCGTGACGAGAAGCTTGAGGACCTCGTAGGTCAGGATGTTGACTTCCGCCTTATCGAGGTTTCACAGCGCGGCAGATACAAGAGAGCAATCGGTTCTATCCGCAGCGTGCTCAAGGAGCAGAGAGCTGCTCAGCGCGAGGAGTTCTGGAAGAACTGCGAGGTAGGCAAGCGCTACACAGGCGTTGTCAAGTCTCTGACAAGCTACGGCGCGTTCGTTGATCTCGGCGGCGTATTCGGCATGATCCACATTTCCGAGCTGTCCTGGACGCACATCAAGCACCCCTCAGAGGTCGTTAACGTAGGCGACACCGTTGAGGTATACATCAAGGATATCAACGAGGAGACCAAGAAGATCTCTCTCGGCTTCAAGAACGCCGACGACAATCCCTGGGAGATCCTCAAGAGAGATTATCCCGAGGGCACCGTTGTCAACGCGACAATCGTCGGTCTTACCACCTTCGGCGCGTTCGCTAACATCATTCCCGGCATTGACGGTCTTATCCACATTTCTCAGATCGCCAACAAGAGAATCGACAAGCCCGCCGACGTGCTTTCCGTAGGCGATACCGTTGCTGCTAAGATCACCGCTATTGACTTTGACAAGAAGCGCGTAAGCCTTTCCATGAGAGCTCTCCTTCCCGAGGACGAGCAGGCTCCCGTAAAGGCTGAGGAGACTGTTGAGGAAGCGCCCGCAGAGGAAGCGCCCGCAGAAGCTGCCGACGCTGAATAATTACATACAATAAGGTTATTCTAATGCGGTAACTTCCCTGCGGAGGTTACCGCGTTTTCCGTAAAGAAGAGGAGGGAAGATCATGACCCCAAAGGAAGAATTCATTGAGATTTACAAGGAAAATATCACGCGGAAAGGCGCTGACGAGCTGCTTGAATGGCTGCAGCGCACGGATTTCTTTACAGCTCCCGCGAGCGCGCGATACCATTGCGCCTGTGAGGGCGGACTCGTGATACATTCCGTCAGCGTTTTCAATACCATGATGGAAAAGCATTTTGACGAGGAAACCGACAGCGTCGAGAGCTTTGCTATCTGCGCGCTTCTCCACGATTTGTGCAAGGCGCAGTTTTACAAGGTGTCCACCCGCAACGTCAAGAACGAGCAGACGGGTCAGTGGGAGAAGGTGCCTTATTTTGCGATCGAGGATCAGTTCCCTTACGGTCACGGAGAAAAGTCGGTGTTCCTGATCGAGCGCAAGATGCGGCTCAAAATCGAGGAGGCAATGGCTATCCGCTGGCACATGGGCGAATTCGGCGACAAAAACAGCAACGTCATCAGTCAGGCGTATGACAAATATCCGCTTGCTGTCAAACTGCACCTCGCCGATCTGGAGTCGACCTTCCTCCGCGAAAAAGGATATTCTCAGCTAAAATAAACTATCGGGGCGGTCTTTGCCGCCCTTATTTACAGGTGATAAAATGCAAAAGCAGGCTGCAAAGAGCAGAATCGACGAGCTTGTAAAAACGCTCGAATACCACAATAACCTATATTATAATAATGACGCTCCCGAGATCTCTGACTACGAGTACGATATGCTCCTGCGCGAGCTCGAAAACCTCGAGGCTCAGTTTCCTCAGTTCCGCTCGCCAGATTCTCCGACAAACCGCGTAGGCGGAAACGCGGGAGCGAAGTTCTCGCCGGTAGTTCATACGGTTCCGATGGAAAGCCTGCACGACAGCTTTTCCGAGGACGAGCTGCGCGATTTTGACCGCAAGGTGCGCGAGGTCTCACCCGGCGCGAGGTATGTAGTCGAGCCGAAGTTTGACGGACTCTCCGTTTCCTGCGAGTACACCGGCGGCGTGTTTACGCGCGGCTCGACAAGAGGAGACGGCACGACGGGCGAGGACGTTACCGATAACCTGATGACGATCAAAAGCCTTCCAAAGCGCATACCGAACGCTCCCGCGTTTCTTGAGGTGCGCGGAGAGGTCTATATGTCCTTCAAAAGCTTTGACGAGCTAGTCAGACGACAGGAGGAAAACGAGGAAAAGCCCGCGAAGAATCCGCGGAACGCCGCGGCGGGCTCGCTCCGTCAGAAGGACGCGAAGATCACCGCCGGGAGGAAGCTCGATATTTTTGTTTTCAACATTCAGCAGATCGAAGGCGTGACGTTTGATTCACACCGCCAAAGCCTCGATTACCTCTCGCAGCTGGGATTTCCGACCTCGTTTTACACCGTGTGCGAGACTATTGACGAGGTTATTGAGGAGATAAAAAAAATCGGTGACAACCGCGGCGAGTACGATTACGCTATCGACGGCGCCGTCGTAAAGGTCGACGATTTTTCAGTCCGCGATATGCTCGGAAGCACCGCGAAGTACCCGAAATGGGCGGAAGCCTACAAATATCCGCCCGAGGAAAAGCCCACAAAGCTTATAGATATCGAGATAAACGTCGGCAGAACCGGCGTACTCACACCGGTGGGAATATTTGAGCCTGTGCTTCTTGCGGGAACGACAGTCAGCCGCGCGACGCTGCACAACAAGGATTTTATCGAGGAAAAAGGCATCTGCGTCGGCGATACCGTGATTATCCGCAAGGCGGGCGAAATAATTCCCGAGGTGCTTTCCGTCAGCGAACACGCCGAAAACGCCGTACCGTTTGAGTTCCCGAAGGTCTGTCCTTCCTGCGGCAGCCCTGTATCCCGGGACGACGAGGCTGCTGTGCGCTGCACAAACACCGACTGTCCGGCTCAGCTGAAGCGGCATCTGATCCACTTTGTCAGCCGCGACGCTATGGATATCGACGGTCTGGGACCCGCCGTTCTGGAGCAGCTGATCGACGGAGAGCTGGTAAAATCTCCCGCCGATTTATACAGACTCACCCCGGAGCAGATCACCGCTCTCGACCGCAAGGCTGAGAAATCCGCCAACAACCTCATCGCGGCGATAGACAAGTCAAGGGAAAACGAGCTGTACCGACTTGTTTTCGCGCTGGGAATCCGCAATATCGGCTTGAAGGCGGCGAAGATCGTCTGCGAAAATTTCCTCACCATAGACGATATAATGAACGCAAAGTCTGAGGATTTCGAGAAAATAGACGGCTTCGGCAGCGTTATGGCTCAGAGCCTCGAGAACTATTTCAGCCTTGAGAGCACCCGCGAGCTGATTTCGCAGCTCAAGGAGCTGGGATTGAAAATGAAGCCATCCGAGCAGAAAAAATCGGGCGGAATTTTTGAGGGCAAGACCTTTGTCCTCACGGGAACCCTGCCCACAATGAAGCGCAGCGAGGCGTCGAAGCTCATTGAGCAGCACGGCGGCAAGACCTCGTCCTCGGTTTCGAAGAAAACCTCATATGTTCTCGCGGGAGAGGAAGCCGGCAGCAAGCTGACAAAGGCTCAGACCCTCGGCATTACGATTCTCAGCGAGGAAGAATTCCTGAAAATGATTACAGACCTGTCTTGAACGGCAGGTCTATTTTTATGCCTGTCCGCATAGAATTAACTGTAATCCAACGAAAGGAATGATAAGCATGAAGGAAGAATCAGTCCGTTACCGCCGGGCGGTTTCATGTCTGACGGAGCCGCTGGGCGGATTTTTGCTTGACAAGGCTGATGAGCTGTCGTCAAAAATAACAGAGATACGCCTGCGGGTCAACCGTCCGGTGTGCGTTCATTGTACGGCAGAGACGCTGTATATAACGCCTTCGGGAAGGCTGACGCAGTTTATATCGGATTCCCTGCTCAAGGCGGACAGGCAAATGCTCGAAAGCATTGTTCACACTATCTGCGAATATTCGGTTTACAGCCGTCAGAACGAGATCGCGGAGGGCTTTGTCACACTTCGCGGAGGTCATCGGGCGGGTATCTGCGGCACTGCGGTCATGCGCGGCGGAAGCATTGCAAATATCCGCGATATCAGCTCAATTAATCTTCGTTTTGCCCGCGAGGTGCGCGGCTGTGCGGACGTGCTGCTCCGGCAGATTCCGGATATCACGGGCGGAGTCCTTGTCTGCGGCGCGCCGAATTCCGGCAAAACAACCTATCTGCGCGACCTCGCAAGACAGCTGTCATACAGATACAGGGTATCGCTGATAGATGAACGCGGCGAGCTTGCCGCCTGCGTCGGCGGTGAACCTCAGAACGACGTCGGCTTGTGCGATGTTTTTTGCGGCTACCCGAAGGCTTCCGCGATCATTCAGGCGGTGCGCAGTATGTCGCCCGAAATTATTATCTGTGACGAAATCGGTTCGGCAGACGAGTTTGAAGCGCTCTCTGAGTGCCGCCGCTGCGGTGTTTCGGTAATCGCGACGGCGCACGCGAAGAACACGGAGTGCACGGCTTTTGCCGGTCTGTCGGGGACAAACGCGTTTTCAACCCATGTATTTCTTAAGGACAGAAGGGTTTCCGCGGTGAAAAGCTCCGGTGAGCGCCGTGCCGCTTAAAATCCTCGGCTGCCTGCTTTTGGTCGCGGCGGCATATTCGGCGGGAGCGCTTTTGGCGAAAAGACTGTACGCCCGCCGTGATTTTCTGAACCGCTTCAAGGCGTTTTTGGAGGCAATGAAAACCCGGCTGCGGTTCAGCGGCGGAGATATCTTTATAGTTGTGCAATCCTGTATGGATCAGACGCGGCTGCCTATGCCTTTTTGCGGCGGCAGCGAGCCGTTTGAAGCCTGCTGGAACAAAGCCGTCGGCGGCATACCGCGGTTTTGGTCGCTGGGTAAGGCTGATATTGAGCTGATTTATGAGTGCGGCTCACAGCTCGGCAAGACGGATTTGGAGGGACAGCTCAGTCATCTTGGTCTGATCGAAGCCCGGCTTGACCTGCTTATCGCTCAGGCTGAGGAAAACATCGGCAAAAAATCAAAGCTGTATAAAACCATGGGTTTCTTCGCCGGGGCGTCGGCGGCGATTCTCCTGTTGTGAGGTTAATGATGGACGTTGAGTTGATTTTTAAGATAGCGGCGGTCGGAATAATCGTGGCGGTGCTATGTCAGCTGCTTATCCGCAGCGGACGTGAGGAACAGGCAATGCTCACCTCGCTAGCGGGGCTGATCGTTGTGCTGACGCTTATCGTCAGCCAGATAAGCGGCTTGTTCAGAACGATCAAGCAGCTGTTCGGGTTCTGATGAATATCGTCGGTATATGCGCGCTTGCGGTGGTAACAGTCATTCTGATTGCCGCTCTGCGCCCTAAAAACGCCGAAATAGCCCTGCTTCTCGGGGTAGCGGGTTCGGTGCTGATACTCGCGTTTGTGCTCTCACAGGCGCCGTCAGTGGTCAATACGGTCAATTCCATTGTCGCCGCCGCTCAGATCAACACGGGGTGCGTCGCGATTCTGTTAAAGGTCATCGGCATTTGTCTGGTGACGGAATTTGCCGCAAATACCTGTCGCGACGCGGGCAGTCAGGCTCTCGCGGGAAACGTCTCGCTCGCGGGAAAAATCCTCGTCACGATAACCGCACTGCCGCTGTACGCGGACATTCTCAACGCCGTAATAAAATTATTATCGTATTCATGAAGAAGTTAATTATTATTCCCGTATTTATCATTGCCGTATTTTTCTCCGCCTTTTCCGCCCGCGCTCAGGAGATAAATTACGATATGTCCGGGATTTACGACAGTCTTTCCGACGAAGCGAAGGCTCATATGCTCTCTCTCGGGGCAGACAGCGCAGACGCGGCAAGTCTCTCGGGTCTGTCCTTTGACTCTGTTTTGGCGGAAATAGGGAAGATAGCGGCGGGCAATCTCAACTCTCCGCTCAGGGGTCTTATCTCGATCACCGCAATGCTGCTGATCTGTTCAATGCTCACCGCATACAAGGGGTCGCTCAGCTTAGGTACGGGTAACGCCCTTGATATCACCCTCGCTCTCTGTCTGAGCGCTGCTGTGGCGATACCGGCGGCGGAGCTTATCAAGACCGCGGGCGACGTTATTGTAAACGCCTCAAACCTCATGCTCGCCTACATACCGGTCACGGCTCTGCTGCTGACAGCCTCGGGAAGTATCGCGGGTTCTTCCGCCTACTACGCGTCGGTTATCGGCTTGGGCGAGGGAGTTTTGCAGCTTTCCTCGCGTGTGATAATCCCGTTTATGTACATGCTCCTCGGCTTGTGTATCGCGGGCGGAGTGTCGTCGGGAGTTAACCTCGGCGGCTTTTCAAGAACGCTCTCAAAGGCTGCGAAGTGGCTGCTGGGCTTTATGATGGCTCTGTTCTCGGCGGTTCTCGGCATACGTCAGGTATTGTCAAATTCTCTCGACAGCGTATCCGGCAGAGCCGCTAAATTTGCCGTCAGCTCGTTTGTGCCCGTAGTCGGTTCAGCGATAGGAGAGGCGCTCAAGACGATTCAGGGCAGCGTTTCAGTCCTCAAATCGGGCGTGGGAGTCTTTGTTATCATAGCGCTTGCCGTGACCTTTCTTCCGCTTCTGATGCGCTCAATTCTCTGGATATTCACCCTTTGGATAGGAAAATCAACAGCCGAGGTCATGAATTTGCCGCAGGGGGCAAAGCTGCTCGGCGGCTTGTCTGAGGTCTTGTCTGTCCTTATGGCGCTGCTCTTGTGTGTGATGACGGTGTATATTATCTCAACCGCCCTTGTTTTCACGATAGGAGGGAGTCTGTGAACGGGTTTTCCGCCGCGGTCGTCACCGCCTGCGCAGCTTCGCTTATCGGCGCTTTGGTGTCGGGCTTTGTGACGGACGGCGGGATCAAAAAAATCCTCGGGCTTGTGCTAGGGGCGTTTACGGTTTGCGTAATGATAGTTCCCGTCAGCCGAGCAGCGTCTGATTTTTCCGTCGATATCGGCGGGTACCAAACCTACGGAGAGCTCACAGCGACCGCTGATGAGGCGTACCAAAGGCAGCTTGTAAGTACGACAAGGCAGAACCTTGAGGATACCCTAACCGCTGTCCTGAACCAGAACGGCATATATCCCGAAAGGGTAGAGGTTATCCTCGCCTTTGCGGACGAAAGCAGCATAATTATCTCTCAGGTCAGCATATATATCAGTAGCAGCGATATTTCAAAGACGGCTGAGATCTCAAGGCTCACCGAACAGAGCTTTCAGATAAAGCCCGGTATATTTGGGAGCGAAGATGAATGAAGTAAAAATCAGGGAGAAGATAACAAAGCTAGCCGGCAGCGGCATGCTTAAAAAAATCATATTTATAGCGGGAATTGCGGGGATCGCCATGATTTTGCTGTCGAGCGTCGATTTTTCCGCATTTTCACACAAAGAAAGGGATGAGGAGTTTTCGGTCAAAACCTACAGCACAAAGATAGAGAGCGACCTCGAGTCGGTGATATCAAAGATTCAGGGCGCGGGAAAAACCAAGGTGCTGCTCACAATGGAGAACAGCGTTGAGTACGTGTATCTCGAGGACAGCACTACAAAGACAAAGGAGGTCGAGCCGATTATCCGCGGAGTGCTTGTTGTATGCGAGGGCGGTGACGAGCCGGTCGTAGTCGAGCGGATCACCGAAGCGGTAACAAAGGCGCTCGACATTTCGACGGCAAAGGTATGTATTACAAAATTATCAGAATAAAGGTCGGTAATGCTATGAAATTTCAGAAACGATATGTAATCTCGGCGGCGATACTGCTCGCGCTCGGAGCGGCGGTTTATGTGAACTGGCAGTTCAATTCTACCGCGGCGTCAACCCCTAAGGAGCTCGGAGCCGCCTCGTATGTAAACGCCACGGTCGCCTGTACGGAGGACGAGGCGGTACAGACCTCGTCGCTCTCAAAGGAGCAGCGAAGCTATTTTGCGTCGGAGCGCACCAAGCGTCAGGCTGTTCAGGACAAGGTGATCGACGAGGCAAAGGAGATATTTGACCTCGAAAACGCCGCTGAGGGCGAGAAAAGCGAGGCTCAGAAAAAGGTTGAGCAGATACTCAAAAACTTTACGATACAGGACAGCATAGAGAGCATAATAAAGGCAAAGGGCTTTTCGGAGTGCATGTGCTATATCAGCGACGAGGGAGTGACCGTTATTGTGCCGGAATCCGAGCTGAACGACTCAAACGCTCTGATAATCGACGACGCTGTTATTTCTCACTACGACGTGTCCTACGAGAACATTTCGATAATCGGCGCATAAAACTTTACCCCTTACGGCGGAAAATACCGTAAGGGGTGCTGATACATTGATTCAGTTTTCGTTTCTTTCCACAACTACCTCATAAACCTTATAGTTATCAATTTCCTTTATCAGGGAGTAGGAAATGGTTTCATGTTTTTCGGCGTAGTTGAGGTTGAAGTATTTTTCCTTCTTGAAGGTGATGTTCTTGTCGATGACGTAGATCTTGTGATTTGAGAGCAATGCCTGATAGATGTTCTCGGGCAGGTTGCGCTTGCGGAGCATTTCGGTCTTGTGGAAGTAGCCGAAGCTGTCGAGATTTTCGAGATATCCGTAGCGGAAGCCCCACAGCGGGTGCAGATAGTTCTCGGTGTAGTGGTCAAAATCCGTCATGCTGTCGTTGTCCATAACGTAATAGCAGTCGGGATTGCGGTTGATCTCCGTGATAAGGTTCCACGGCGCGTCGTCCTCCTTGTCGGGGTGGCTGAACACATACACTGCGGTATACGAGGCGAACAGCGCAACGAGAACCGCGCAGGAAATGATCATATATCCGTTGCTCATTCTGAGCTTTGACGAGGGCTTTTGGCTGCGCTCGATCTCAAAATTGAATGAGAAAAGGATCAGTACGATCATGAAAACCCAGATTCCGTAAATGCGGTGGTCGGCTCCGTCAAAGAGGTAGCGTATGACTACGCTCGAGCCGATAGCCGTAATTGCGTAAAACAGCGGGAAGAACGAGAACCTGTTCTTGTGGTAGACAATGAACACCGCCGATATCAGAAGATATACAAGTCCCGCGATAGCGAACGCGTCAAGGCGGATTATGTGACCCCATATGTCGTTGAATACATCTCCGAGGGCATAGAGAACGGTTTTTCCGCTTGTTTCCGTCTGCAGCTCGTTGACCATTTTCAGGCTGTCGATGGTGAGCATCTTGTCAGGGTCGTAGTAGTTCATTTTGAGCAGCTCGTATTCGCAGCTGTCGTCGATGCCCACAGACGCGAACTTCTCCTCGTTTTCCGCAAAGTCGGGGAAGGGAAGGGTGTCGACGGATTCGGTAATACGCTCATACTCGTAATAGTCAGCGCTTTCGCCGGTCGAGTGGTTGATGGAGTATGAAAACTGATTCGCGCCGAGCACGAGAAGTGTGATGAAAATAAACATCAGCAAAAACGGCCGGAAGTACCAGAAAAACTTCTGAAAGTCGAGCCTGTACTTTTTCTTCGCCATCATGTCGCCGAGGAAGAATGCAACCGCAAACGCGAGGGCGACAAAGAAATAAACATAGCAGTAAAACGTTCCGAGCAGTATCTCAGCCACGCCTGCAAGGCAGGAAAGCGTGTATCTCTTGTTGCGGATTGCGTTGAGAACAAGAAGGAAGCCGCCTGCAAGAAGCAGAGCCGAGGTTTTTGTGCTGTCGATCTCGGAGTAGTGGTTCAGCGCGAAAAGAATGTTGATGACCATGCTGAACACAAACGCCTTGCGGTAATTGTACTTGTCCGCAAGCACAAAGGTGATAGAGGTGAACGCCGCGAACGAGAGGCAGACCTCAACCATAACAAAGGCGTTGATATCGGTGACGGCGAACTGAATCGTGCCGACGATCACCGCGAGAATGTAGTTTATGTTGCTGCTGTAGTAAAAATGGTCACGGCAGATCAATATTGAATTGTAGTAGTCGCTGCTGTTTGCGTACGAGAAGGCTGTAACCCAGATACAGAGTATCGCGATTATCAGGTTAAGCGCCACGGCGAACAACAGCTTGCTTTTCAGCACCTTCAATATCAGTTCTTTCATGCTTATCTGTAGCCTCTCGAATGCTGCTCGTTGTAGATGAGGTTAATATTTTTTGTTTCGTAATCGTTAAAGACAACCTTCTGAGAGAACTCGGATGCCGTGTATTTCGGGGTGTACCATGACTGTGAGCGGAAATACGAGTCAAGCGAGGAGTCTGTAAAGATTCTGCCGCGTCTCGCGTAGATCTCGTTGAACGCAATATTGAGCTCGCTGTGGCTCATGCTCTTGACCTCGCTCTGACTGAGATACGAGGTGTTGTACTTGCACGCGCTGAACGGAACCTCGCCGTCGTCGGACGAGCTTTGACGCGGCGCCTCGGTAGCGGGGGCGGGAGCCTCTGTAGCCTCGGGACCGGTGGAGATATCCACGATTACGGTGCTGCCCTTCTCGACAGAGTGACCGTCGCCGGGAGTCTGAGCGATGATAAGACCTTCATCATACTCGTCGCTGGGTCTGTGTCTGCCTTCGCTGATTTTCAGTCCGTCAGCCTCGAGCATTTCCTTTGCCTGCTCAAAGGTATATCCGCGGACAACCTTTACGGTGACATATTCCGCCGCTTCGGACTTCTCGTTTTCGGATGAGGACGAAGATGAACTCTTTGTTGTCGAGGGAGCCGTCGTAGCTGTGGCTGTAGTCGGCTGGGTGCTCTTTGTCGCGCCTGTGGCTGAGGTGCTGCCCTGAGCCGCGGTCGCTGTGGTCGCGGTGGCTGCGGAGTCGTTCGAAGCTCCGAATGGATTGCTGCCGAAGAAACCGTTGTTGCAGGCGATCAATCCGAGCGCCGCGAGAAGTGCAAGTATGATGCAGATGCCGACGATGATCGCGATAATAAGACCCTTTCTGTTTTTCTTTTCGTTTCTGTTTTTATATTCCTCGTTTTCGGTGACGGCGGCGAACGGGTCAAAGTCCTGGATAGCGACGCTCCTTGCCGAGGGCTTTACGTCCTCGTAATCGTCAAAGTAGGAGCCGTAATCCTTTTCCTTTGCGCCGGAGGGCT
>NZ_JAHLQB010000105.1 GCF_018918205.1 Lachnoclostridium sp. MSJ-17 | reverse complement strand
ATTTCTGCAACTGCAATAATATTTTTGACAAGATAACATCTGAACTATTCATCAATGTGTCTTGTGCGGCGGCATAAAATGTGATATACTGAAAGTTAAGCACGAATCAGAAAAGGGGTAATTATATGGCTGAAATCAAGGCGTTCAGGGGTATGCGCTACAATACCGGACGCGCGGGCAGGCTCGAGGAGCTTTGCTGTCCGCCCTATGACATTATCAGCGAAAAGGAAAGAAAGAGCTATATCGCTCAGAATAAATACAACGTTATCCGTCTTGAGCTTCCAAAGGACGGCGATAACGTTTATACCACGGCGGGCGAGGTTCTCGACCGCTGGAGAGAGAAGGGTATCCTCATTCACGAGGATAAGCCCGCGATTTATATCTACGAGGAGGAGTTCAACGCCTACAACACCCGCCGCAGCATCAAGGGCATCATCGCCCGCGTTAAGGTCGAGGAGTTCTCGAAGGGCGTTATCCTGCCGCACGAGTTCACGCTCTCAAAGGCGAAGGCTGACCGCTTTAACCTCATGAAGGCGACAAACTGCAATTTCAGTCAGATTTACGCGCTGTATATGGACGAGGAGCATACCACGCTCTCGACTATCAACGCTCTCTCAAAACGCAAGCCGAACGCGAAGTTTACCGACAGCGACAAGGTTACTCACAAGCTCTGGATAATTACCGACGAGGACGCTATCGCTAAGCTCTGCTCCGATTTTGCCGACAGAAAGCTCTATATCGCCGACGGTCATCACCGCTACGAGACCGCTCTCAATTACCGCGACTACTGCCGCGAGAACGGTATCTCAAAGGAAGGCGACGCTCAGGATTATCAGATGATGTTCCTGCTCGACATGGAGCACCCGGGTCTTGTCGTATTCCCGACCCACCGCCTTGTACGCGATCTGCCTAAGTTTGACAGGGATAAGATCCTCGACGGCTGCGAAGAATACTTTGATATCAAGGCGTTTGACAGCGTTTCGCACATGAACGAGCTGCTTCACGCCGAGTATAAGAAGGGCAATAAGTCCTTCGGCTTCTACTGCGGCAGAGGCGAGTGGTATCTGCTCACGCTCAAGGATATCGATGTTATGAAGAAGGAGCTGCCCGACCTCAGCGAGGCTTCACAGCAGCTCGACGTCAGCGTTCTGCACACGCTTATCCTCGAGAAAATCCTCGGCATCGACAAGGAGAACATGGCGGCTCAGATAAATCTGACCTATACGAAGTTCTACGAGGAAGCTATCATGGGCGTCGACAAGGGCGAGTTCCAGTGCTCGTTCATCCTCAACCCGACCCGCGTCAGCGAAATCCGCGACGTTGCGGCGGCGGGCGAGAAGATGCCGCAGAAATCCACCTACTTCTACCCGAAGATGACGACGGGTATGGTTATGAACGATATTGATGTAGAATGAAAATCACAGTGATATTTACGGGCGGCACGATTGCCTGCTCGGACAAGAATGGGGCGCTGTCACCTGACGGCGCCAATTCCTTTACTCTTTTGAATATGTACAGGAAAACGGACGGCGGCGTTGAGTTTGAGGCGCTGTCGCCGTATTTCATACTGAGCGAAAATCTCGGCGTTGAGCACTGGGAAAAGCTGTATGAGAGCATTAAGGGTGTGCGCGGCAGCGACGGAATCATCGTTACCCACGGCACCGACACCCTGCCTTACACCGCGGCGTATCTCGGCTTGAAGCTCGGGCTTTGCGATATTCCCGTTGTGCTCGTATCGGCGGCGTATCCTCTGTCAGACAGCCGTTCAAACGGGCTTGACAACTTCCGCGGCGCGGTAGATTTTATCCGCTCGGGAGTCGGCAGGGGCGTGTTTGTGTCGTATAAAAACAGCGGCGAGGACGTGAAGATACACCGTGCGGGCTGCGTTTTGCCGCACCTGCCGTTCAGCGACAGCGTTCTCAGCGTCCGCGGCAATTATTACGCGGATATCGTCGGCGGCGACGTGGTGCTTAATCCGGATTTTGCGGACGAGAGCTTCGGCGATTTTTCGGAATCAGAGCCAAACGGAAGGGTTCTGTGGCTGAGAGTACACCCGGGAATGATTTATCCGCCCGCCGAAGGCGCAAAGGCTGTGCTGCTTGAGGGCTACCATTCCGGAACTCTGCCGACCGCGCGTGAGGATTTTAAGAACTTCTGTGAATCGGCGAATAATGCCGGCGTGCCGCTGTATCTGACAGGGTCTGAGGAAGGCTTTGACTACGAGAGCAAGCAGGCGTTTGATGAACTCGGAATAAAAGTCCTGCCGCCGATGTCGCCGGCGGCGGCATACGCTGCGCTGCTGTTGAAGTGATGTTTTTTGAATCACTGCGAATACTGCCAACTGCCAACTACCAACTATCAACTACCAACTACAAACTACCAACTAAAAAGCCGCGCTCTTTTGAGCACGGCTTTTTTCATACTTATTTACTGCCAGTCGCATACGTTTGCCCAGTTGAGGAGGAATTCTCTCTCTTCGGGGTTGCCCTTTACGGACTGTGACGCCGCAACGATCGGCATCCACGCGTTGACGTACTGACGCGCTGTGTCTGTCTTTTCGCAGAACAGCTTGAGGTACTTCTCGGCGAGCTCCTTGTCGCCCTTCAGACAGAAGAGCAGGTAGGTTCTCGCAGCGTCAGCCGCACCGTTGCCCTGAGTGGCGTGAGACCAGTCGAGGATAAACGGAGTGCCGTCGGGCGTGATGATGATGTTCGAGGGGTTGAAGTCGCCGTGGCAGACCTTGTCGTGGCGCTTCATCGAGGCGAGGCGGGTGTGCAGCTCGTAGCGGGTAGTCGCGTCGAGGTCGGTGCTGCTGATCTTGTCCTGCATCTTGTCCTGCAGTCTCTTTAAGAGCGGGCACTTTTTGCCGAGGATCTCCATCTGTACGTTTACGAAGAGCTCGAGATACTCGTCAAGCTTGTCGGGATTCTCGTCCATAAGCTGCTGGAGAGTCTTGCCCTCGATAAAGTCGGAGATGATTGCCCACTTGCCGTCGATTTTGGTGACTTCCTCGATTTTGGGGATATTCAGACCGGTCTCCTCGACTCTCGCCTGGTTGAGCGCCTCGTTGAGGATATCGGACTTGGGGAAGGATTCGTCAAAGACCTTGACAGCGAGGTTGCCGTCGCGGTAGATGACCTTATTTTTTCTCTCGGCGAGAACATTGTCAAATTTCATGGTAAAGCCCCTTTCCGCGCATTAAACCGCGTCTTTGTTGTTGCCGTAGTAGGCGTTGAGGTACATCTGCTTGATTTCCTTGAAGAGCGGGTAACGCGGGTTCGCGCCTGTGCACTGGTCGTCGAACGCCTGCTCCGTCATCTCGTCGAGGGTGGAAAGGAAGTCCTCCTCGCTTACGCCGTAGTCCGCGATGGTTTTCTTGATGCCGACCCTTTCCTTGAGCTCGTTGATGCCGTTGATGAGGTTCTCAACGCTCTCCTTGTCGTCCTTGCCGCCGAAGCCGAGGAACTGAGCTATCTCAGCGTAGCGCGCGAGGGTGTGCGGGTGGTCGTACTGGGGGAAGGTGCCCATCTTGGCGGGAACCTCAGCCGAGTTGAAGCGGATTACCTGCTCGAGCATGAGGGCGTTTGCAACGCCGTGAGCGATGTGGTGGAACGCGCCGAGCTTGTGAGCCATTGAGTGGCAAACGCCGAGGAAGGCGTTTGCGAACGCCATACCTGCCATTGTGGCGGCATGCGCGACCTTCTCACGCGCAACGGGCTCGTTCATGCCGTTGTCGTAGCAGGCGGGCAGGTACTCGAAGATCACCTTGAGAGCCTTGAGCGCAAGACCGTCGGTGAAGTCCGTCGCCATCATCGAAGCGTAAGCCTCGAGAGCGTGGGATACCGCGTCGATACCCGAGGCGGCTGTCAGACCCTTGGGGCCGGACATCATGAAGTCAGCGTCGACAACAGCCATGTTGGGCATGAGCTGATAGTCGGCGAGAGGATACTTGACGCCTGTATCCTGGTCGGTGATAACCGCGAAGGGAGTGACCTCAGAGCCTGTGCCCGAGGAGGTCGGGATCGCGATGAAGTAAGCCTTTTCGCCCATCTTGGGGAAGGTGTAGATACGCTTGCGGATATCGACAAAGCGCATTGCCATATCCTGGAAATCTACGTCGGGATGCTCGTAGAGTACCCACATGATCTTGGCAGCGTCCATAGCGGAGCCGCCGCCGAGCGCGATGATAACGTCGGGCTCAAAGGAGCGCATAGCCTCGGCGCCCTTCTGAGCGGAGATCAGAGTCGGGTCGGGCTCAACGTCTGAGAAGGTGGTGTAGGTGATGCCCATCTCGACGAGCTTATCGGTGATCGGCTTGGTGTAGCCGTTCTTGTAAAGGAAGGAGTCGGTGACGAGGAAGGCACGCTTCTTGCCCATAACGTCCTTGAGCTCCTGGAGTGCGACGGGCATGCAGCCCTTCTTGATATAAACCTTTTCGGGCGCTCTGAACCAAAGCATGTTCTCTCTCCTCTCAGCGACCGTCTTGATATTGAGCAGGTGCTTCACGCCGACGTTCTCGGAAACGGAGTTGCCGCCCCATGAGCCGCAGCCGAGGGTGAGCGAGGGAGTGAGGCTGAAGTTATACAAATCGCCGATACCGCCCTGTGACGAGGGGGTGTTGACGAGAATACGGCAGGTTTTCATGTGCGCGGCGAATTCGTCGATCTTGTCCTTGCAGTTAATTGCGTCAACATAGAGCGAGGAGGTGTGGCCGTAGCCGCCGTCTGCAACAAGCTGCTCCGCCTTTGCGATAGCGTCCTCAAAGCTCTCAGCCTTGTACATAGCGAGAACGGGGCTGAGCTTCTCGTGGGCGAATTCCTCGCTGATATCCACGCTCTCGACCTCGCCGATGAGGATCTTTGTCGACTCGGGAACCTCGACTCCGGCGAGCTTTGCGATAGTTACGGGCTTCTGACCTACGATACGCGCATTGAGCGCGCCGTTGATGATGATGGTCTTTCTGACCTTCTCGCACTCCTCGTCGTTGAGGAAGTAGCAGCCGCGTGCCTTGAATTCCTTCTTGACCTTGGCGTAAACCTTCTTCTCGACGATAACGCTCTGCTCAGACGCGCAGATCATGCCGTTGTCGAAGGTCTTGGAATGAATGATAGAGTTGACCGCGAGCAGAATGTCGGCGGTCTCGTCGATGATAGCGGGAGTGTTGCCGGCGCCTACGCCGAGAGCGGGCTTGCCCGAGGAGTAAGCCGCCTTGACCATGCCGGGGCCGCCTGTTGCGAGAATGCAGTCGCTCTCCTGCATGAGCAGGTTTGTCAGCTCAAGCGAAGGCACGTCGATCCAGCTGATGATTCCCTCGGGAGCGCCTGCCTCAACGGCAGCCTCGAGGACGATCTTTGCAGCCGCGATAGTGCTCTTCTTGGCGCGGGGGTGAGGGCTGATGATGATACCGTTGCGGGTCTTGAGACAGACAAGCGCCTTGAAGATAGCGGTCGAGGTGGGGTTGGTGGTAGGGATAACAGCGCCGATAACGCCTATGGGCTCGGCGATTTTCTTGATGCCCGCCACGGGATCCTCTTCGATGACGCCGCAGGTCTTGGTGTCTCTGTAGGCATTGTAGATGTACTCCGAGGCGAAGTGGTTCTTGATGACCTTGTCCTCGGCTACGCCCATGCCTGTTTCCTCCACAGCCATCTTGGCGAGCGGAATTCTCGCGCGGTTAGCTGCGGTTGCCGCCGCCAGGAAAATCGCGTCGACCTGTTCCTGTGTGTAGGTTGAAAACGCCTTCTGAGCCTCGCGGACGCGCGCAAGCGCTGCGGCAAAGGATTCGGCGCTCTCTACGATAGGATACTCTTTTATACTCATATTATCTACCTCGCTTAAGCCGGATTTACGGCATTTATTCTTAGGTAACCGCTGAATTGCTCAGCGTTTTTTATTATACAGCCTCGTAGTTGAGCCCGTTCTCCTGAGCGAACTGCTCGGCATAGGAGCCTGAGGCTACCTTGAGGGTGAGATCCGCGGGACACTCGCTGAAGCAGTTGTCGGCAATGGTGGTGATCGACGCGGGAATAACGACCTCCTTGAGGTTGGGGCACTGATGGAACATGAACTGCGGAAGCTCGGTGAGAGTCTCGTTCTCGGGGATCACGATCGATTTAAGACCTGCCGCGCAGAACGCGAAGGGCTCGATTTTCTCGAGGGAAGCGGGAAGCTCGATCGTCTCGAGCGCCGAGCAGTAGAAGAACGCGTCGGTGCCGAGGTGCTTGAGGCCTGAGGGCAGCTTGACGGTGGTGAGTCCCTTGTTGCTCGCGAAGGCGTAGTCCTGAATGTCGGTTACGGTCTCGGGAACGGTGATAGACTTGATGCCGTCGTTGTTGAATACGCTGTGACCGATAGTGGTAACGGTGTAGTTCTGGTATGTGTCGGGAATCACAACGTCAGCCTGTGAGCCGAAGTAACGGGTGAGCATGACCTCGCTGTCGTTGAGGATATAGAAGCCGAAGGTCTCGTCCTTGAGGTCGGGCTGGGTAGCTACGACTTCATATGCCTGCTTGCTCTCCTGGTTGCCCGGGGTGGGTGTGCTGCCGTTGCAGCCGCAGCCGTTGAGAGCAGCCACAGCTACTGCTGAGATTGTACATGCGAGAATTGCGCAGATGACTTTTTTCATTTTAAAAATCCTTTCTGTGAGTCGTTGAGCTCGTTGACTGACTATATTCTACATGATTGTTAAAGTTTTGTCAATCTTTTTTGAGCTTCCGGGTTAAATATTTATCGCGTTGCATAATTTTCCGCAAAACAGCGGAAAGAGACTATGCAGCATTACGTGTCCGGCGGTTTTTGCGAAATTACCACCTATGCTAATATATAATAACATATCCGTTTTTTAAAGTAAAGTGCCCGGGGACACTTTCTACGCCTTTTATATAATAGTATAACAGACGGCGGGGCAGAGGTCGGTTCAGACAGCCCTTGCGGCTGTCTTTGCAAAATGCTGCTTCCAGTATTTCCCAATTATTACAAAAGAATTTACAATTTTGAAACCGACGCTTTCGGAAAGCTCCAAAATTCGCACAAAGCGGCGAAGAATGTTAGGAAAATTGCCAAAAATATATTTCGATTTCAAAAAAATGGGCTTTAGGGGTTGATTTTTTGAGGTTAAGATGATATAATTATTACAAATTTGTTAACAAGTGCATTTCGGGCTGTCATTTTATGTAATCAAAATGAACCGATTCACCCGAAAAAATATCGGCGCTTGTCGGACATTGGAGGTAATAACGATGCACAGGATAAAAAAGCTTACCGCTGTGATATTGAGTACACTGACCGTGTCAAGTGTATGCGTGTTCGGCGGTTTGAACGCCAGCGCTTCAGGCACAGGCGCGGGTCTTGCAGAATACTGTCTCAACGCTTATGACGAGGGATGGAGTTACGTATGGGGCGGAACAACCCCGGGTGCCGTTGACTGTTCGGGACTTATCTGGTCCTATTGCGGCGGCAACAGAATGAGCATGCTTTCCGACGCTCAGGAAAACGGCAGAGATTGGGGCTACGTTTCAAACGGCGTGCCCAGAGTACACGGCCTCGGTCTTTCAAGACCCGGTCACGTCGGCGTCTATATCGAGGACGGTATGGAGGTTGACGCCCGCGGCGACGATTACGGCGTATGCTATCAGGAAATCGGCGGCTGGAATAACTGGGACTGCTGGTTCAAGCTCACCGCTGTTACCTATCCCGAAAACGGCTGGGAAGAGTTCAACGGCAACTACTATTACTATGAGGACGGCGAGTACATCGTCAACACCTCGAGAGAAATAGACGGTACTACATACTACTTCGATTCAAAGGGTCATTCGGGCACAACACCGTCAGACACTTCGTCAACGGTCAGCAGCTCGTCTAATTCAGGTTCGTCAAAGTCTTCGACTTCCCTTCTCAGATACGGCTCAAGCGGTTCTGAGGTCGAGAAGATCCAGAAGCGCCTTTCAGAGCTTGGGTTTTACGACGGCGCGATTGACGGCGACTTTGGTCGAGTTACCGAGCAGGCGTACAGAGCTTTCCAGGAAGCTGCAGGCGTCACGGTCGACGGTATTTCAGGTTCAGACAGAGAGGTACTCTATTCCGATGAAGCCCCTCGCGCCAACGTAAAGAACACTGACGAAGAAAAAACAGAAGATACAGCAGCTGATACAGCTGATATCACAGATGACAACGATAAGAACACAGACGAGGTAGGAGCTGTCGAGGAGACAAAGCCCGAGGAGACAGTTGAGGCTGCCGAGGATCAGAAGACCGAGGTCGAGGCTGAAACCAAGCCCGAGGCTCCCGTTATGGGTGACTTCACAGACGCGGTTTATGAGATGCAGTCAAAGCTCTATGAGCTCGGCTACTTCGGCATTGAGCCCACAGGCTTCTTCGGCGACTACACCGCCGACGCTATCAAGGCGTTCCAGCTCTGCAACGGACTTGAAGTTACAGGCGAGATGGACGAGGCTACCGCTGCCGCTATGAACAGCGACGACGCGGTATACAACCCCAACGTTCTCTCCATTCTTAACGAGGACGTAGCGGGTCCGGAGTATGTTGATACATACGACAGTGCTCAGAGCGAGTACACTCCCGCAACAGCTGATTCCGCTTCCGCATTTGCTGCGGGCAGCAGCAACAGCAACGGTTCGGGCAACGCGCTTGCGTCAAGCTCCAACACTGTTGACAAGACCAACAAGGCTGCCGACAAGGCTCTCCAGAGCGCTGCTTCGGCGGTACCCGACGGTCAGACCGCTCAGATCAAGAGAGCGGCTAACATCTGGATCTGGCTGGTGCTCACGATCATCGTGATCAGCGCTGTGGCTCTGATTTTCCTCAGAAAGACCACAAGAAAGCCCCGCACCGCAAAGAAAAGCACTAAGGCGGCACTCAATACACGCTGGTAAGCATTGACTTGCATACAGAATAATTGATAACCCGAAAGGGCGGACGTAATGTCCGCCCTTTTGCTGTTTGTTGGGGAGTTGGCAGTTGGACTAAAGAAAAATGGCAGCGTCGTCGCTCATGCGAAACGCTGCCAAAATTTTTAGTGAATAGAATAAATTACTCGTCAACCACTGCGTCAACCGACGAATCGCTGTTTCCGCCGGCAGGTCCCTGAACCTCGCAGATGACAGAGGTTACGTAGCAGGTATAAATTTTTCCCGTGGTATCAGCTACACCTACTACCCAGCATTCCTCGCCGTTGTAGAACCCGGACTCTACAATGGTGATCTCATTGCCGTAAGGAACGTTGCCGAGAGCAATGCTTCCCGCTTCTTCCTTGGTAATGTTGCCGCGTTTTTCTTCGGTGTTTCCGGAGTCGGAATTGCTGCTCTGAGAATCAGCGTCAGATGACTGACTGCTCTGCTGGTTCTTCGCGCTGTTCTGCGCTTCGGAAGAACCTGCCGCTGCCTGAGTAGCTGCCTGTGTGGCTACCTGGGTGGTTGCTGCTGCGGTAGTTGTGGTTGCGCTGCTGTCGCTCTTTGATCCGCAGCCTGTCATTACCGCGCCTGTGAGCATGAGTGCCGCCGCCAAAACAGCGGCGATTTTAAGAGAATGCTTTGAGTTCATTGGAATTTCCTCCTTGTTCAATTAAAATACCATACCTGTATGTAAATGTCAGATTTTCACAGAAACATCTCCCGCGAAAATTTGACATTTCGGACTAACCAAACCCATAGTAGATGAATTGCCTGATTGATATTTTTGTAAAGGGGTTATGCAGCTCACGTTACCGCGAGAAGATACATCTCCCGCGAAAACGGAACGTTATTACCTGATCAAACCCATAGTACGCGATTCGCCCGCAGGGGCTTCCCTGCCGCGATTCGCCCGCAGGGGCTTCCCTGCCGCGATTCGCCCGCAGGGGCTTCCCTGCCGCGAGTAGCCCGCGGGGGCGTCCCTGCCGCGCGGATAATCAATCGAAGAATTTGCGGTGGATAGCTCTGACGGCTGCGTCGGCGTCGTCTGCGTTGATAAGTACCGAAATCTTGATCTCGGAGGTGCTGATCATGCGGATATTGATCTGAGCCTCGTAGAGAGCCTCGAACATCTTCGCCGCTACGCCCGCGTGGCTTTCCATGCCCGCGCCGACAATAGAAATCTTCGCTACGTCCTCGTCGAGGAGAATCTCGCTCGCGCCGTGAGAGATAACGTAATCCTCAAGAGCGTCTACGGCAGCCTGACCGTGAGACTTAGCTACGGTGAAGGAAATGTCCTTCTTGTCGTGCTGTCCGATCGACTGGAGAATGATGTCTACGTTGATGCCCTTCTTCGCGAGACGGGAGAACATCTTGAACGCGATACCCGGGGTGTTGGGTACGCCCTTGACTGAAATTCTGGCTACCTCTGTATCCTTAGCGACGCCGCTGATTAACATTTTTTCCATTTTTGTTTTCTCCTTTACGATTGTGCCGGGCGCCTGCGTCAGTGATGAGAGCACCTCAAGCTCGATGTTGTATTTCTTAGCCATTTCTACCGAACGGTTGTTGAGTACCTGCGCGCCGAGTGTCGCAAGCTCGAGCATTTCGTCGTATGAGATCTCGTCGAGCTTCTTCGCGTTCTCAACCTTGCGCGGGTCAGCCGTGAATACGCCTTCAACATCTGTGTAAATCTGGCAAAGGTCTGCGTGCATCGCCGCCGCGATTGCGACTGCGCTGGTGTCGGAGCCGCCTCTGCCGAGGGTGGTGATGTCGCCGCGCTTGTTTACCCCCTGGAAGCCCGCTACTACAACAATGTTGCGGCGGTCGATAGCCTCCTGGATCCTTGACGGGTCAACGCTCTTGATACGCGCCGCTGTGTGCGCTGAGGAGGTGTTGAAGCCTGCCTGCCAGCCTAAAAGCGAGGTGGCGTGATAGCCGAGCTTCTCAATAGCCATCGCAAGCAGCGCGATAGAGATCTGCTCGCCTGCCGCGAGAAGCATATCCTGCTCACGCTTTGAAGCCTTGGGGTTGATTTCCATCTGCTTGTCAACGAGAACGTCGGTAAAGTCGCCCTGCGCCGATACGACAACGACAACGTCGTTGCCCTTGGCGTAGGTGTCGGTTACGATCCTCGCCACGTTCATTACGCGTTCGGCGTCGGCAACTGAGGTGCCGCCGAATTTCTGAACAATCAAACTCATTACTAATATACTCCCTTTTTTAATCAGAACGCCTGCGCGTTCATAGAATGCTTGATTTTTTTTTACAGATCGCCGATGCGGATCGTCGAGAGGATCTCAACGCCGTCTGAGGCGAGCTTGTTGATTTTTTCGGTGAACTCACTGTAGGTCATAGCCTTGGTTGTGAATGCCGCTCTGTCGCCGCCGTGGGTGCTCAGCGACTGGATCGAGCCGAAGATGCCCTCTGCCTTGACTACAGCGTCCCTGCCCTTTACGCGGACATACATCGCAAATACGGACTCGCTGACGTTGATGATGTTGCTGCCGTCGCCGTCCGTCCAGAACAGGAAGCGTCTCTTTTTGAGGTGCTGGCAGCAGTCCACGATGTCGGCTACGACCGCGCTTGCGGTGGGCAGCTTGCCTGCGCCCTTGCCGTAGAATACTACGTCGCCGGTGCAGTCGCCGCGAACCATGATTCCGTTGAACTCGTTGTCGATGTTAGCGAGCTGGCTCTTGAGCGGAACAAGCATGGGCGCGGTGATGATGTCGATCTTGTTGTTATTGAGCTTTTTGACTCTTCCGATGAGCTTGATAACGCAGCCGAACTTCTCGGCGTACTTGACGTCCTCAAGCGTGATCTTGGTGATGCCCTCAGTATGTACGGAATCGGGATAGACGTGCTTTCCGAAGGCGAGAGAAGCGAGAATACAAATCTTGCGGCAGGCGTCGTGACCCTCGATATCAGCGGTGGGATCCTTTTCGGCGAAGCCCAGCTCCTGAGCGAGCTTGAGAGCGTCGGCAAACTGCATGCCGTCCTCGATCATCTTGGTGAGGATAAAGTTTGTGGTGCCGTTGAGGATACCGGCGATCTCGTCGACGATGTTGGCGACGAGGCACTGGTTCATCGGGCGGATAATCGGAATACCGCCGCCGACGGAGGCTTCAAAGAGGAAGTTCACGTTGTTTTCCTTAGCGAGAGCGAGCAGCTCTGCGCCGTACGCCGCGACAAGCTCCTTGTTTGAGGTGACAACGCTCTTGCCCGCCTTGATGCAGCGGGAAACGAACTCGTAGGACGGGTGAAGTCCGCCCATGACCTCAACAACAACGCGGATCTCGAGGTCATTGATGATTTCCTCAAAGTCCTTTGTGAATCTGTCCGCAATCGGGCTGTCGGGGAATTCGCGGAGGTCGAGAACCTTCTTGATGTAGATTTCCTCGCCCAGACGCGCGAACAGCTTCTGCTTGTGCGTCAGCAGGATTTCGGCGACGCCGGAGCCTACGACTCCGTGTCCCATAATTGCTATTGATACCATATTCTTACCATCCTTTTATTGTTACTTATATCCCATAAGCCTATAAACTAGTTGGGTACTTCCGCGTCGGCGGCGCTGCTTTGTCCGCCTCCGCCGCCTCCTCCTTCTTCGGGAGGAACAACGGGACCCTCTGAGCTCTCGGAGCCTGAGGACTGTCCGCCGCCGCCCGATGATGAGGACGAGGACTGTCCGCCGCCTGAGGAGTGGCTGCTTTCGCCGCCGCCGCCCGAGCTTTCTTCACCGCCGCCGCTGTAGGCGTTCCAGTCGTAGGTCGAGTCGTCGTACCACGCTGAGCCGAACGCCGGCATGTTGTCCTCGGTGTAGTAGCCGACGTACTTGCCGGACACGCTGTCGGTGGAGATCACAAGACCCGTGACGGGGTTGTAGGTCGCGGGAATGAGGTTCTTTGAGATCTTGTATTCCTTCTGCTCCTTGTCCTTGAGGTATTCGCCCATGACGTTGGCGAAGAACTTCGCGGAGCGCGTCTTGTCGGAAATAGTCTGGGGACTGTCAAAGCCCGTCCAGGTAGCCATGACCGCGTAGGGCGACATTCCGCAGAACCAGCAGTCGCGGTCGTTATCGGTGGTACCGGTCTTGCCGACGATATCCCAGCCCGAAACGCGCGCGTACATAGCGTAGGTGTTCTGTGAGTTTTCGACGTTGTAGTGCAGCAGGCGGTTCATAATGCCCGCTGTTTCCGCGGAATACGCCTGCTTGGGCACGGCGTCGCGGTTGTCGAGGATAATGTTGTCCTCGGAGTCGGTGATATAGTAGTAGGTGTAGGGCTTGTAGCTCAGACCCTCGTTGCCCATATAGGTGTATGCCGCAGCCATCTCGCGGACGGTGACGCCGCCGTTGAGACCGCCGATCGAAAGCGCGCCGGTGTTGACTCCGTCGAGCTCGGTGAGATGCTTGAAGTTCATCTTTGTGACAGCCTGCTCATAGGCGACCGAAGGTCCGCCGATAAGCTCCATGACCTGTACCGCGACGGCGTTCGAGGAGCGCTCGATAGCGTCGGGCAGGAGGATGTTGCCGAGATACGAGCCGTAGGCGTTCTTAGGACCGGAAATATAGCCGCCGGAGGCTTCATCGTACTCGTACTTCTCGATCGGTTCGTCGAGTACGGTCGACGAGAAGTAGAGCTGCTTGTTTTCGATAGCGATGGGGTATACAAAGAGGGGCTTTATCGAAGAACCGGGCTGCAAAGCGGAGTGAGCCGCTCTGTCCCAAGCGAGGTCGGTCGTCTTGCGGTTGGAGCTGCCGACGGTGGCGATGACCCTGCCGTCGAAGTCCATCAGAACCGAACCCAGCTCAATGCTCGGGTCGGCGCTCTTGTCGATAGCCATGGCTTCCTTCTCGATGTAGTTCTGCATCTTCTCGTCCATGGCGCAGTAGATTTTCAGACCCTCGGTGTAGATCTTCTCACTCGCCGCGTCGGGGCTGATGTTGTAGTAGAGCGCAAGGTCTTCGCGCAGGTCGTAGAAAAGCTGGTCGTAGTACCAGTTCTGAACGTCGCTGTCATCGTCCTCATCGTCCTCGGACGCGCTCTTGAAGCCTACGAAGGTCATCTTTGCGCTCTCGGACATAGCCTCGTCATATTCCTTCTTGGTCTTGATTATCCCCTGGTCGTACATCTCGCTGAGAATCAGCTCGCGGCGTTCGCGGTTGTTCTCGGGGTAAATCAGAGGATTCCAGCGCGAGGGGTTCTGGGTGATGCCGGCGATCGCGGCGCACTCGGCGAGAGAGCAGTCCTTGATGCTCTTGCCGAAGTACAGCTGAGCCGCCGCCTCGACGCCCTGACAGTTGTTTCCGTAGTTTACGACGTTGAGGTACGCCTCGAGGATCTGATCCTTGGTGTATTCCTGCTCGAGCTTGAGCGCCTTGCAGATCTCGCGCAGCTTACGGTTGATGCTCACCTCGTTGTCGTCGGTGATGTTCTTGATGAGCTGCTGGGTTATTGTGGATCCGCCGTAGGAATCGCTGCCCGTTGCGAGCATCGCGACCGCAGAGAGGGTACGCTGCCAGTCGACGCCGTTGTGCTCGTAAAAGCGCTTGTCCTCGATAGCGACCTGGGCTTCCTTCATGTAGTCGGGAATATTCTGGTTGTCGACCCAGATGCGGTTTTCCGTGCTGTAGAGCTTGCGCGATTCGGTGAACTCGCCGGTGTCGCTGTCCTTGATGAAGATGCGGCTGGTCTGGTTCATGGATTTAGCCTTGAGGTCGATACCCGTAGGCTCAGACGCGAGCGCAATGATGTAGATGGCAAGCGAGATTGCCGTGACTATGCCCGCGACCGCGAGCACGGAAAAAATTGTCAGCAAAAACTTGCCCAAGCCCTTGAAGAACCTTTTTGCGCTGCTCTCGCTCCGCTTGAAGGTGATTTCAGGCTGCTGCTCGGGTGTTTTGCCCATGTAGCTGCTGATATCAGTTTCACGTTTGTTACGCATAAGAACTCCTTATTTAAGTGGTAAGTGAAAACCCGTGACTGTACTTGTAAACATTAGTAAAATTTATTATAGCACTTTTTCGGGAAAAAATAAATATGTAATTCAAAATTTCAGATAAAAAAATTGTGTTTTTTACCACGTTATTTTATTCAAAAGGGTGAATAATACGCATTTCGACGGAGAAACTAAGAGAAAAAGGGAGTAATGGCTATGAAAAAAATCATATTGATATCTGTGACGGGCGTGATACTGATAGGCTGCGTGATAGCCTCGTCGGTTGCCGAACAGAGCGCCGCGGGCAGGATGAGCATGAGCCTGAGCGACAAGCTGCCCGACAGCAGCAAGCGCTTTGTTATGGCAGAGGACAAGGGCAGGGTAGTGGTGTACCGTCCGGGCGAGAGCGAGCCGTTTATGACCACCGACACATTTACCTACACTCTGCCGAAATCCGACAGGCAAAAGCTCGAACGCGGCATAATAATTGAGGGCGAGGCGGCGCTGAGAAAAACGCTCGAGGATTATTGCAGTTGAGAATTGAAAATGGAAAATTGAAAATGGAAAATTAAGGGTCGCTTCGCTCCGAGTTATATTTTTTGGCAGATCCGGTAAAGATACGCGCAGCAGCCGCAGATAATGATTTGATATAGCAAGAATCTATCCGGCAGCGGCGACGATCATTCCACTCTGAACTCTTTACAAACTCCTTTACATTTCCCTTGATTTGTGGTATGATGTAACGTGAATCATAATGCGAATCTTCAGGGAAAAGAAGGGATATGTATGTCGTCTGAGAACGCAATCGGTGTTTTTGACTCCGGTCTGGGCGGCTTGAGCGCCGTCAAGGAATTTCTGCGCGTGCTTCCGCAGGAAAAAATAATTTACTTCGGCGACACGGGACGCGTGCCGTACGGTACACGCAGCCGCGATACTATAAAAAAATACGCTGTTCAGGATGCGAATTTCCTTTTGAAGCACAAGGTCAAAATGATCGTCGCCGCCTGCGGCACCGTCAGCTCTGTCGCGGGTGATCTGCTCAGGGAAACCCTGCCCGTGCCCTATACGGGAGTCGTCAATCCCACAGCCTACACCGCCGTCAGGGTCACGAGAAACGGCAAAATCGGCGTTATCGGCACATCTGCGACCGTCAATTCGCACAGCTACAAGCTCCGCCTGCAAAAGCTCGAGCCGAAGGTTAAGGTATTCGAGCAGGCTTGTCCGCTCTTTGTTCCGCTCGTTGAGAACGGAATTATCGACCGCTGCGATATCATCACTATGGCGGTCGTCGCGAGGTACCTCTCGCCGCTCAAGGAACAGGGCGTCGACACGCTGATCCTCGGCTGCACGCATTTTCCGCTGCTGCGCGAGGCTATTCACGACTTCATGGGACCGGATGTACGGCTGATCGACTCCGGTCTTGAGACCGCCGTCTACGCCGCAAAGGTGCTCGGTCAGGAAAAACTGCTCTGCACCCGCTTTGAGCAGCCGCAGCCCGAGTTCTATGTCAGCGACACTCCCGACGGCTTCACCTCCGTCGCGGGGCTGTTCCTCGGCAGAAACATGGAGCACGCCGTGACGCAGATAGATATTGAGGAGTATTGAGGCGGTTATGACGGATAAGGATTTGAATCAGTACAGAATTACAATAATCGGCGAGCAGCTCGTCGACGGCGAACACAACAAGATAGAGGTTCTCACCGACGGCAAGTTCATGCGCAAGCGCGACCATTTCTACATAGGCTACCGTGAGTACGACGAGGACAATCCCTCGAAGGTCTACAACAACGTTATCCGCGTCGACGAGGATATGGTCACCATCAGCCGCACGGGTCCGCAGCGCTCGCGCCTGCTTCTGCAGAAGGGCAGACGTCATCAGTGCATTTACGAGACCGTCGCAGGCACCCTGTCGATCGGGGTATTTACAAGAACGCTCAACAGCACGCTCGGTGAAAACGGCGGCACGCTCGAGGTCAGCTACACCCTCGATTTTAATACGGACTTGGTAAGCGAGAACCGTTTTCATATTACAGTGGAAGAAAAGTAAGGGGTAATTATTATGGATACATACGCAAAGGCTGTCAGTCAGCTTAAAGCCGCGGTTGAAGCGGCTATGAAAAAGGCGATCGCCGCGGGCTCTCTGCCCGAAGCGGAGCTGCCCGAATTTATCGTAGAGGTTCCGGCGGACACCTCGCACGGCGACTTCGCCACAAACGCCGCTATGGCGGGCGCAAAGGCTTTCCGCATGCCGCCGTTCAAAATCGCTCAGGCTATCACCGAAAACCTCGGCCTCGGCGGCACCTTCTTTGAGAAGTGCGAGACCGCCGGTCCCGGATTCATCAACTTTTTCCTCGGCGCGGATTACTACACCGCTTCCGTCCGCGATATTCTCTCTGACCCCGAGGGCTACGGCTCGTCCGACTTCGGCAAGGGCGAAAAGGTGATGGTAGAGTTCGTCTCCGCAAATCCCACGGGTCCCATGCACATGGGCAACGCGCGCGGCGGCGCTCTCGGCGACTGTCTCGCTTCCGTTCTCGACAAGGCGGGATATCAGGCGTACCGCGAGTTTTACGTCAACGACGCGGGCAACCAGATCGAGAAGTTCGCCTGTTCCCTCGAGGCGCGCTATCTGCAGATATACAAGGGCGACGAGATAGAATTCCCCGAGGACGGATATCAGGGCGGCGACATCATTGACCTCGCAAACGAGTACAACAGCGAGTTCGGCGATATTCTGCTGAATGTCAGCTCCGACGAGCGCAAAAAGACTCTCGTTGACTACGCTCTGCCCAAGAACATCAAAAAGATGCAGGAGGACATGGCGGCTTACAAAATCACCTACGACAAGTGGTTCTTTGAGAGCGAGCTTCACAAGAGCGGCGCTGTAAAGGCTGTAGTCGACGAGCTGAGCGCGAAGGGTCTGACCTACGAGCTCGACGGCGCAATTTGGTACAAGAACAAGGAAGTCCTCACAAAGCAGCTTCTGAGTGAGGGCAAGACTCAGAAATATATCGACAATCTCGAGCTCAAGGACGACGTCCTTATCCGCAAGAACGGCAACCCGACCTACTTCGCGGCGGACATCGCCTATCACAAGAACAAGTTTGACCGCGGCTTTACGACCCTGATCGACGTATGGGGCGCCGACCACCACGGTCACGTTATGCGCATGAAGGGCGCTATGGACGCTGTCGGAAAAGACGGCTCTAAGCTCACCGTCGTTCTCATGCAGCTCGTAAAGCTCCTTCGCGACGGCAAGCCCGCCAAGATGAGCAAACGCACCGGCAAGGCTATACAGCTGCGCGATCTGCTCGAGGAGGTGCCCGTTGACAGCGCGAGGTTCCTGTTCAACACCCGCGAGGCTAACACCCAGATGGACTTTGACCTCGACGTCGCCGTCAAGCAGGACAACCAGAACCCCGTTTATTACGTGCAGTACGCCCACGCGAGGATATGCAGTATCTTCAAGGCGCTCAAATCCGACGGAATCACCCCGCGCGAATGCACCGACGCTGAGCTTGCGCTTCTGACCGCTCCCGAGGAGAAGGAATTGATTTCTCACCTCGCGCTCTACGGCAGCGAGATAATCTCGGCGGCGAAGGACTACGACCCGACCAAAATCACGCGCTACGTAACAAAGCTTGCGACTCTCTTCCACAAGTTCTACAACGCCTGCCGCGTTAAGGGCGAGGACGAGGGACTCATGCAGGCAAGGCTTGCGCTGTGCGAGTGCGTCAGGGCGGTAATCAGGAACGTTCTGACAATGTTCAACATCACCTGCCCGGATAGCATGTAGTGCCCGGGAAAAACTAACCTGCCAACTAACAACTGACTATGAATATGTTTAATAAAATAAGAAAATCACACCCTCAAAAATCCATGCCCAAAAAGCTCGCAATCACCTTCGCGGCGCTTCTCGCGGGCTTCGGGCTAGGTATTCTCACCGAGGTTTTCAGCGGCATGTCCGCGCGTGTGCTTCCGCAGTGGCTTGAAGCGGTCAATATCCGCAATTTCTTTACCACGCTCATGCCATGGGCTTTCGGCACGCTGATTATCTCTCTGTTCAGCAAAACTCCTCTGCGCGCGGCGATAAACGCAATCACATTTTCCGGCGGACTGCTGCTCGGCTGCTGCGTCTACCTCGGCGTGTTCCTGCACATTCTGCCCGACTGGAGCAATATCAGTTATTTTGTGATCCTGACGGCGGTATCTCCGCTCATTGCCGCGATCTGCTGGTTCGGACGCGGCGTCGGAACCGTCGCGGGCTTCGTCGCGGCGTTCATTCTCGCGTACTGGTTTTTGCAGGCGTTCAATTTCACGCGCACCTTTCAGGGCTTCGGAATCGACTTCACCTACGGAGTGCTTCCGCTGATACTTCTCGCGGCGGCGATCGGAATGCTCTGGCGCAGACCCCTGCAAATCCTGTTCTCGACGATCGGCGGCTTTATTATCGCGTATATCTACATACTGCTGCCTTTCTCAATACCTTATATATAGCAAAAACCGCCCGTTCGGGCGGTTTTTTTATAGCTCGGGAATTATCTCGGCAATGTATTTTTGGATTTGCGTCGCGTCGGAAATATCTGTTTTTCCGTCGTGGTTGGTATCGGCGACCTTCTTCTGCGTTTCGTCAAATTCGGTGTTTTCAGCAAGGTAGTTCTGCAGCTCCGTCACGTCTGTGACGTCGATTTTAGATGCGGCAAAAATCAAGCTGAGACGCGCAAAACACGTCTCAGCTTCTTATACAATTATAGCATATCGGATACCAAAAGTCACGCAAAAATACCGTTGACCGCGAAAAATTTACCGTTGAGCGAAATTTTGTGACAAACGGAAAAATCCGTGATATACTACAGACAATGGAGGTGCAAACAAGATGAAATTCATACTGAACATCGACAAATCCAGGGAGGAACAGGTGGAAGCGACGCTTCACGGCAAGGGCGATTTTTCGTACCGGCTCGAGGAGCTTGTGCTCGGCTACATCGGCGAGGACAGCATTACCGCCTACACCGAGGACGATATAAAAATCCTGAAATTCAGCGAGATAGAGTGTATCACCGTGGACGATTCAAAGACCTACGCTATCGATACCTCGGGTACGCGCTACAGGCTGAAAATGCGGCTCTATGAGCTTGGCGATATCCTTCCGGGCTACTTTATCAAAATAAATAAATCCTCTCTCGCAAACAGGACGAGGATAGAAAAATTCTCGGCGGCTTTTTCAGGCTCGGTAGACGTTATCTTCAAATGCGGCTACAGGGACTACGTTTCGAGAAGATGCTATGCAGACATTAAAAAGGAGTTGAAGTAAGATGAAAAAATTTATCATTGAATTCTTGAAGAGAGGCGCGATGTTCGCATCGCTCGGCCCCGTTATCGTGGCAATCGTTTATATCTTTCTCGGCGCGGGCGGTGTTGTTGAAACCGTATCGGTCACAAGGCTCGTAAGAGAGATTCTCACCTCGACGTTCATGGCGTTCATCGCGGCGGGAGTCAGCGCGGTCTACCATACCGAAAAGCTCCAGCTCGGCATGGCGGCGCTTATCCAGGGCGCCGTGCTGTTCCTCGACTACATCGGCATCTACCTGCTCAACGGCTGGCTGCCGCTCAAGTGGCAGGCGATAGCTCTGTTCACCGCGATCTTCGCCGGCGTGTTCCTTATCATCTGGGCGATAGTTTACCTGTGCATAAGAAATAATATCAATAAAATGAATAAGCAGCTTAACGGATAAAAAAAGGGCGGGCTCGAATGAGTCCGTCCTTTGCTTTGCCGTTATTCCAGCGCCCCGAGCATCTGCGAGGGATTGTCGGCTGCCTTTACCTTGCCGAACGCCTTGACGATAACTCCGTTTTCGTCGATCAGGTATGTGGTTCTGACAACGCCCATGCTGATTTTGCCGTAGTTTTTCTTTTCCTGCCACACGCCGTAAGCCTGAATGACTTCCTTCCCGGTGTCTGAGAGGAGAGTGAACGGCAGACCGTATTTTTCCTCAAATCTCTTGTGCGAGGCGACGGAGTCCTTGCTCACTCCGAGGACTACGGCGCCTTTTTCGCGGAACTGCGGATAAAGCTCGCCGAACGCGCAAGCCTGCTTTGTGCAGCCCGCGGTGTTGTCCTTAGGATAAAAATATAAAACCACCTTCTGACCTCTGTAATCCGAGAGCGAGTGCATTTCACCGTTCTGGTCGGGAAGAGTGAAGTCCGGCGCCTGTGTGCCGACAGATAACATAGTGATCACCTCCGTTTTTTATTTAGTATATCATTACTATGCGATAAAATCAATATAATAAAATCAGAGGCTGACCGTGCGGTCAGCCCCTTGCTTGTCTATGGGATATTATCCGAAATGATCTATGATCTCCGCGAGGAATTTCTGAATGGTCGTCGCGTCGTCGATCGTCAGATTTCCGTCGCCGGTAACATCGGCTGCGAGCGTCTGCGCATCGTCAAGCTTCTCGAGCTCGGCAAGCGCTTTCTGGAGCAGAGTCACGTCGTTGATGTCGATCGTGCCGTCCTTGTTCACGTCGCCTAAGGTGTAGTCAGGCTCAAAGGAAGTGTCAACGTAGATCTTCACGGTGTATTCGCCTGTTGTGACCTCGCTGGTGTTCGCGTCGAATTTTACCGCGATAGCCTTGAGAGTCATGTCGGAGGAGATGACGACGGTCGTGCCGCTCTTTGCAAGCTTGCCGTTTTCAGCGGTAGGCTCGCTGCCGTCGGTGGTGTAGATGATCTTCGCGCCGTCCTCAGCCTTGATCGTCACGGGAGTGTTTCTGTCGACCTCGCCGGGATTGACCGAGAATACCGGAGCAGCGAGCGTGCGCTTCTCGTCGGCGTAAACCGCGTCGCTGTAGGCGCTGACCATAGGCGTGCCCGCGTAGCTTGTAAGCTTTTCGCTGACCTTGACAAAGAATTCCTTGTCGAGCGGCAGATCGGCTCTCAGACGGACGGTCTTGGTGTAGTACGGAGCTTCGCCCCCGTAGTTGATGTTGGACGGAGCCTGCTCGCTGTCGAGCTTGTCGAGCTTGAACTCGAGGGGACTTCCGTCCTCGCCGAGAAGCTCGAAGTTCTCGCGGACAACGGTGCTTTCGTCCATGTACTTGCTGAACGTGATGTAAACGCCGTCGCTCTTTGCCGAGATGCTTTCGATCTCGGGAGCCGCGTAGCTGACGAGCGGAATGTTTACGTCGAGCTGAGGCGGAAGAACCGGCAGGTAGTTGGTGCCGTTGTGGTTTACGAGAGCCGCCGTGTCATTCTGGCTGCTGCCGCTGATATAGCCGTCCTTCTCGGCGATTACGTACCATTCGCCCTCGGGAACGTCCCAGCGGTAGAAGCCGTCGGCGTCGGTCGTCAGCGGGTTGTCCTGTCTGAGGTTGTCGCTGTCGTCCCACTGGCTCATCGGATTGCTTTCGCTTGCGTATCTGTAGAGCGTTACCGTAGCGCCCTCGATAGTGTTGCTCGCGACCGCCTCGTAAACGCGTCCGGACGGGTCGTGGGCGGGTATCACTTCAATGTCGATGTCGCCGCCGCCTGTGCTGCCGCCGCCTGTGCTGCCGCCGCTGTCATCGGGAGTGGGAGGAGCGGGTTCGGTGGGACCGGGATCAGTCGGTCCGGGATCAGTGGGTCCGGGATCAGTCGGTCCGGGGTTAGTCGGTCCGGGATTGGTGGGTCCGGGATTGGTGGGTCCGGGCTCTGTCTGACCGGGTTCTGTGGGTCCGGGTTCGGTCTGTCCGGGCTCTGTAGGTCCGGGCTGAGTCTGTCCGGGTTCGGTCTGACCGGGCTCTGTGGGATCGACGCTTCCGCCGCCGCCACCGCCGCCGGACGGTGTTTTCTTCTTTTTCTTCTTCATATCCTCGCCGACGATATCGCTTCTGGTCTTTATGTCGAAGCCCCACTTCTTGTACTTCTCAACGCGTTCCTCGGACTCGGTGATCTCGTCCTTGACCTGCTCGTCCTCGGCGATATAGGCGCGGTATTTTTCCATGAACTTCTCGGCAGCCGCGCTGACCTTTGAGTTTCTGGTATCGTTCGCCGCCGACATGATGAAGCACATCGCGTCGAGAATCAGCGAAGCCTCGGTGCCTACGCCCGGTGCGCAGCTCGCCGCGATCGAGAGATAGCCTATCTGCTCGGTTACTGTCTGGGTGAACTCGTCCTGGTGCTGGGCGTTCTCGATAGCCTGCTGCAGCTCGACCACCGCGTCAGCCATATCCCTGCTCTTCTGGAGCATTCTGTCCGCCTTGTACTTGTCGAGGGTGAAGTCGCCGAGAACGTTCGCGTTGTCGTGCTCCGCGGTATAGTTCGCGGCGGTCTTGACCTTGCCGTAGTAGCGGATATTGTCGCGTATCTGGGTGTAGACCGCGTCGTAGATGTCGTTGACGGTGGTTCCGCCCTCGACCACTCCCTCGTTGAGCTTGCTGACACTGTAAACTACGCTGCCCGCGGCTAAAGATTCCTTGGAAACGCCGGCGTAGAATATATTCTTGCCCTTGTTGATAGCCTTATCAAGACCGATATCGACGAGATCCATCGCCTTGCCTGTCTGCTTGTTGATGACCTTTACGCCGTTGAAGTAGGTCGCGGAAGCCATTTTGCCGTAGCAGAAGCCGCCGACGGAGATCGCTCCGCCTACATAGGTCTGGGCGCTTACTCTCTTGAAGTCGATCTCAAAGGAGATGCCCTGCTTTGTGAGATTGTCGCCGCCTACCTGAGCGCCGACAGCCTCGTCGTCGGGAGTTGAAACCGGGAATACGTTCGTGTCCTTATAGGAGAACGGAGCCTCCCATGTGCTGGGTATCTGGTAGCCTGAGGTGTGGATAGCCGAACGCACGCCGCCGGGCATCGTCGCGGTCTGGGTGCGGTACCACTTGCCTGCAGTAACGTCGCACATGTACTGAACCTCGAGGGTCGAGCCGATCATCACGCCGTCCTTGAACATGCGCGGGTCGTCCTCGGTTTTGGGGATTCCGCTGTAGATCTTTGTTATCTGGAGCGACGGAACGGGCTTTGCGTCCTGAGCGTAGTAGAACTTGCCGCTGAACAGATAGATCTTGTGACCCGTGTTCTCGTCGAGATAGCTGTAGGTCTGGTAGCCCTTTTCCTGAAGCTCGACCATCTTGAGGTGGAGGTTCTGGGCGTTTACGGTCCACTTCGGCTCGTCGGTGTAGGTGCGTATCTCAGCCTTGTCCGCGGGAACCTTTGCCGCCGCCTGTTCAGCGGTCAGCGTCTTGAAGGTGCCTTCGCCCTCGCCCTGATTGAGCTTCCATACCATGGCGTTGTACAGGTCGTTGGAGGTGACCTCCTTTTCCTCGTCGTTCGCGCTGACGGGGTCTGAGCCTTCGCCGCTGTAGCCCTCCATGGTGAGCTTGATCAGATCTTTGATGTATGAGTCTGAGCTTTCTCCCTTGCCCTTGACGCCGAGGTCGACGTTTATGTTGCTTTCGGTGCCGTCAGCTTCGGTGAAGGTGTCGGCGTAGGTGTGGTCTGCTGCCTTTGAGCGGTAGAGCACCTTGACGCCCGTGGGATAAACGTGCTCAAAGTGCAGGGTATTAGTGTACCAGCGGGTCTGGTTGGTATTGGACTCCGCCTTGACGATGCGGTCGCCGTCGACCGTGGTGATCTTGAAGAATACCTTGCCCGTGACGTCCTCGCCGTTTATGCAGTAGGTCACGTCGTCGAGCCGGTCGGGATTGTCGATCGCCGCCGCTACTTGGCAGGTGTAGCCGCCGACTCCGGTGATATAGCTCAGCTTTGCGCCGGGCTTCATCTCGTTGCCGTTGAACCATATCGTTCTCAGACACGCGCCGCCGGGATTGTAGGTGCTGATCGCCTCGGCGTACATCGTCTTGCCGCCGGAGGTGACCTCGGCGCGTATCTTGTGCGCGGTATCCTCAGAGGCGATTTTCAGCGTGCCGGAGTATCTGCCGTTATTGTTTGACGTTGCCTTTGCGACGGGAGTGCCGTTATCATAGAGGGTGACATCGGTGTTGGGATCGGTGTCGCCGTAGAAGGACAGGCTGTCAGGAGTGTACACGGCATGACCGTCCGCGTTTGTTTTCTTGGTGGAGGTGATCGCGTCCGCGACTCTCAGGGAGATGTTGGGCGCGTAGGCGGTGACGGATTCTCCGATCAGGTACTTCTGACCTCCGTTTCCAACGGCTTTCAGCTTGAACAGCAGATCGTCCGTTGTGGCGGTGGCGCGCTGCTCCACATAGAACGTGATGCGCATCGGGTAGGACCAGTCGATCTGCGGATTATCTTTTTTCCAGATATTGTTATGCTCAATGCCCGCCGTCTTGCCGTTGATGACGACGCCCTTGACGCCGGAATCCCAATTCAAATACCGGCTGTCATAGAGATAGAATACCAGCCGATCGATATCAAAATCGTTGCGGATCGTGCATTCGATCTTGTAGGTATCGCCCTTCGGCGCGGACAAGGGCGCGGTAACGGAGCCGCCGAGGGTGTTTTCGGGTTCGCTGCTCACGGGTGCGGTCAGATAAGCGGTTTTTTCAGGTGTTGCCTCCAGCTCCTGAGAGCCCAGAACGGAATCTGTGTCTGACCTGTCGCGGATCTCCACGCGGTAATGACCCTCAGGCACATAAAACGTGGTGTTGGGACTTCTGGTAGAGAAATAATTGCGGTCTGCGTCCGTTGAGATCACATACAGAATTTGCTGCTCTGCATTATATTCCGCCACGCGCTCTCCGAGCTCATTGCAGCCTCCGGCGTCGATTTTGCCGTTGAACGCGGGATTCATCGTCAGGCTGCCGCTGCCGTTGGTGACCTCAACGGATTCCTCGCAATGGCCGTAGGCAAGCATGCGGGAAGAAACATACACTTTAAACGTACCGTTCGCGTCATACGGAACCGGCAGAAGGAACGAGGCGCCGCTCTGATTGCCGAGCGATCTGATATAATTGCCGGAACCTATCTTACCTGACCAATGGATGCTCGCGTCTGTCAGCGGTCGTTCAAAGGTCAGCGAGATGTAGCGCACGGGCGTAACGGTAATGTCATGCTCCGTATCCGCGCCGACGGAGGCGAGGGAATCTTCCGTGTCTACATATCCGTCCGCGGTGATGCTGAGCTTCGCCAGCTTTTCCGCGAAAAGTCCCTCGAACCGGTAATCGCCGTTTTCGTCGCTGACGGCGGAGAAGGTGACGGTTCTGCCGTTGATAAACTGCGAGCAGATGATGGACGCGCCTGCGACAAGCTTGTCATCGCGGTCGGTCACCTTGCCGCGGATCACGCCGGTCTTGTCTAGCTTGGGAACGTCCAGCTTGATCTCGGTGCCCGAGAGGGTAACGGAGACGGGCTTGTCGTAGATGTCATAGATGGCGCGCGCGGTATCGCCGTAGCTGTTGTAACAGAACGACGTGGTCAGCTCGTCGTCCTCACTCAGGGTGGCGAGGCGGAACGTCGGCGTCTCCCACGAATTTTCGGGCTGAGAAACAATGATGGCGTCATGTTGATTGATGCGAACAATGATGCTGCTGAACTCCTTGGGGAGCCCGACGACCGTGTATTCGGTGATGCCCGAAACGGCCGCGTTGGCGGTCAGGCTGTTGCCGTCCGCAACGATCTCGCCGCTTGTTGCCTTGACCGCTCTGCCCGCGGCGTCGGATACATACAGCGTAAAGCTCTCGACAGCAGCGCGTCCCTCGAGCAGATCGGGGAAGAACATGGTGTCCGCGTTCACGGTGCGTTCCAGAACCGAGCCGTCCGCGAGCTGAATTGATAAATAAGTATAGTAGTCCTTGAGCGCGCTGAAATTGTTGACCTTGAGCGAAACGCTGCCCGCGTTCGGAGTCACGGTCGACGCGCCCGGGTTGAAGCTTATGTTGTTGTGCTGTCCCTCAGCGAGCGTGAAGGAAGCCGTCGGGTTTGCATAGCTGACCGACGCGCCGTTCATCGACGCCGTCAGGGTGACTTTGTATTCGCCCACCGGGAAGCCGTCAAGGCTGAAGGCTCTGCCTTCGCCGATCATGCCGTTGCCGATGTCCATCGTCTTTGCAAAGGAGCCGTCCGTCTTTTCAAAGGTCAGGGTGTGAGCCGCCTTGTCGGTGACGGAGGAAGCGAAGGTGAGCATATTTGTCGGTTCCTTGACAAGAATGCGGTAGCGCACGGGAAGGGTGTCGAGCGATACGCCGTCGACCGTCTCGGTGGCGGTGGCGTACAGCGAATACACGCCCGCCGATCTCGGCTTTCCGCTGAGCTTGCCCTTGCTGTCGATATTCAGCCATTCCGAGGCGCTGCCCGTGATGCTGAAATCGGTGATCCGTCCGCCGTTCGCGGGCGAGGCGTGAAGCTGCGCGGTGTAGAATTTGCCCATAAGAGCATCGTCAAGCTCCGCGGCTTCCAGAGTCGGGAACATCATCACGTTCGCCGCCTGAGGCACTATATCCACATTTGCCAGCGGTTCGCCGAGATTGTCGACGACTGCCCACTCGGTCTCGCTGAAGCTTTCCTCGGTGACGAGCTGATAGTTCGGGTCGTACGCCTCCAGCGTAAGATCCTCGAGGTTGTTCTTGTAGCGCTGGTACAGGTCGGTATCCTCCCAGACATAGATCTGGGTGATCGTGGAATACCAGACGTACTTATCGTTCTCATGCCGCACCTCGCGCAGGGTAAAGGACACCGCCTTCATCGTCTTGCGGTCCTTTGCGCGTGTGGCGGAGGAATGGACGGTGCGCCTGCATGCAAAATACTCCGTCTCCGCGTACTGGGAATACTGCGCGTACGGATGCGTCGGGTTGTAGTAGATATCCTCGCCGTAGGACGACATGCTCAGATCGTATGAGGGGTGAAGCGCGGGCGTCGTGCTGCGGACGCGTCCCGGCTTGCCGCCGCTGCGCTCCTTGCCGCTGAACCGGAGAGGATTCTCGGACGAGGAATCGTAGACCGTGATGCCGCCGCCCTCAGCGGTGACTCTGGCGTCGGGTCCCACCGAAAATACCGCGGGAGCGCCCTCAGCCATGACGGTGATGCCGAACGTGGTAAGGGTGCCGTCGCCGGTGATAAACGCCGAGGCTCCCCAGCCGTCGCCCCAGATGTTTACGCCGTTTGCTACGGTGTTTTTGCCGATGAGTCTGATCTTGAAATCCTCGCCCATCTTGTTGGTCTCGATCGCCGAGCCCGAAAAGTTGTTGAGCGTCAGCGTGTTGGTATCCGGATCATAGGAGCCGGCTCCGTCAAGAACCGTCGCCGCGCCTGTCTTGACCCTGTAGGGGTACTTCCACGCGTAGCCGTCGTTGAGAGCGACGTATGCGCTTGCGGACGCGGGTCCGTTTTCGCCGACGGATTCGTCAGCTTCCTTCTGAGCGGCGAACGCCGTCACGGGTATCATCGTCACGCACATCAGCAGTGCGAGAATGATCGAAACCGCGCGGACGGACGTCCTGTTAAGTCGTTTCATAAGTTGTCCTCCTTTTTTAAAAATTTAGTGCTTCTCACCAAATATTTATATAATTATAGTATAAAAATTCAAGTACGTCTATGGCATGAACCTGCTACTGACAAAAAAATATTAGTACTTACGCAAAATAAGCGGACTTTTTGGCGCGTAAAGGCTTTTGATCCCGCGCAGAGGTTTTTGTTATTTGCGATGGCTTTGCGATGCGCGGACTTGCTGCCGTGAAAAAAATAATTGGCAGATTTTGGTTCTAAAAGGTGCAATAGTTCTGAAAGTGGGTAGCATTATTTCATCAAATGTGATAACATTAAATAATAATATGGGTATTTATGCTGAAAGTTGGGATGTCTGTGAAAAAAAAGATAAGTCATTTACAGGAAGACGGAACGCTGATCAAGGACAGAAAAAAACGCACTGAGTATGAGCTTCCGAACGGCGGGCGTATAATTTCATATCAGCCCTATAAGAGCATGCAGATAATCTTCTTCGACATCCGCTCGCCGTGGCTCCCCGATCTGTGGAAGCTCGGCTTCCGCAAGGGCGGAGATACGCGGTTCCTGAGAACTCTTATCTGCAGGCAGGGGAGCTGCTTATTTACCGTGAACGGCGTTACCAATACGCTGCCGCAGGGTCAGGTCATGATGGACTACGGGATCGGCGACGACGGGACGTTTAACTTTACCGCCGATGAATTCAGGGGCGTTGAGATCGCGTTCCAGCCGAACGAGCTTGTAAATGAAAGCGCAATGTTCAGAATGCTCCGCTTCGTTATCGAGGGCATGATGCTCCCCGAGGAGGATATCTTCGACAGCGACGGATATCTTTTCCCGTATTCAAAGAACACCGAGCAGACCGTTGACAAGCTGTTTGAATCGGGAATGAACGGCGAGAACCTCATGGTGCTCACCCACACGGTCGAGGTCGGAAACAATCTCGGAGGAGATCTGAAGCGTCTGAGCATGTCGGGAAGGAAAAAATCAGACGAAAAGCAGCAGAAGATCGCCGAGGATATCTACACCTGCCTGACCGAGAATTTTGAGCAGAAAAACACCGCGGCGCATTTTGCGGCGAAGTACGACGTAAGCGACACGGCGGTAAAGAATTATTTCAGAAATTACTACGGCTACGGCTACAAGGAATATCAGACAAAGGTGCGTATGGAATGGGCTGCCGAAAGGCTCGTTGAAACCGACTGGTCGATCGGATATATCTCCGAGCGCGCCGGATACGCCAAGCACACAAAATTCACCGCCGCCTTCAAAAAATATTACGGCGTGACTCCGAGCGTGTACCGCCGCAACGAAAAGCGCGTCAAGGCAGAGGAAAATAAGTAAAAATGACCGGCTCAGAGGGATAATGAGCCGGTTTTTAGTTGGCAGTTGGGTAGTTGGTAGTTGGTAGTTGGTAGTTGGGTAGTAGGTAGTTGGGTAGTTGGTAGTAGGTAGTTGGTAGTTGTTGGTCGCTTCACTACGAATATAAATCGGGTGCGGGCAGAGCCCGCCATTCATTGTCAATTGTCCATTGTCCATTGTCAATTAAAAAATCGCTGCGGACGGAGATGATTTATGTCATTTCCGCCCGCTTGTTTTTTGCAAAGTTCTGATTTGGATAAAATGTCAAAAAGAATACTTTTTTGTGAAAAAAGATTGACATCAGCCCAATCGGGTGTTATTACATACATATAATTGCGTTACTATACGTGTTTGTTTTTTTGTGATATTTTAATAACGAGGAGAGTGGTTGACTTTGAACAATAAAATCGAAAGTGAGCAGAAGGGCGGCTCACGCGCGGGATTTAAGGCATTGCGGATATTCCGCACAGTATTTATATATGTATTGGCGGCGGGAATAATCATTTCCGCGCTGATGTTCGCGGCTTCGGTGAACCCGAGCAAGTCTCTTTTTGGATACCGATATTACACGGTTCTTACTCCGTCAATGGAACCGGCGTACAGCGTAGGTGATATGGTGTTCGTGAAGATAGAAAATGCCGACAACATCAATGTCGGCGACGTCATTACCTTTAACCCTTCGTCGGACGGCGAAGCGTACCTGACCCACCGGGTGGTTGAAAAGCTTCCCGATTACCAAGGCACGGGCGTTACGTGCTTCAAGACAAAGGGTGACGCTAATGACAGCGAAGATACATTCCTGATAGATGAGGAACGCGTGGTCGGCGTGGTGACCTTCAAGATTCCCGTGATGGGATACGTCGTAAGGTTCGTACAGATGCGGTGGTATTTCATTGTTCCGATCATCGCGCTGATATTCGTGTTCTTCAAGCTAATGGGAATTTACCTTGCTCCCTCCAGGAAGCAGGCAGAAGAGGAAACGCAGTCTGAAAACGGAGATGCTTCCGTGGATTCTCCGCCCGTAACGGAAGCGACTTCCAAATCAGAGATGGCTGCTGATAAGGAAGCCGTTCTCCAAACGGAATCGGGTTCCGGAAAGGAAGCGGTTGCCGCTCAGACAGGCGAGACCGAAGCTGCCGGTGAAAAGGAAGAGGACAAGGCGGATGATGAATCCAAAAAAATTTAAGAAAGGAAAGATTTAGATGACAACCAAGAAAAAGAAATCAGCAAAGCAAAGACGCGTACTGATTGTTGCCTTGATAGTTGCCGTAGCCATCGTAGCGGCTTCGACCTTTGCGTGGTTCTCGTCCAAGGACGAAGTCACCAACCGTCTGACCGCGTCGGCAAACTACAATGTATCAATCGTCGAAGACTTCCAGCCTCCCGCAGACTGGCTCCCCGGACAGACAATCAACAAGGACGTTGCGGCGGTCAACACCGGCAACGTGGACGCATTCGTAAGAATGTGGCTCGGCGGCTCTTTAAGAGTACTTAAGGAAGATTCAACACCGGCAAATATGGTAGTAGCTGAAGGTGTAAATTCGGCTGCAACCGGATTAACAAAAGTTGATGATGCAAGCAAAACAAAGCTCGGATTGAATTATTATAAAAATATCGGTACAACGGAGGCTCCTGTATATCGGTATTATAAAACCTTGAGTACAGCTCAGATTGATAACCCTCAGGATGCAAACCACGCACAGAATAATGGCTCACTTGAAGAAAATAATGAATTTGCTAAGTTCAGCGAGGTTCAGTCCATGCAGGCTGCAGGCGTTCTGGTTTACGCTCCCGATGATGCGAGCTACACCTGGACATTAGAGCAGGGTACTGATTTGTGGGTTTACAGCGGTGCCAACGCAGAACCGACATACACAAACATTGCAAAGGGCACAACCGTAGGTTCTGTCAGCTCAACCGTTACCACCAAGATTGCGGGCGGCTCAACAGCTGCTACTGCCGGCGGAAACTACTACGGCGCTATCGACGCTTCCACCTTCAAACCTCAGACCACAGGTCTGTATCTGTTCAGAAGAAATATCGGCGAAACTCCCGACGGTACTCCGAACACTTATGAATACAGCGGCTATTACTATGATGCAGCTGTTGATGATACGAATGGCGGTACATATTTTGCGCTCTATACCTTGGATGGTGCGAACGGACATTCCGATTACGTATTGCCTGAAGGTGTAATTAATGATAACAGTTCTTCAGATCCCAGCTCCGATCAAGTTCTGCCTGTAACATTTGCGGCAAACCAGCATGCGTATCTGAGCACTGCGACAGAAGATTTGTATCAGACTGATGATATGACTTGGACTTACAACGCAGCTCAGAAGAAGTTCACTATCGTAAAAGAAGTTGTTAATGATAAGCCGATTTCCATTGAAGTGCTTCTTACAAACGTTGGTACCGATGCGGAACAGTGGACTGCAATTGAGGATAATGCAACAAGCAATAAAAAACCTCAGAAGACCACATTCTACTATAACAACGACCTCGAGGCGGGCGACACAACCAGAAAGCTCGTTGAAAGCGTAACGCTTAGTGAAGATACAAAGGTTGGCGCATATCTCGCATTTGACTTTGATCTTAATGTATTCTTAGATTCTATCCAGGTTACTTTGGATGAAGCTGGTAAGGAAGGAAATAACACCGTCAAGGACGGTTGGGCTGTTGATGTCAACACCACAACCGGCGGCAATGATACTCTGAATCCTCATCCGATCATGCCTGCAAAGGGTACAATATCTTTATCAGCCCGGCAGCGAGATTGAGAAGATGACTTGGGAGATTCCGACTACCTGATTCACCCCCACACCATAGCACCTGAATAATTAACAGAAAGGAGGCTGCCGGCATGTCACAATTTCATAAAAAAATACTGGCGGTGCTGTGCAGCCTCCTTATCGGCTTGTGCAGCATCAGCACAGCCTTTGCGGAGACTTCTTTACCGGACGGAGCGGTAAAGGGGCTTCCGGAGAGGTTGGCGGCTCTCGACGACGAGGGCAATCCCGTAAACAGCGAATATTCTCTATTTCAATCGCAGCAAGGCGACCTTCCAGAGCAGGGACGGCAAAAACTGGACGGTCACCGGAATTGAGGTTCCAAAGTACGACCAGGACGGACGTGAGATCGCTTACCGTCCCGTTGAGATTTATTCCCAACATCCCGACAATATGGATTTCTACTCCAGATATTCGTGGAATGTAACTACCGATAACCTGCTCACGACTTACGAGTACGTCGCCACCAACTACCAGACGACTCCCGGCGACGAATACGCCGAGATCGCTATCAACAAGGAATGGGTCGACGACGGCGAGCAGGAGTACAGAAAGGCGAAACAGAGCAGGAGTACCTGACAAACGCCCTTGCAACTCTGGGGGCGGATTACAGCGACACAAGCCCGCTCTGGACATACTGGGAGAAGATCGCCGTCAGGTCAACAGACTCGAACGGACAGATCACGTTTGAAGGTCATATGTTCGGCACCTA
>NZ_JAHLQB010000110.1 GCF_018918205.1 Lachnoclostridium sp. MSJ-17 | reverse complement strand
ACGGTTCTCGGCTTGGGTATCGGTATAATAACCAATGTAGCAGCCGAAAGTCAGGGTGAAATGCTCGATCAGGAGCCTGATTATGAGCAGGAAGAATGCAAAACCAGAGAAGAAATCCTCCACGAAATCTTCGGCGCTGACGATTATGACTACGATAATTATGATGACAGCGAGGATGAAGATGAGGACGAAGGATTCTCCATGACACTCTAAACTATATCAAACGAAGGGATTGATGTCAAATATGATTCGGTTCAATTTTCAAACCAACTACCACATTAACAAAATCATAAAAATAATTCGCCGCATTTACTGCGGCGAGGAAAGGACTCTATGGACAAAGAATTCAGTACCATTACTCTAAATAATCCCTCAGATTTTTACAGAAGGAATCTTTTCAGCTCCACTACCATGACGGTCAACGGTGCTACTTACGAGATTATTTCTGTTAACCCTACCGCTGACGCTCCCACCGTCAGTGACACCATCAAATATTTAATCACAGGAAAATAGCAACGTGACGTTGCATCCAAATCCGCCTTTGGAAAACTGAGATATGTAAACTAAGGTTCTGCAACGGCGGGTCAAAAGTTTTATTGTCAAAAAACAAGCCAAAATCTCTGGACATTCAAGCCGAGTTAGGGTATCCTGTTAGCGTATCCTATTCGGTTTGAATTTCAGAGTGGCTGCATTCGGAAAGGAAGGTTCAAATTGTTAAACACAAATTCAAACCAATTGATCACTGCTCTCTATTGCCGTCTCTCGCAAGAGGACGAGCGCGAGGGTGAATCAAATAGCATATCCAATCAAAAAATCATTACCAAGAAGTTTGCGGACGATAATAATCTGCACAACTGTAAGTACTATGTTGACGACGGTTATTCCGGCGCAAATTTCAACCGTCCCGGTTACAAGCAGATGATGGAGGACGTTTACGCGGGTAAGGTCGGAACGGTTATCGTCAAAGACCAATCCCGACTGGGCAGAGAATATCTCCAGACAGGTATGTTGATGGAGATTACATTCCCGCAATATGACGTGCGCTTTATCGCAATCAACGACGGCGTTGACAGCCTTCATGGTGAGAGTGACTTCTCCGGCATCAAGAATTATTTCAATGATTTCTATGCCAGAGATACGAGCAAGAAGATTAGAGCTGTCATTCATTCAAAAGGTGAGCGCGGGGAAAGGATAAGTACAACTGTTCCTTACGGATATATGCGAAATCCCGATAATCCAAAGGAATGGATTCCCGACCCTGAAACCGCGCCGATTGTAAAAGAAATCTTTGATTTATACGCAAGCGGAATCGGAATCTGGAGTATCTGTAATCAGCTTGCGGAGCGAAAAGTGATCTGTCCGAGCGTATATGCTTTCAAGAAAACAGGAAGTCGCAGCGGTCAACCGAACTTAAATAATCCATATATATGGTCGCAAAACAGCGTTAGGAAAATGTTGTCGAACCCATTCTATGTTGGAGATACCGTTAATTTCAAAACTTATTCCAAGTCAAACAAACTGAAAAAGCGCATAAACAATTCGCCTGAAAATATCCGGGTGTTCGAAAATACTCATGAAGCGATTGTTGACAGGAAGACATTTGACCTCGTACAGAAACATTTTGAAGGCAGGAAACGTCCTGATACACAGGGCGAGATGGACAAGTATTCCGGTTATCTTTACTGCGGAGACTGTGGCAAAAGAATGTATCTTCATCGTTCGAAAACAATGCCGACTGAGAAAAACTACTTTCAATGCGGCGGTTATCAGCGAGGAAAATCAAGATGTACTGTCCACAATATCAAGGAACATGTGCTTGATACGATCGTTCTCGCACAGTTAAAATCTATGATAGCGTTGGCGAGCAGCCACAGCGATGAGTTTTATGCTATGGCAACCGAGAAGGGCAAAGCTGAAGCTAAAAAGTATTATGCTTCGGCAGAGAAAGAAAAATCTCAGTTGACTACCCGTATTAGCGAGCTTGACAACATCATTCGCTGCCTTTACGAGGACAGAGTGATCGGACGTATCACTCCAGAACGTTATGATTTCCTTGCATCAGGCTACGAGGAAGAACAAGCTCAGATTCGCACTAAGCTGAACGAACTCAACGAAAAAATCAATGAGATTGATTTACAGGAGAAATACGTCAAGGATTTCATTGCAAAGGCAAAAGAGTATATCGACATCGAAAAACTCACTCCCGAAATCCTCCGCGCCTTTATCAAGCGAATAGATGTCTACGAAAAGGAAGTCAGATATTCGCGCACCTGCGGCAACACCATCGTAATCCAATACACATTTCAGTTAGATAAAAACTAAACAGAAAAATACCCTGAAGGCACTTAAAACCTTCAGGGTATCCCCGCCGCTGAATTTTCCGTTAAGAATATCACGGATTAAGTCAGGGGTGTTATTTTTTATTCCCATTCCACCGTGCCGGGAGGCTTTGAGGTGATGTCGTAGACTACTCTGTTGACGTGGGTTACTTCATTTATAATGCGGTTGGACACTCTGCCGAGGATATCGTAAGGGATTTTAGCCCAGTCGGCGGTCATAAAGTCGTCAGTGGTTACGGCGCGTATCGCGACAAGCTCGCTGTAGGTTCTCGCGTCGCCCATTACGCCGACGGTTTTAACTCCGGGAAGTACCGCGAAGAACTGGCTCATCTTGTCAGCATAGCCGCACTTGTCCATTTCGTCGCGGAGAATAGCGTCGGCTTCCTGAAGAATCTTTACGCGCTCGGCAGTTACTTCGCCGATAACGCGGACGCCCAGTCCCGGACCCGGGAACGGCTGACGCCATACGAGGTCGTGAGGAAGTCCGAGCTTCTCACCCACTGCGCGCACCTCGTCCTTGAACAAGTCCTTGAGCGGTTCGATGATATCCTCAAACTTGATATCCTCGGGTACTCCGACCTGATTGTGGTGGGTCTTTATCTTCGCCGCGTCACCCTTGCCGCTCTCGATACGGTCAGGGTAAATTGTTCCCTGAGCAAAGAATCCCGAGCCGTAGCTCTCGCGGATCTTGTTCCAGAACACGTTATAAAACTCCGTACCGATGATTTTACGCTTGTCCTCGGGGTCGCTGACACCCTTGAGCTTTGAGAGGAATTCGTCCTGACAGTTGATGCGGACGAAATTCATATCAAAGAGCTTTGTGAAGGTGTTTTCAACAAAATCGCCCTCGTCTTTACGCATTAACCCTTGGTCTACAAACACGCAGGTGAGCTGCTTGCCGATAGCCTTGCTGATGAGCGCGGCGGCAACAGAGGAATCAACTCCGCCTGATAATCCGAGAACTACGCCCTTATCGCCTACCTGAGCGCGAATCTGCTCGACGGTGGTGTCGATAAAGCTGTCCATCTTCCACTCGCCCTTACACTCACAGACATCGTACAAGAACGCTCTGAGCATGTCCTTGCCGTGCTCGGTGTGGTTGACCTCAGGGTGGAACTGAACGCCGTAGAGCCTGCGCTCCGGGTCAGCCATCGCCGCAACGGGACAGTGAGCCGTGGTCGCGGAAACAGTGAAGCCCTCGGGTACCTCATTAATATAGTCCCGGTGACTCATCCAAGAAATGCCCTGCGAGGGAATATTCTTAAAAAGAATATTATCGGAGTTATAATCGGTCACGGTCTTGCCGTACTCGCTGACAGCGTCGTCGGTAGCGGAGACTACGTTGCCGCCGAGAGAATACGCCATGAGCTGACAGCCGTAGCAGATGCCGAGAACAGGTATTCCCAGCTTGAAAATCTCCGGGTCATAGTGCGGCGAGCTCTCGTCGTAAACGCTGTTGGGTCCGCCTGTAAAGATAATACCCTTGGGGTTGAGCGCCTTGATTTTTTCAAGCTCGACCGTATAGGGCAGGATTTCGCAGTACACATTGCACTCGCGAACCCTTCTGGCAATCAGCTGGTTGTACTGACCGCCGAAATCGAGGACGATTACCGTTTCCTTGTTCATATTATACCCCTTTTCAAAATGAACGGGGCTGTCTTGAAACAAGACAGCTCCTTTTTATTATCTGTAGATGATGTCGCTTCTGGAAGGACCGTTGGATACCATTTTGATCGGAACGCCGATTTCCTTCTCGGCGAACTCAATGTACTCGCGGCACTCCTTGGGCAGCTTATCATACTCAGTAATTCCCGAGATAGAACACTTCCAGCCCTTGAGCTTTTTAAGAATGGGCTTGCATCTCTTGAGCTTGGTGGTTGACGGGAAGTAGTCGATAACCTCGCCGTCAAGCTCATAGCCGACGCAAACAGGAATCTCGTCGAGGTAGCCGAGAACGTCGAGAACGGTGAATGCAACCTGAGTAGCGCCCTGAACCATACAGCCGTAGCGTGTGGCAACAAGGTCGAGCCAACCCATACGTCTGGGTCTGCCTGTGGTAGCGCCGAATTCGCCGCCGTCGCCGCCGCGTCTGCGAAGCTCGTCAGCCTCGTCGCCGAATATTTCGGAAACAAACTCGCCCGCGCCGACAGCGCTGGAGTATGCCTTGACAACGGTGATGATCTCCTTGATCTCGTAGGGCGGAATTCCCGCGCCTACAGCTCCGTAACCGGCGATAGTGTTTGAGGAGGTAACCATGGGATAGATGCCGAAGTCTGTGTCCTTGAGAGAGCCGAGCTGACCCTCGAGGAGTATGTTCTTGCCTTCCTTGATGGCGTTATGTACAAACATGAACGCGTCGCCTACGTAAGGCGCGAGCTGCTCCTTGTACTCCATGAGCTTGTCAAAAATCTCCTGCTCGGTGATTTCGGGCTTGTTGTAGAGGTTTTTGAGAGTGGCGTTTTTGATTTCAAGCGCGTGATGAATCTTTTCCTTCAAGGAATCGGGATCGTCATAGAGCTCATTGATCTGGAAGCCGATTTTTGAGTACTTGTCGGAATAGAAGGGCGCAATACCGCTCTTTGTGGAACCGAAGGAATTCTTTCCGAGACGCTCCTCCTCATAGCAGTCAAATGAAACGTGGTAAGGCATTACAATCTGAGCGCGGTCAGAAATGATGACGTTGGGCGTGGGTACTCCCCTGTCCTCGAGCTCCTTCATTTCCTTGACGAAGTTCTCAACGCTGAAGGCTACGCCGTTGCCGATGATGTTGGTGATATTCTGATGAAATACGCCCGAAGGGAGCTGGTGCAGCGCAAATTTGCCGTAATTGTTGATGATGGTGTGACCCGCGTTCGCACCGCCCTGAAAGCGGATAACGATGTCGCTGTCATTGGCGAGGACGTCGGTGATTTTGCCCTTTCCCTCATCGCCCCAGTTAGCGCCTACGATAGCTTTTACCATGGTTTTTTCTCCTTATGCTTAAACGTTGATTTCGGGTTTGTCCGATTCAATATCTTTATATTTCTCGAGCGCCGGAGCGACATACTCGTTGAGGAAATCCTCGGTCTGCTCCTTTGCTCTGCCTGTGTACTTTTCGGGTTTGAGAATGCTCTCGAGCTCCTCAAGAGTTACGCCGAACGCCTCGTCAGCCGCGATTCTCGAAAGAAGATCATTTTCGCCGCCTTCCTCCTTGATAACCTTGGAGGCAGCCATTGAGTGAACGCGGATCCTCTCGTGGAGCTGCTGACGGTCGGCTCCCCTCTTCTTTACGGCGTCCATCATAATATTCTCAGTTGCCATGAAGGGAAGCTCCTTGCGCAGGCGCTGCTCGATGACCTTCGGGTAAACAACAAGACCGTCCGCAACGTTAGCACAGAGTGAAAGAACTCCGTCAATCGCGAGGAAAGCCTCGGGAACGCTCAGGCGCTTGTTCGCCGAATCGTCGAGGGTGCGCTCGAACCACTGGGTAGCGGTAGTGAAGTAGCCGTTGAGCACATCAACCATTACATATCGCGACAGAGAACCGATTCTCTCGCTGCGCATGGGGTTGCGCTTGTAAGCCATTGCCGAGGAACCGATCTGGTTCTTTTCAAACGGCTCCTCAACCTCCTTGAGGTGCTGCAGAAGTCTGATGTCATTTGAGAACTTTGCCGCTGACTGAGCGATACCCGCGAGCACGTTGAGGAACTGTGAGTCGAGCTTGCGCGAATAGGTCTGACCAGATACCGGGAAGCAAGCCTGATAGCCCATCTTTTCAGCTATTTTCTTATCAAGAGCCTTGCACTTCTCGTGGTCGCCGTCAAAAAGCTCCAAAAAGCTCGCCTGAGTACCCGTGGTACCCTTTGAACCAAGCAGCTTTGCCTTTGAGAGCTGGTACTCAACGTCCTCGAGATCCATCATGAATTCCTGGATCCAGAGGGTCGCGCGCTTGCCGACAGTCGTGGGCTGAGCGGGCTGGAAGTGAGTAAACGCGAGGGTCGGAAGCGCCTTGTATTCATCCGCGAATTTGGAAAGGTTGCGGATAACCGTGATGAGCTTGTTGCGCACGAGCTTCAAGCCCTCGGTCATGATGATGATATCTGTATTGTCGCCGACGTAGCACGAGGTAGCTCCGAGGTGGATAATGCCCTTTGCGTTCGGGCACTGAACGCCGTAAGCGTAAACGTGCGACATAACGTCGTGGCGGACGAGCTTTTCTCTTTCCTGAGCGACGTCGTAGTTGATATCGTCAGCGTGTGCCTTGAGCTCGTCGATCTGAGCCTGAGTTACCGGCAGACCCAGCTCCATTTCCGCTTCAGCGAGCGCAATCCAGAGTCTGCGCCATGTGCGGAATTTTTTGTCGGGTGAGAATATATATTTCATTTCCTTGCTCGCGTAGCGCGCTGACAAGGGTGACTCATAACAATCCTTACTCATTTTCCTGTTCCTTTCCGATGCATTTACTGTCAAAATTCATTCCGCCGCGTTCCTTTCCATCGAGGGTTTCATGAATGATGTCGGCGGGATAATCGCCCGTGAAGCAGCCCTGACAGAAACCGACAGGCGCGAAGCCTATCATCTCGTGAAGATATTCGACGGGCAGATAGCCGAGGGAATCCGCTCCGCTGAGCTTGGTGATTTCCTCGATAGTATGGTTGCAGGCAATCAGCTCTCCTCGCGAGGGAATGTCGGTGCCGTAGTAGCAAGGCCACATAAACGGCGGCGAGCTTATGCGCATATGAACTTCCTTTGCGCCTGCGTCTCTGAGCATGGTGACTATGCGGTCAACGGTGGTTCCGCGGACGATACTGTCGTCGATCATGACAACACGCTTGCCGCGCACCATGTCGGCGATCGGGTTGAGCTTTATGCGGACGCTCTTCATTCGCTCAGACTGACTGGGCTTGATGAAGGTTCTGCCGATGTAGCTGTTCTTTACGATAGCCTTTTCGTACGGAATGCCGCTCTCCTCAGCGTAACCAATAGCCGCGTCGATACCGGACTCGGGAACGCCGATGACCATGTCCGCTTCAACCGGGAACTCGCGGGCTAAAATTCTTCCCGCCTGCTTTCTGGCTTCATAAACGCTGACTCCGTCGATAAAGGAATCGCTGCGGGCAAAGTAAATATACTCAAAAATACAGAGAGACTTTTTCTTTTCGCCGAAGTCGGGCTTCATGCTGCGCAGACCGTTGTGATCAACGATGACAATTTCGCCCGGCTCAACGTCTCTCTCAAACTCGGCTCCACAGGCGTCAAGAGCCGCGCTCTCACTGGCGAAAACATAGGTGCCGTTGAGTCTGCCCATGCAAAGAGGTCTGAAGCCGTGAGGGTCGCGTGCGGCAATGAGCTTTCTCGGACTCATAACAAGGAGCGAATACGCACCCTTGATGTGACCCATTGTGCGGGCAACAGCCTCCTCAACGGAATGGCAGTTCAGACGAGCTCTCGCAATAAGGTAACAGATTACCTCGCTGTCGATAGTTGTCTGGAAAATCGCGCCCTTCTGCTCGAGCTCACGGCGGATCTCTACCGCATTGGTGAGGTTTCCGTTATGAGCCACGGAAAGAGTACCCTTTACATAACGCATAACAAGCGGCTGTGCGTTTTCGAGCACAGAGCCGCCTGCTGTTGAATAACGGACATGGGAAATACCCATCTGACCTTTGAGGGAATCAAGAATACTGTTGTTGAATACCTCGGTCACAAGTCCCATGTTTTTATGATAGTCGATAACGCCCTCGTCAGACACCGCTATGCCGCAGCTTTCCTGACCTCTGTGCTGGAGAGCAAGAAGTCCGTTGTAGCAGGCATAGGCAGGGTCAAGAGAGCCGTCGCTGAATATTCCGAATACGCCGCACTCCTCATGCAGCCCTTCTTTTGCAAAATTGTCGAAAGAATAATTCAAAATTTCACCATCCGATAACAGGTTGTCCGTTTATTATTCACCGAGACCGATTCTCTTCATCATTTCGGCATACGCCTCTTCTACGCCGCCCATGTCGCGGCGGAAGCGATCCTTATCAAGCTTTTCCTGGGTGTCAACATCCCAGAAGCGGCAGGTGTCGGGAGAAATCTCGTCGGCGAGAATGATGGTGCCGTCGGGCAGTCTGCCGAACTCAATCTTAAAGTCGATAAGGTCAACCTTGCATTCCTTGAAGAACGCAACCATAACCTCGTTGATTTTCATGGTGTATTTCGCGATAGTGTCAAGCTCTTCCTTTGTAGCGGCGCCGATAGCGATGATCTGGCTGTCGTTGATCATGGGATCGCCGAGAGCGTCGTCCTTAAGGCAATACTCGAGAGTCGGGCACTTGAACGCTGTACCCTCGGGAACACCGAAACGCTTTGAGAAGGAGCCGGCTGCCTTGTTTCTCACAATAACCTCAAGAGGTACGATCTGAACCTTCTTGAGCACAGTGTCGCGGTCGCTGAGCTCCTCAACATAGTCGGTGGGAACTCCGTTCTTCTCGAGCAGCTTGAACATAAAGTTGCTCATTCTGTTGTTAACAACACCCTTGCCGACGATTGTACCCTTCTTTTCGCCGTTGAACGCGGTGGCGTCGTCCTTGTAGGAAACAACGCAGAGAGCGGGGTCGTCTGTCGCGAATACTTTTTTAGCCTTGCCTTCGTAGAGCATTTCTTTCTTTTCCATCTGTAATTCCTCCAAAGTTTCGGTGCGGCGGCAGCTTTCGGGCATACCGGGCGCTGTCTGACCGCTGAAAATACCAATACATCTATATTATATAATAGTTTTGAAGTTTTGGCAACCGTATAAGAATTAAAAACGAATTTTTCCGAATAAAATAAAAATATTTTCGCAATCATGTAAAAATATATCTAATTTTGCAACCGGCAAAAGAAAAAGAGCAGCGTGATAACTGCTCTTAACGGCGCCTGAGATATAAAGACAGATCTTTACATGGCTGGGTTCTGTTTTTTAACGGCAAGATTGATGAGATGTGCAATCGACGGAATTGTCTTCTTTTGCCCGGCCGAAGTTGCGCTGAGCAAAGCTCCGGTCGGTACAAACAGAATATTTCCGAAAATCCCGCTCTTCAAATCCCTCAGGATTTTTGAACAAAGCACGCTCGCGCAGCAGCCGCAGCCGGAGCCGCCGGCGTGCACGTCTTGAGACTCACGGTCAAAAATCATCAAACCGCAGTCGTTGTGACGGCTTCTGATATCAAATCCTTCCTCCAGAAGCAGCTCATGAAGACCGCGGCTGCCAACAAGCCCTAAATCGCCTGTGAGTATCAAGTCATAGTCTATGGGCTTTGTTTCGGTATCTCTGAAAAAGGAAGCTATGGTGTCCGCCGCAGCAGGTGCTGTTGTCAAGGTGGAACCATAAATTTTTTATCTAACAAGCCCGAAAAGCCGCATAAACACTGGCTTTTTTTGAGCTGGTAAGAATTAGCAGTCTGGTTTTTGCAAAAATCGCGTCAAATAATTTGACTTTGTCCAATTAATTGACTGTACAGTGCTTTTCTGTTATCCCTTCAAAAACAAACCCTCATCTTTAGCTGGAAAGAATAAATTGCTAATATCGGGAAATATGCGATCACACATAAAAGCGACCGTCGGTTTTATCTTTCCGCATTGGAATAATAGTGAACACATAATTTATTCCCCAAAATCGAATTATTGCCAATTTTGGGGAATACTTGCTGTCATTAAATTATATTTATCCTTTGAAAAGCTTGCAATCTTTACCTTTACATCTGAGCAGAGCATTAAATTCTTATTCTAGACAAGGTGTTTTAAGCTGTTCTAGAACTTCGCACTCAAATTTTAGCGCTTGCGGACATTTTTGTTTTACCGTTTGCCATCTATCGCATACCTTATCAATCATTTTTCCATATGGTATTCTGGACTTTTTTCGTTTCGGAATACGAATGCCATGGTAGCATTTGCCGTGACTGATCAAATCCCAAGGAGAATCCAGCTGTTCAACCTCATCCATTCCATCTTCATAGGCTGCAACGATCCACGCATCTGTAGCATCACAAGGTATTGTAACAACGCTGCAAATCCGTTCATCATCTCCGATTATCTTGTAAATAAATCGGTTTAAATATTCCACTCTCCCTTGCGGTGTGCCGTCACAGACTGCGTTAGGCGGAAGAACTTGCAAACATTCTTTTTCCTTTTTTACAGAACAGTTAAAAAAATCTTCCGTGCCTTGTTCGTTACAATCCACCTGAATATTCGGACAGTAAATCTCTTTTTCGCATCTTGCTACATCAGCGTCCATATGGATAATCAATAAGTCGATAGAGGGAACAATATCTTTTAGATACTGATACATATCGGAAGCTCTATTCTGACACCATCTGATGATACCCTTCCATCCATTTCCGTTATCTGTGCCAAATTCAGGATTGGGTTGCAAAAACAAAGTGCGGTATTCTTCCTCAAAAAAACACCCGATTACGCTCTTTAACATTTCATAATCACGATCGCCTTCGCAAACAATACCTATAATCTTCATAGCAAATCAGGTACGCCTCCAATTCGCCCGGAGGTCCAGAGCTGTGATAACGACATCTTCTCTTTTACCAAGTTTTCTGATACTCGAATTCTTTCTATATAAACATTTCCGTTCTTATTCGAGCGATTCATGGTAAACAAACGAACGTTATCGTTGGAAAGATCCAGTCCATCTAAAACTAATGGATTGTGTGTCGTTAAAAAAACTGTTTTCGATTTTTGCTGAACGATTTCACTGATTTTTCGCATAACAGTTCTTGCCAATTGAGGGTGCATGGCCTGATCAAAGTTATCAATCGCATACACTGCAGGAGCTTTTGGATGTAACGCCAAACAGAACATGAACAAAACATATAAAGCTCCTTCGCTTGCGTCATACGCGGTAAACTTTGTTGATTCTTTCAGATATTTATCCCGAAACTCAAGAACTCTTCTACTTACCGAAACAGCGGCGTTAACACGTTCTTTTGTTGGAACGCCGATACTTATTGAGTCAGCCCAATCAATTACCTCAAGAATATCATCAAGATACACGTCTGAATCGTTTCCGACTAAATAGTCTCCGTCTTCCTCATGAATAATTTCATCCAATGCTTCTGCTAATCTTCCACCACTGAGTCCCACGGGAATTGTCTGTTGGAGATCAGGCGCAGTTCCCCTGAGCGCCGCTGTAAACGGCTGATAAATCGCATAATTGCGAAACGGTTCAATAGCCGCTTTAACAGGGAACAGACGCTCAGACTGATTTGTCAATAACATCCCAACGGTATTGTCAAAATTTTCTTTAGAACGTCCGCTTCTACCCCAAATCTGATTATTTTCCTGAAAAAGTGATTCGGAATGATAGCGCCAAACATTATCGTCATTAGGAGCGTTCAAATGAACATTATATCTATAGTTCTCTTCAGTTGCATCGTCTTTCCACGATACTTCAAAAGACATCGTTTTGCTCTTTATTGTATCCTTAAACGCCGATTTATAAAGCGAGGGAGCACTTAATCTGACTCCTTTCCGCGAAAGGGAATTCCCGTCAACACGATCTGTCATCGCAGCACTTAACACACCGATAGATTCCAGTAAAGTGGTTTTTCCGGAACCGTTTGCGCCGATAAAAACATTAATTTTGCCCGGAGAAAACGAAATATCTTTAAGCGCCTTAAAATCTCGGATTGTTATTTGTTCAATAGTCATTCAAAAACCTCCTTATCAGTATGTTAAACAATTGTAGCTTAAGTATACAGTATTTATCGATTATTGTCAAACCTAACGGAAACATTTTCGAAAGCAAGCTAAAGTTGCAATATCAACATAAAACAACATATATAACTCATGTTCGGTGCATTTTCTGTACCGAACCTGTTGTTTTTATCATACGCCAAACAAGCTTTCAATCTGCGTATCTTGCAGGATCCTCTTGCTCGGCTTGTCCGCGTTTTGGAGCATTGCCTCTATGCGGTTGGAAATCACCACGTCCACAAAACGGTTGGTGTCGATTCCGCGCAGGGAGAAGAACAGCAGCGGCTCCTCGTCGAGGCGTGCGCCTACGCCGTAGAGCGTTGCGGCGACGTGCTTGCACATCACCGCCCAGTCGGGGCAGGAACAGGAAAACGAGATTCCCCTCGGTTCGGGGAACAAGCCGCCGTTTTCCAAAAACACGTCCTTTAGCTCCTTCGGAAAGTCGCCGTTCACGAGCTTATCAAGCGTTTCCACGCGCGTGCCGCACTTTTCCATAATCTGCTCAATGCGCTGCTCCGACAGCGGACTGATGCGAATTTCCACCTTGTACGGCGTTTTGCGGGTGCCCTGCACACGCGACAGGATTTTGCCCTTTTTCATCTGCAAATCGGTCACCGCGCCCGTGCGCACATACCGCCTGCCGCGCGGCAGTCTGGTGTCAAAATCGGCGTAGCGCTCCAAATTGTCGCACCACGATTTGCCCCACCAGCTTTTAGCGATTTGGCGTGATCGAATAACGATCGGGTGCAGCGTCTGTACCTTTGCCGCCGCTTTTTTGCGCGTATTCTGCGCGTTTTCCTTTAGCTCTTTCTCGGTGGGCGCGGATAATTCATTTCGTTCCAATAGCGCGCCATTGTTACACCTCCAGACGGAGCAGATTCATCAGCTCGTCGTTATTCATTTCAGTTATCCAGCTCTCGCCGCCCGCGCCGATGACGTTTTCGGCGAGCTCCTTTTTGGAATTGATCAGCGCGTCGATTTTTTCCTCCACCGAGCCCTTGCAGACGAATTTATGCACACCATCACATTTTTGTCCTGACCGATACGGAAGGCGCGGTCGGTCGCCTGATTTTCAACGGATGGATTCCACCAGCGGTCAAAATGGATAACGTGATTGGCGTTCGTCAGGTTCAAGCCCGTGCCGCCCGCCTTGACGGACAGCACCAGATACGGCACATACGCCTCGCTCTGGAACCGCTCGACGATCTCATTGCGCGCCTTGACAGGAATGCCGCCGTGGATTACACCGCCGCGTCTACCGAAAATTTCCGCCAGATAATCGTCAAGATACCCCGTCAGCTCACGGAACTGCGTAAAGACCAGCACGCGCTCACGCTTTTCCGAAATAGTCTGCGCCAGCTGCCGCAGCATTTCAAACTTGCCGCTCTGCGCCGGGCTGTATTCCTCGGTGCCTAGGTATTGGTCGGGATGGTTGCAAATCTGCTTTAAATGCAGCAGCAGTGACAGCACCAGCCCTCTGCGCTGCATACCTTCGGTGTTGTTGATTCTGTCCTCCGTTTCAGCAAGCAGCTTGCGATAGAGCACCGCCTGCTTGGCAGAGAGGGCGACATAATCGACCTGCTCCAGCTTGTCGGGCAAGTCGGAAATAATCTTCTTATATCGGTTTTGACACGCCTGAGCAGGAACGGCGCGATCATGCTTTTCAGCTTGGCGTAGCCCTCGGGGCGCTGCTCCAAGCCGCGGCAAAACACTTTGAACTCCGTCATGCTGCCCAGCAGTCCCTTGTTCAAAAAGTCGAACAGCGACCAGAGGTTGGACAGGTCGTTTTCGATCGGCGTGCCGGTCATCGCAATGCGCATGCGGCTTTTGAGCTTTTTGATTTGCCGCGTCTGCTTTGTCGCAGGATTTTTTATCGCCTGCACCTCGTCGAGAATGATGCAATCCCAGACGGATTGTTCCAGCGCTTCTACGCTCATCGCCATGCGATAGGTGGTGACGGTCAAGAACGCGTCCGATTTTTCAAAGCGCTGTGACATCTGCGAAGCGTGCGCGCCGTGGAGGATTTCAACCGGCATTGCGGGCGTGAACCGCGCCGCCTCCTTTTGCCAGTTGCCGAGCAGGGACGCGGGAACGATCAGCAGCACCCTACCGTTCGGCTGCTGCTTCCGCCGCATCGGAATATGCCTTGGTTGACAGGGCTTTCGCTGTCATCTCCTACAACAAGGCGTCATTGTAATGCACCTCGGCCAGTTGGAAATATTTTTAATTATTTCGATTATTGTGACTACCCCATCAAATATATTTATTCCGTACAAATCTCAACATTCTTACCGCTGAACGTAACCCCATACTTGATAACGGTTGTAATTCCCCGTCGTTTCATTTCAGTATCATATATTCCGAGAAGCAATCCGTGAAAGAACAATTCTTTGGTTGTATCAAAACAACTTGACGATTTCAAGAGCAAACTGTGTAAAGCTGTTTTCGCTTTTTAGTATCGTTAGAATATATCGCCTCTTGAATCAATGCAGCTGATGATTGTATGCCGTAATTATTGAATTTTTGAAGTATTTCTTTATTGTATACGGTTCTTATCTCTTTATTTGGCAGAGAAACCTCACAAACATAATCACCGTTAGAGGAAATCACAGCGTTTTTCGCTTTCAAATAACCTGCCACTAACAAAAAACTGTAAATAGTGGCGGGATTATTTTTTATCTGCGGATAAATTTCCCCTGTATCAATCAGTGCCGGAAATTTTCCGCCCTGCAATAATTTCTCCAATCGATAATAAATATCCTCATCGGCGTTTTCTATGCCTTCGGAAATAATATCATTACTCCCGGTCGACTGCCAGAATGCTCTCGGAGCACACCCCTGACTAAAATAGTTTATTACCGACCATGGATTAAATATTTCTGTGTCTCCAAAGCGGTAACCATCATACCAATCGCTGATTTCATCAAGCTTATCAATAGGCCTCTGCGCGTTTGCAGGGATAACCCACGATTGTCCTTCTTTTATTGCACCCGGTATTTTCCCGCTACTGCAAAGCTGATTTACTCTTCTTTTGGTGACGCCCCATTTTTCCGCAGCTACTTCAGCAGTAATCATATTATTCACATCTCATCCTCCATGCTCTGTTATATTAAGTAGATCCATATAGAAACGCACATCATAATATTATTATAATCAAAAGCGAGAAAATATAACGCATTTTGGGAACTTTATTTCATAGTTCAGGAACTATATTTGCTGTTTTGAGAAATATGCATTCAGCAACAAGAAATATAATAGTTTTAGAATTTAAAGCTTCTCAACTAAATGTGCGATTATTATTTTGAGCCTTTATTGAGTTCCTGCTTATCACTTATTTAATCAAAGGTGTCCCAAACCGCTCGTGCATTTTACACAAATACTTGCCCTGGTGGTGGGTACGACGTTTACAAAAGAATACATTATATCCAGAACGTTTTGTTTGTGACTCATTCAGCATTACTACCTGTTCGCGCTTATTATTTTGATCCAACTTATTATCCATCAGAAAACTATTCTTCTTGCGAAAAATGGAAATAATAGCCTTTTTTAGCAGATTTTGCATGGCACATTATTTGGTGCTGTTGTCAAGGTGGCACCACAAATAGTTCATTAGAAAAAGCCGAAAACCCGCATAACTACTGATTTTTTTCAGCCGGAAATAATTAGCAGTCCGGTTTTCGCTAAAAATTGCGTCAAATATTTTGATGCAGTCAAATTATTTGACTTATAATAGCTTTTATGTTACATTATTCTTGGTGATTCAAATGAATGAGATGACACAATCAAGGATTGATTTTTTGCAGGAGCATTTACCTGTGCTTCGCAAGCTGTTTGGCTGGTCGGCCGCTGTATTGGGCGACAAAATCGGTGTTACTAAACAGACCATCAGCAATTTGGAAAACAAGAAAACCAAGATGGCCCAAACACAGTATATCGCTGTCAGGGCTGTTATGGAATACGAAATCAGAAACAGAAACGATAGTACATATCTATTGGAAATCGCAGCTGCTTTATTGGATTTGGACAGCCTTTCGGATATTGAACGCAAACGGATTTCAGAAGTTATGGCGTTTGTTTCTGCCGCTGCTCATAATCATTTGGAGGAATCGACTGTGAAAGCCGTCATGAAAACATTTCTTGACAATCTCAATCTAAATGGTAAAGTCCTTTCTGAGATTGCCTTGTCAAAAACAAATCCATTTCACTGGCTGGAAAAAATCAACGGATATCTCTAGCTGATTTTAGAAAAATGTGAGGTAAAAAAGAAATGAAACTGATCTACTGCTATATCAACAAATATAAAAACATAAAAAAACAAGAGGTCGTTTTTTCTCACGAATACTCTGTTAAAATAGACAGTAAAGGTTTACATATATCTACAAATTCTTGTGATTCAGTAACTTCTACACTGATTAATAACGGGAATTTGCAAAACTTGCACATCGTTGTAGGAAAAACGGGTTCAGGAAAAACAAATCTACTGCAAATAATCGGAATGAATTTTCCAAACCGCCTCTTGGTAGAGAGCGGAACAAGCTATTGTCTTATATACCACAAGCAAAGCAATGAATATGCTATTGAACTGATCAATTTTCCTCTGAAATACCTTGAAGGCAGTCAACTTCATTCTCTTAACGGCGGAGCCTGCAGTTACTCATTTTTCACTGACGAAAGCAATAATGCATACCATTTCTCTGAATTAAAAGATTCCACTGTGATTTTTAACGGTTATGACAAAAACTCGTTTTCCAATCCGATTTACTCGGAAAAAAGGAATCAGCAATATGACGTTAATCCGTTTTTCCTTGCCAGAGTTAATGCTCCATATCAAAATGCAGATTTATTCTTTGTGTGCAAATATCTAAAAAAATATATCGACTCATTTTCAGATGACAGTTTAAAGAAGAATACATCCTTAATTATTCACAGTCAGAACTGGTCGAAAGATATGGATGATTTTCTGCCGGAGAAGCTTATTAATCACGATTATTATTCGTACAAAAAGCATTACCTTAGCGAAATGCTGGATAATCCGGATGACTCAAAAAATGTCATTTCAAAAAAGGAATGCTTTATCAATGATTTGATGATTGACTTTGCTCTGTATCTCAGAGGCACCATTGCACGTAATAAATCTTTTTTGCAAAACAATCCTTCTATTGCAGCAGATGAAAGCAAACCGAGAAAAGCAAAAAGAATACGGATTGGTAAATCATTTTTTGTTCAACCGGACACTCTGCCTGATTACAAAAAAATGCCTATCGAATTCCGTATTCTATGGCTTGCGGCATATATCGATAACAGAACAGGCAAGGACACCTCAACCCCACTATTACGTACCGCAAGATGTATTTATCAAATCAGCAATACACTCAAGAAGTATAATAAGAAGTATTTCACCAGCGACACTTTCACCTTGCCGATAAACGAAATGTTCTCAAATAAAAACTATCAGTTGACAGATAAATTGTTCTTAAACATGGAACAGTATGATATTCCTTCTGATGCAGGACTATTCGAAACAGAATTGCTCCCATATAAACTTACATGCATCAGTTCAGGTGAACACCAGCTTGCAAGAATCTTCGGTAGTATTGAGAAAAGCTGTTTTGACGTACAAGTCGGCACTAAATCGCACGATGTTATTTACACACTTGACGAACCTGAAATATATATGCATCCTGAACTATGCAGGTGCTTTATTAACAATATCAATAGATTGTTTCATGAACATGATGAGAAACAAACCGCAAAAAGCATTCAAGTTATTATCAGTACACATTCACCATTTATTCTTTCAGATATTTTGCCTTCGCAAGTCACACGGTTAAAATGTCTAGCAAACGGATACTGCGAAATTGTTAACGGCTCGGAAAAGCCGTATTTCGGCGCAAATATACATACAATAATGGCTGACAGCTTCTTTTTGGATTATACAATTGGAGAATACGCCCGCGTCACACTGCAAAGCATGATGGATTGGCTACAAGAAGCATTGCCTAATGCAGATTCTCTTAGTCAAGAAGAAAAAGAAAAGCTTTTCTTGATCAAAGAATGTGTACCATCAATCGGTGATTCAATTATCAGAAAAGGGTTTGAGATAATTTTGGAGATGTTTGAATGATACAACTCAGAAATATTCGCGATAATAATGCAGAAAACACTTTTTTTGCCGCCCTATGCAGTCGGCTGGATTATAATTTCAAAAATCGCCTCGGTGATTTGTACTCTACCATTTCGAAATTGCCTGACATCAGCGGTGATTATCAAAATGGTTCACCCGCTATTGAGCAAAAGTGGCTGAAAAATTTTATTCTTTCCGATTTCAATACGCTGAGAGAATGGACAAGAAACTATAATCGTATTTTGAAATCCAGTAACATATTCAAAGATATTTATTCTGACTATTTTTCAAATGGGCCAAATGTTTATTTGAATACCGAAAAAACATATAACGCGTACAATTTTCTAAAAAATCTAAATATTTGTGTTTGTCCATACTGTGAAGATGAATACATCGATGTTATAATCAACAACGATGGTGCTAATATTGTTAGAACAGCAGAACTGGATCATTTTTTTCCAAAGTCAGCTTCCCCTTTACTGGCGATGTCTTACTATAACCTTATACCCAGTGGAAAAAATTGTAATCATATAAAGAGATCAAATGATATAGGAATGTGCCCATACGAGGAAGAAATAGAAATAAAAACATATTTATATCCAGAAATCCCCGTTGGAATTAATTTTGAGTCTATCAGTCCTGATCAATGTGTGGTAAAGTTCCATGCAAAAGGTGAGATGAAAAAGAACGTCAGCGTATTACACCTTGAAGAACGATACGAACACACTAAAAACAAAGTCCGAGATATTCTAAAAAACAAACAGCAATTCAGCCCTGAATTGCTCCACGACTTACCTCAAGAAATGCAAGACAAAATACTGCGTTCACTCTTTGACACACCGGATGAAAATGCAAAGTATCACGAGCTGCATGTCAAGCTCAGAAAAGATGTAGCTCACTATTATGATAATCTAAAAAAAGAGTAAGGCGCTCATTTCATTCCTCAAAATCAAGATTATTTAATTTAGGGGAATGGTTTATAGTAGTTCAAAAAATTAGATATTGCAAACCAGCGGATATTATACCAAATATGCTTTTTGATGCAATGATTTCGAGTGATTTTGTCCACGCAAAGATGAAACAAACGCCTATGTAAAAAGTCAAGTAAAACATACCAAAATTCGCCACAAAGTGTACCGGTGTTTTTCGCCACAAACTGTACCACTCAGCCGAGGATAGATTTTCTGTGTGTCAGGCGGTAGGAATCGCCCGACATGTTGATGATTTCGCAGTGATGAATGAGTCTGTCGAGAATGGCGGTGGTGATGGTTGCGTCGCCAAGGAAGTCAGCCCATTCATCAAAACCCTTGTTTGACGTAATGATCAAGGAGGTCTTTTCTGACATCTCCGAGACGAATCTGAAAAACAGATTCGCTTCGTCTTTGGACAGCGGCATAAAGCCGACTTCATCGATCGTAACCAGCGCAGCTTTGCGCATATATTTCAGCGCTCCTCTGCTTTTGCCGGAAATTTCCTCTGTTTTCAGAAGCATCATCAATGCGTCCAGCGTTGTGAAATACGCCGCATACCCAAGGTTCAGAGCCTGCGATACCAAGGCCGCGGCAAGATGTGTTTTTCCGATTCCCGGCGGTCCGAGAAAGCAGATGTTGTAAGCCTGCTCGAGCCATGTCATATCCGCCAATCTGAGCATTTGCTCCTTTGTCACACTTCTTTGAAAGCCGAAATCGAATCCATCCAGCGTCTTTTCAAACGGCAGATTTGCTTTCTTCCTGCGAAGAAGATTTTGCTTTTCTACCCTCATTTGCAGCTGCTTTTCCAGATAAAGCTCAATAGCACAGCAGAGAGTAACATCATTTTTGTCAAGGAATATCCCGTTCAAATCAATTTTAGCCAATCGCATTGAAGCCGCAAGCGAATCGATTCTTTCCGAAGCCGTAATCATCAGTGTTCACCTGCCTTTGCATAGATTTCAAGCGAACGCTTGGCGACCCGGGTGTGGTAAACGGGCTTGTCTACCGGGATATTCGGCGGAATTTTCTCCGGCTCCTATTTTTGTACCGGTGATTTGCTTTCGAGAAAATCCTTTATCGGGCTCGCGCTGTAAAGCCGGTTTCTTTCGCAAAAGCTGATGGCATTCAGCACTTTTTCCGTTCCGTACAAATCCATCATTGTGAATATCAGCTTAAACTGATCGCGTGCATAGCGCTTTTTCTCCGCATACAGCTTGTCGATGTACTCGTCTGCCGAATGTCCTAATTTTTCCTTGAGTTTCTCCTTAAGCCCGTTGACAGGACCTTGCGTATCGCGCTCGTGAGATCGGTTTTTGATGAGAAGTCCCTTACTCTCGGATATGGTGTGTTCGCAGATCAGATCCGACGTCGTTGTATATATTTTCAAGATCGAACCCTCGGTCTCAAGGCAAACCTCTTTTTGGTGCGTATATGTCCCGACAGGAACGGAATAGCGGTTTCCGTTATACAGGATGGTATTATCCTTTCTGACAGTACGCAGCATTTTTGCGCTGTTTCGATCTTCAAAGATTGGTATTGGAAGCAAATGCTCCCTCTCCTCGGCAAACACCTCTGCGGGTATCCGTCTTGTCGTACCATGAACTTTGACGTTAGCTGTTCTTTCCAGCCACGCGACAGCAAGCGCGTTCAGCGTGCTGTCGTCGTACGGATAAATGCGGTTCTCAACAAAGCCGTGCTTGACGTATCTGACGACATTCTCGATCTTGCCCTTTGTCTGAGGATCGGCGCCGCGGCACATATATACCCTGAACCCGCATTCCTGACGGAATTTTTCGAACTCTGTTGTGTAGATGATATCGCCGTTATTCTCGGAAACACAGACGATACTGTCCTGATCGAATACAAGCTCACGGGGCATGCCTCCGATATATTTGAAGCACTCCCTCAGAGCCGTGATCAGATCGACGGTGCAAAACGGTCTGCTTTGAAACCATACGAACTTGTAGCGGGAGTGACTGAGAACGAATGCGGCGAACCGCACTTTGATTCTACCGCCTTCAGCGCGCGGCATATACATCTCCCCGAAGTCGACCTGCATTTGCTGCCCGGGAGGAAGCTCTTCCACGGCGGTAAATTCCCGGGGATTAATCACGCGCGGAAGGTTGTAGTCTGATCTCAGGCGATTGACATAACGGCTTACGGTGCGCTCCTTGAAATCGCCCGGGTAATCCTCCTTAAGCCAATCGCAGATTTGAGCCGAGGATATGCGGGGATTCGCCTTTATCCAGCTCAGTATCACGGTCTCAGTATCACGGTCTTGAACTCGTCGAGCATGGATATTTTTCGTATCTTTGCGACCTCAGCCTCGTAATCCTCGATGCTCATATTCCAATACCGACGCACCGTGTCGCGGTGAATACCGAGCACCTCTGCCGCGCTGCGCTGACTGTATTTCAGCGCTTTCAGCTGTTGTATTTGTGTGTACATATCGATTCCTTTCACTTTCAGCACCACCTGTGGTTTTACTGCTATCAGTATATCACAGTGGTACACTTTGTGGCGAAAGTTGGTACACTTATTGGCGAGAACCAGTACGTTTTTACAGGCGAGAATTGGTACACTTTATTTTACTGCTTACAATTTTCTTGGAAATACGTTACAATTATCTTTATCTTATCATGTAATTACGTTACACTTTATAGGTATTTTTTCGGAATTTCGTTACATTTTCTTGATTATAGTTATGTATTTTGTTATACTATTATGTAGAGGTAAGCTTATGTTATATAGAAAAGCTTATGACTACATGCTTAACTGGAAATCCAGCAAAGACAAAAAAGCATTGCTGATTACAGGTGCAAGACAAACCGGCAAAACCTATATTGTCAGAAAGTTCGGCAAAAAGAATTATTAAAATTATATTGAGATCAATTTCATCACAAATCCCGAGGCAACAAAAATTTTCAGCGGGGATTTAAGTGCCGAAACAATCATTATCAATTTAACTGCTTATACGAGAAAAGCCATGAGCGCAGGGAACACCTTGATATTTCTGGATGAAATACAGGAATGTCCCGAGGCACGAACGGCAATCAAGTCGATTTGACTATATTGAATCGGGCTCGCTGCTCGGCGTCAACTATAAGACGGTCAAATCCTATCCTATTGGATATGAGGAGATATATACAATGTATCCGCTCGATTTTGAGGAGTTTGCCATTGCCAACGGACTGTGCTCCGATACGATCGTCTATCTGAAAAAGTGTTATGAAAATATTGTTCCTGTTACAGAGTCCGTTCATCAATCGATGCTAAAGCTGTTTCGTTATTACATTATTGTCGGCGGTATGCCTGCGGCGGTTGAAAAATTTGTAGAAACCCAGAGCATCGCCGAAGTTCTCAACGTTCAAAACAATCTTATTTCACTTTACAGGCAGGATATTATCAAGTATTCTTCATCCGGTCAGAAAAAAATCAAAACGATCTTTGACATGATTCCTGCAGAGCTAAACGATAAAAATCGTCGTTTTATGCTATCGGATATCAAGATTACCGCGCGTATGCTCCGATATGAATCCAGCTTCAATTGACTGTCCGATGCAGGCGTTACTCTTCCCTGCTACAACATCACCGAACCAAAGCTTCCGCTTGAACTGAACACGCAAAGCAATCTATTCAAACTATTTCTCTGCGATACAGGCTTGCTTTGTGCCATGTCGCTTGGAAATATTCAATTCGATATCCTTCAAGATGACTTATCTGTCAATATGGGCAGTATTCTCGAAAACATCTTTGCCCAAATCTTTACCGCCAATCATTTTAAGCTTCGCTACTACAATAAAAAGAAAATCGGAGAAATCGACTTTATCATACAACAAGGCAAATCAGTTATTCCCGTTGAAATAAAATCCGGGAATGATTTCAAAAACCATAAAGCGCTTAATAATCTTCTTGAAATCAAAGAATGGTGGGCTTGAAACTGCAATCGTCTTCTGTAAGGAAAACATTATTTCCGACGGCAAGATAACTTATTTTCCGTGGTATCTGTCAATGTTTTTTCAGCAGGAATCTTTGACAAGTGATTTGAAAGTCGATTTGGATGTTGCGAATGTATAATTGATTGTATTCAATGTTCTATTGGGGTACCGCCCGGAAAAGGAGAGCAGAATGGAAAAACCAAATGACAGGCAAATCAGATGTGAGCGACTTGTAGTGAAAGCTATAGAAAAGTTTAATAAATCAGAACAATACCTGATTTCAAGAGATTTAAGTGAACGGTGCATTTGTGCACGGTTTTCTCGATATCTGGAAAACGAGTTGAGCAAATTTCATTTTGGCGAATACACAGTTGACGTCGAATATAATAGAGGGAATGAAGCAATCGAATCCGATCCTAAAACCCTGAAAAACAAGAAAATCGTTGTGGATTTAATCGTTCATAAACGAGGATTCGACGAGGAAAACGGGTTTGATAATTTAATATGCATCGAGATGAAAAAGGATTATAAACGACTGAATTTAGAACCGGATAAAGAAAGATTAAGAAATCTTGTCAATTACCGCTACCGTTTTTGTTACGAAGCAGGTTTTATGATTGTTATACATAGTGATAAAAAGCAACAAAAGTATGAGCTAAGAATAGAATCATCATATTTTGAGCATGACGGTTAACTTAAGCCAACAAAGCTGTTGGCAGATAATGATTATAATATTCCGAAACCTACGATGGCATTAAATCAATCTGATAGAATGGCTGCTTCAAACGGATAACTGAAAAGTTATACTACAAACAAACGCAGTATGCCGCTTCCTTCAACCGCACGCTGACTTTCTGCATTTTAGGAGTGAAAATAATTATGGATGAATACTCACGAATCGTCATCGAAAACTACTGCTTTTCGCACGATACGCCAAAAAGCAAATTCCTCAACAAAATGGTAAAGATGTCTTATACGGCAAAAATCCCGTCAGACGCTGACATGAACCGTCTTTCACGGTATATTGAGCAGGAGAATGATGAAGAACTCCTTGAAGCGCTGAAAGATTTGGACGCCTTTTTGTGCTTTTAAGACTTTCGGGAAAAATTCAAACAGGTTCGGTGCATTTTCTGTACCGAACCTGTTGCTTTTTTGCGCGTGTTCTGCGCGATTTACTTTAGCTAACACCTCTTTCTCCAACGCTTCTGCAAAAGTATTGTAATTTGCCAGATTATTTTTCATTTTGTCTCCTTTTTCACCTATGCGTCAACTCTTTGCGCTGACAATTTTACAATTTCAAAAGATAATTATTCCGTACAAATATATTATCTTACCGCTGAATGCAACTCCACTTGATAAAAGATACCTCACAAAGATAATCACCATTAGAGGAAATCACGGGATTTTCCGCTTTCAAATTACTTATTTTATTAAAGGTATCCCAAATCACCCATGCATTTTGCACAAATACTCACCTTGTTTTTTTACATTTGCTCACATTTATTTCATTTTCAAATAGTGCTAAAATAATAAAAAAGGAGGCGTAATCCATGACCATAACAATAAACAATAATCCCGACGAGTGGAAAAACTTAAAAAATGAGATTGAAAATGGCTTACTGAATAACCACACTTCTGAAGAAAAGAATTTACAAATAGAAGTTTATGTAAAAAACAATCCGGAAAACTTAATATATTCTTTTCCGATTGTTGACTCGGCAAGAATATTAAGGTGGAAATGCAGTATTAATATTGTAATTGATAACCAAACGACGGAATTAATAAATGCTGTCAGTCATTTTTTATGCGTCCAAAGCATCATCAGGGAAGGCTTGACTATTACAATTAACGGCAAAAAGTTAGAGCATCAAGCCCGTTTTGGAAAAATACAGCCGGTAATTGCAGTAACAAACAGAGAAGGTAGCTTTTGCTATCAGCATTTATATGAACCGCAAATATCATTTGACCTATTATTTCAGCTTAAACCTATTTTAATCAGTTCGATTATCTACAGAAAAAACGATATAGCTACTATTGAAAAGCTCAATAATATTATTTCTTCACACGAAGATCTGGTTAGCCAAAGATTTCTGAAAACAAATAATAATATTTTAACACTTCATCAAACAGATAAATGTATTATATGGAGCGAACTGTTTGAGGTTCATCAAAATGATAATATCAATTTGATTTTATGCAAATTTATTATGTCAAACATAATATATATGCTGGGAAATCTCTCAGGAAACAGAGAAAACAAACTTTCCAAACAGCAAAAGGAAGAGTTGGCAAACAAACTCTTTGACTATTTCAATGACACTGTAAAGGATCTACCTTTATTATCTCTCTATATTTGGTCAATTCTTCTACGCTTCCTGTTAATAAAGAAAGAACTAATCCATCCTGACACACAAAAGCAAGATCTGTTTAAGCCTGTTATGGAAACAACAGCTAACAGAGCCATATCCTTTGGCGAAGGATTATATCAACTGATTGAGAACTCGTGCTTTCATTCATGTATTCATAACGGATATTTCTATCTACGGGTATATGGAAAAAATAAAGAAAATGATTTGAAAGAGGAAGAAAAGCAAATCAGAGATCTTCAAACACTCGCACAACGTTACTCTCCGCACAATTTTTCAAAAGATACAGACTTGCATTTGGAATTTTGTTTTATAGACAGTGCTTTTGACGGTCGGGGCATCTCAGGAATGATCGACCATTACAATCGAACACATCAATATAAAGCCGCAAACAGTTTAATAGAACTTTTTGAATCGAATCCAGAGAGCGAAGAGGATTTGACGGAACATTACGGCCTTCGCTTTTTTCGACGTACAGTCTTTAACAATTATGTCTCATTCATAATATCAACTCCAAACAGCCAAAACATTAACGAAGGATATATGTATCGACTGGCAAACGGCAATTATACACACAAGAATAACAAAGTTTATAGCGGCACTGTTTATCAGGTTGTTTTCCCTCTCATTCTTAATTATAGAAGCAATACTGTAATTTCGAAAAACGATAGTGACGATATTTTCGAAACAGAAAACATCACTAAAACCATTAAACCGTTCTGCATCAGTTTGAAGACAACTCCTGAATACAAAACAATACGTGACAAAAACAAATGCATAGCAATATTTTCCGTTTTGCGTATATTGTTGCGCAAACCCTTTTGCGCGAACACATTGATGACACCGGGAAAAAATTGATTCTAATCTTTATCAGTGAAGGAGAAACGCCTGTTAAAAAAGCTTTAACAAATTCAATGATAAAGGAAATAATGGACAAACCGCTTGCATGATTCCAAGACGCAAAATCACACCCTTCAGTGAAAGGGTGTGATTTTGTAGTTCTATTTTTTTGCAAGTTTAATCTTAATTACTATTCGAAATATTAATAATGATGTAACACCAATCGCCACACCGAGCGTATTCATGATTACGTCGTCTGTTTCGCATCTTCCGAGAAAAAAGATATATTGGCAGGCTTCAACCGTCATGGAGAGAATTGCTCCAAAAAATATGCTTAACAAAGCTTTATGCTTAAACCTATTCGGCAAAGCAAACGGCATGCTTAATCCAAACGGCATAAAAAGCAACACATTCATAAACATAGAGCGATAAAACTCCGGCTGCACTTTGGCGTTCACAAAGGATATAAACGGAATCAGGCTGATATCGTGGTTGTTGCCGCTTTTTCTTCCAAATAAGGTAAACGCGATAATCAAAGCTGCCGCCATACATAAACCTGCAATGCTGACGATTTTCCTTGCTTTTCCCCTCAGCAAAAGCATAGCGACAGTCCAAATCAAGTACATCGCTACCGTTTCTATGTAAACTGTGTTCATCGGCTGAACGTAGAAATCGTGGAACAAACTTCTCATTTTACCTCAAATAATTTCATTTTACTATAAATATCCTTTCGCTTAGAAGCCTCTTTCAGCATGGCTGAGGTTCCCTGGGTTTTGCGCTTGCCGGAAACCAAAAGGCCAATGTATTTGCCGCCCTCAGCTATCCAGCCAACCGGAAGAAATACTTTGTGCCTGTCAATAAAGGCGTGATCGTTGTAGACTTTTTTATTCAGAGTATTGACAGCCTGTGCAACGACGCCTTTGTCATCAACCGTTCTCTCATTTCGATTGGAGATGTACTTTATCTCCCGGTATCGGTTCATATCCTTCTTTCCGAAGTTGCCGCCGTTCAAAATATCCGTTATGACGCCTTCAAGATAATTACCTTCCAAGTCAGGATTCTCAGCCCACTGTTTGTGGTCAGAGCCGAGATACTTTTCAGAAACAGCCGTCATTGTCTGCGCAAATTTCCACAAACCGAATTGAGAAAGCTTATCCTTAAACAGCTTGACAAATTCATCGTTTTCAATACTGTTTGCAAATACCGCCCAGTCGCACAAATGCCGCAAGCCTATTCCTTCGCTTGTCATGTGAGATACCATATGCAGCAGCATTATCAAGCCGTGATGAAGCTTATCGGGGATCCTGCACACCGCGCCGTCAAGCTCGACCAATTCTGATGTTTCGATCGTACGGTCCGTTTCTTTTCTTATCAGCTCGCCGACAAAACCGTTGGGAACACCGTTGACGCAGCGATGCTGCTCCCAAATACTTAACAGCTCGCGCTTAAAGGCAATATGGATATCATCGTCGTCACCGCCGTGGTCAACCGCAAATCCTGCGCTCAGAACCGCTTGTTTTGCCATTTCAAAGTTCTTTTCATATACAAGAAAATCGACGTCGCCCATATCACGCAATGACAGATCGGGATAATAGTATGCCGAAGCTAACCCCTTTATCGTGACGTAAGGAATCCCGCGCTCTGTCATCAGCTTATGAAGCTGAGCATGCTCCATAAAGTTATTTGTGTTTGTCATCACATTTGCGAAAAATGATTCCTGACAATGCAAAAACTCCTTTGTAGAAAAATTCTTAAGATTTTCCTGCAAAAGCGAAAAGACGGTCGAAAAAACCGTCTGTGCTTTGGCTTCTTTCAGAATGTCAGAAAGATCTTCATTATTTATTTTTGGCTTTGCCCCGCCGAAAAGCTGATATCGCACAACTGCAAGGAGTTGTTCCTGAATGGAGTCCATTGCTCTCTCCTAAGTCAAACTCTGATTTCAGATGTTTTCTTATTTTTTAATTATATAACAAAATAATGATACCATATTATGAGGGATCAGTCAAGATTTTGGGTGATGCTCTCGCTGATTAAAACACTTCAAATGGAAGAGAAATATTCAGGTGCAGTTGTAAAGCGTAGACTGAATTTTTAGGAATATTATTAATAATCCCGGTATTCTTCCTCTGCTTGCTCTATTGTGAAATTGGAAAACATGGTATTTAGGGTTTCAAGAAGCTCAGATATTTCTTTTTCGGAATAATCAAGTGCTTTACAGGCTTTAATGACGTAGCCCAGACACGCGGCATTTGACCACTGATTGGAATTTAACAAAAACAAAAAATCGTCCCGATTCATGCAATCACCTCTGATGATGATTGTACGCTAATCGGGATGTTTTGTTTGTCGCTTTATGTCAGCATTGCTTCTTGTTCAAGCTTTATTTGATGTTTTAGCATGTAGTCGATGCATTCGCGGCAATCGGAGAGCAGTTCCTGCTCCGATAGTTTCCGCAGCTTTTCCGCGTAATCTTTTGGAAACAACTGCGTGAAGGTTTGAAATGTAATCAGTTCATTTCTGTTCATGCGGTAGGGATAAACCGACGGCAAGATCTCTTTTCTTAACCGCAGCAGCATACTGAATCCGCCGAGGTCGATATCTCCCCAATGATACCAGACGCAGTTTTCAGGCATGGCGGCAGCAATTTTCTCAAAAAGCTTTTTCTTGGCAGGGCTGTACTGACCGCCGTGATAAATCACCAGTTCATCATCGGCTTGCTGATAAGCAAAATAATTCGCGCGGTTTTCTATCGTCAGTATTTTGGTGACTGTGTTTGGAAAAGATATATTCACTGCTTCTATATCGTTGGAATAAATACAGAACCCGCTTTCAAACACGCCCATATTATTCCCGTTCACAAGAATATTTCCTCGCATTTCAAGCGGTTCGGGATAGCGCGACACACCGATTGATTGCAGCAGCTCTGCATCTGCCATTTCTCGGCTGACGTACTTTCTCATGATAGACAGCAGCGCTGACTTCATTTTCGTTTCAAAAAACTTGGAGTCTCCAAAGCACTTCTCCGAAAATACACGCTCAGTCAGTGATGTAAAGGAATTACCGTCAATAAAACGCAGCATATGGTACAAGTTACGACGCTCTTTTTCATCAGCTGAAATGCGGCTGCCAAATTGAAATTTTGCCTGAATATATTCCTTGGTTTCACTGTAATATGAAATGATCCATTCGGTGTTGACCATTTCAATTTCCTGCTCTAATTCACGGATAACTGCAAACGCGAGTATCTTTGCCGATTGTCTGCCTGCCGCCTGATACGCGTCGTCGATATGCTCCATATTCAGCCACAGACGTTTGATGATATGGTTCTCTTCACCGCGGAACCAATCAAAGTCTATAAGTCCTTGCTTTTGCATGGAAATCACGGTATCATTGACTTCTGTTCTGACAAAGTGATTGTCGATATCATAAACCGGAAAATCGGATTTCGACGCGCCATAGAATTGCAGCATGATTCTTCTGTCGGGCTGTTCTCCATTTTTGTAGGCGATTGTCCGCTCGTATTTATCAAGGAGCTGATTCAGGATTTCTATGCGCCAACGCTTATTCATTAATCAACTCCCCGACCCTTTCCTTGTCAAAATACGTTACCTGCGATGTTTTGCCGCTGCGAAGCACCAACAAAATTCGATCCACCCATGGCGCAATGTCTCCGGCTTTTTCTGTCGGCGTGGAAAGTATTACCTGAAAGCCTATTTTTCGGAGAAGATAAATGCTCTTTTCAATGCGCTCACCGTCCATTTTGGAGAATGCCTCGTCAAAGATAATCAGTCTTGCAGTGTTTGCCTTCTTGTCGCGACCCATGCGGTACAACTGAGCAATGGACGCTAGAACCGCGATATAAAACGGCGTTTGCGTTTCGCCGCCGGATTTTTTATCGATCGTGCGTGACAAACGCTGCTTCTCCCCCTCTTTGTTGGTGACCTCTATGTCAAAAGTGAGGTAGGTTCGATAATCGGTAAACAGGCAAACTCGTTTTTCATATTCGCTCTGGTCGAGCGAAGAATTACCCTCGTCTGTCATAACAGAGAACAGCTCGCTGATTTCCTCGCGGTATTTCTCGTTAAACTGGTTTGTCATCAACGAATAGCCGCCCATCAGCATTTCATCGGTTATCATTTTATAATACCGCTCATACTCTTTATTCGCCTCGACTGTAAAGCGGTAGGTATCCTCGCCAAAGGAAGCGGAGGAAATCGCGTAGTTCAGTTCCTTGATTTCGCGCTTGACAGAACGGATTTTGTCGCTCAGCTTGCTGAGGAAATCTTCCTGAAATTCCTCCATAGCCTTTTTCTTGGTATCATCAATACGCGTAAGATAATCGGGAAGCGTGTTCTCATTAATAATACGCAGCGCTTCGGCAAACTTGTCGTTATCCTTGGAATTGACATCGTAGCCCATTTTATAGTCAGTATTATATTTGGTACGCAGACTAACCAAATCTTCGCGATATCGTTTTACAGCGTTCGCCGCACGGCTTTTCTCGCGCGGAAATGCTTCGGCGATTTGCAATGCCTGCTCACGCTTGGACAACTCCAGCGTATAGCGAGGTTCTCCATATTCCTCTACCCATTCAGATTCAAAGCTTTCCTGTAAAATCCGCTGCTTTTCGTGAACCTCTCGCTCAGATTTCGGTATGGAATCCTCACGCAGCACGTCCAAACCGCCTTTGACAACGCCTGACTGCTCACGGAGTTTTCCGCATTCGCGTTCGGCTTCATCCGCTTCCCGCTTTTTTTCTTCAACTTTTTCACGCAGAAGAAACAGGTTGCCCGTGTCTAAAGTATCACGTTCCTGCTCCAAAGCTGTAATTTCATCCTGATACTTTTCACAGCCGAGTACATGCTCCGCAGTATTCACAAAACGCTCCGCGTCATTTTGACTGTAAGAATCCAATTTCTTGCATGCCTCAGCACCGATTTTAAGCGAAGAACAGGTTTCGATGACGCTTTTCTCTGCTGCGATTTCGTATTTTATTTCTTCAAGCCGAAGCGCAATAGCGTTTTGACCAATCGCCGGATTGCGCCATAGCTTAGGATTCAGTGCGCGGACTACATAGTTTTTATATAACAGTCCCTCGTCGGTAATCGAAATCGGATAATCCCTGATGTACTCGGAATTGTCGCATTTCATCACCCTGCCGAGTAAATAGTCGAGATAAGCGCGGACGTATTGATTATCCGTGTCTATCTCCGTCGCCAAACTGTTTGCTTCCGCCTGATAATGTTTGTCTAGTATTTTCTCGATATCGACAACACCTGTGTCATAAACCGCCTTATCGCGTTTAATTCGGTCAAAAACACGGATTGCAAGACGAACAAACCGCGGCGGCACGATGATATAGAATTTTTGCGTATTCAAATATCCCTCAATCGCGTTGCGCCAACGGTCGTTGCGAATTTCCGCCGCCTCAGCAACCAGCACAACCTCCGCGTTTTCCCCTGTTTTAGCTTTGATTTGTGAAATAATCGCCTGTTTTAAGTCAATCGCATTTTTCGGAAATTGGAATCTGCCTTTTTCAAGGCTTTCTTTTTCCTCACACAAGGCGCGGAGCTTTTCATCGGATTGATCCAGGTTTTCCTGTAGCTTGCCTAACAAATAAGTCGAGGTTTCTTTAAGGCTTTCCAACTGTCGAATGACTGACGGAAGCACATTGTCGGCGGCTTCTGCCACTTTTTGTATATTCCGTTCCGATAAGGCCGCTTGCACGCGAAAATAAGGCCAGCGGCACGGAGTCGAAGGCCATCTTCACGGAAGCGAAGGCCACGAGTATAATAAACATGGCACACATCATTGTGTGACTATTGTTTTGGAGGTGGCCATATGGCTAACTACCGTGAAATTCTGAGGCTCCATAGCCTCGGAACAAGTCAGCGCAGTATAGCACAACAAGTTCAAAGTTCCCGGGACACTGTTGCTGACATAATCAAATCTGCTAAAGCTGCCGGAATCTCCTGGCCGTTGGGTGACGACGTTACCAACGAGATGATTCAGGAGCTTCTTTTCCCGGGAAAGTACGCTTTGGCGTGTCCTTACACGCAACCGTATTTTTCTGAGATCCACAAAGAGCTTGCAAAGAAAGGCGTTACGCTCACGCTTCTGTGGGAGGAATACTGTGTCAAGGTTCGCGGTTCGGGCGGGATTCCATATATGTACACGCAGTTCTGTGAGAAATACCGCCGTTGGGCACGCGTTACGAAAGCGACCATGCGCATCACACATAAGCCCGGCGACGCAGTTCAGGTGGATTGGGCAGGAGACCCACTCTACATCACCGATTCAATTACCGGAGAGGTGGAACCGGCTTACATATTTGTCGCCGTATTACCGTGCAGCTGGTATACCTACGCCGAGGTTTGCGGCGACATGAAGACAGATAACTGGCTGCTCTGTCATGTTCACGCATTCAACTACTTCGGCGGCATTCCGCGTTTGCTGATTCCGGATAACTGCCGGACTGCAGTCAGCAAGAATACCCGTTACGAAACCATATTAAACAAAAGCTATCAGGAGTTGGCGGAGCATTACAACGTCGCGATCGTTCCCGCAAGAGTCGGCAAGCCCGATGACAAACCCGCAGCAGAAGGCTCCGTCCGATTTGTATCCACTTGGATCACTGCCTCTCTTCGTAACCGCAGGTTTTTCACCCTTGGCGAAGCAATGCAAGCAGTGGCGGAAAAGTTGGAGGAACTGAACCGACGTCCGTTCAAAAAACGTCCCGGTTGTCGTCTGACAGCGTTCGAACAGGAGGAGAAGGAGTTTCTCAAGCCCCTTCCTCTGTATACATACGAGCCTTCCGTTTGGGTTCACCCAAAGGTCGGCTATGATTATCTGGTAAGCGACGGCGTCAACAAATACTCCGTTCCGTTTGATTTGATCGGAGAAAAGGTCGACGTGCGGCTTACCAAGCATATTGTGGAGGTGTTCTACAAGCAGACAAAGGTCGCGGCTCATGT
>NZ_JAHLQB010000043.1 GCF_018918205.1 Lachnoclostridium sp. MSJ-17 | reverse complement strand
CATAAAACAGTGGTTTTTTCACCTTTTGGGTGAAGAAAAATCTGATAATTTGACTGCCGATTTCTGCATGGCTATCGGTCTTTCTGCATTTTTACCTGTTTGAGTTTCACGGATTCAGGTTTATTTCAACTATATTATACCACATACTAATGAACTTTTGGTGCTGACTTTGTTGCTTAAAAAAGACAGTGTAATGAGTATTTTCTTTTGTAAGGCTTCATTATTTTTTCTTTTTCGATTCCGGTATAAATCCAAAATAATACGCCTTACGCTTCCATTTTAAGCCTTCTTTTTCCTCTCATGATATTATCATCTTCACGAATGAACTCTATGAAATCAGCTCCCATTGAAAAAGGTTTCTGCCCCCTTCTTGCGGGAGAATGCGTACCATTTTCTTTCACACCAGAAATGACGGTTTTAAGCCATTTTCATGGATTCTACCAATGAAAATTCAGCCGAAAGAATGGTACACATAACTACTATTGAAGAAACGGCGGAATGTGTACCGTTTTTCTCCATTTTCGCGGTTGATTATTTCATTATTTTGCGCACCATTATTTCTCGCTCAATATCATCATTCGCAACACAAACTCCTCCGCCTGTTTTTCGATAGCGTTCATTTTGTTTTGCCATAGATTCGGATCGGATTTCTTCAGCTCGGTAGTAATTTGCTTTTTTGCTTCCAGATCCCTGACGGTTTTGTCGTAGAGGTGTTCTGCTTTCATGTTGATTTCGGTGATGTAATTAAAAAACTCGCCTGCGCTCAGGAGAGTGTAATACTTCTCCTTGTCGTGGTCGATGAGGTATCGGCGATAGCGTGTGCCCCATTCGCCGTATGTAGCAAGCAGTGCTTTTTCTCTTGATTCCGACATTACAATCAGCTCCCTTGATATGATCTATGGTTCTATTATACATATCGCAGGTGCCATGGCGGCGCCCATATTATTGGGGTCGGTTATCTGATAGTCTGTAATTTTTCCGACGGTCGCAGCTTTTATCGATACTCCAGTTTCTGCCATTCCGACGACGCAGCTTCCGGCTCCCGTTACAGTCCACTGGGCCGTCGGAGTCCTTACAGCGCCGTATTCAAGCGGAAAGCGGTACTGTCGCTCTGCGGCGCAAAAATGCGATGAGGTCGAGCATACCGCATTTTTCGCGGCACCGCTCTCTGTATATACCGCCGACATAATCAGCCCCTGTCCCATTGTCGAGCAGGCTCCGTACTGTCCGAGAAATGGAATATTAAAGTCACGGATACCAAAGCTTGAGCCTGTGCACTGATTCAGCAGATCTCCTGCGAAGATGAAGTCGATTTCTTCCTTTTTTACTCCGCTTTTTTCTATCGCCAAACTAATTGCCTCGGTCTGAAAGCTGCTCTCGGCGTCCTCAAAGGTTTCCATTCCGTTATATGGGTCATATATAATTCTGTCAAAGAATTTTCCGACCGGACCTTCGCTCTCTTTTTTTCCGACTACGGAAGCGTATCCCCTGATAACCGGAGATTCTTCAAACAACAGTGTTCTGTTTCCGATTTTTTTCATGTTAGTCACCTCATAAGTAGTATGCGGAAACAGGCGTTAATCATGCAAAAAAGGAGCCGAACGAATCAGCTCCCTTAAATATTTACGCATTCACTTTTATCAATGCTTTCCAACGTCGCTTGAAACGGTACATTTCCTTGTCCGCCTTGTTAAAAAGCTCGTATGTACTGATATCGGTATTCTCGCGTCGGGCATAGCCATACGCCAAGTCAAGCTTTAAGTTGGATTTAATGTTGTATTCCTTTATCTGATTGTTGAACTTGCGAATCTCCTTCTCGATCTGAGCGAGAGTTTTATAACGCCCGATAACGGCAAACTCGTCGCCGCCGATGCGGAAGCATTTTCCGAATTCTTCAAATGATAAGGAAATAATTTCCGCCGCCTTTTTTATCATCTTGTCGCCCTCGGAATGACCGTATTTATCGTTGATTCCCTTGAGATTGTTCATGTCAAAGACGATATAACACAGCTCGTCACAATCAAAGCTCGCCTCCTGTTCAAGAATAAAGGCGTTGCGGTTGCTGATGTTGCACAGGCTGTCAATGTACGCCATTTTGCGGACGTCCTCGTAATCGGAGGTTTTTATATATCTTCTCGCGGCGATGTTCAGCATTTCCGAAAATACAAAATATGCGTATATAGTCAGCGCCAAACCGGAGCATAACAAAAATACCTTTCTGTTGCCGGCTATGAAAAACGCAAGACCGCAGATAATCAGAACAATCTGAATACCGCAGAGCATAATGAAAAGATGCTTTTCGTCGGTTTGCTTTCCGGATAATGCTATTATCTGCATAACCCTGCAAGCGATCATCAGAAAACAGAACGAGAAGCCCGTTACGAATACCGTTGCGGTAATGAATACCTGCGGTAAGTTCAGAGCGGCGAATACGAAGAACAATACTGACAATACAGTAAAATACCACTCGGACAGAATGATCCATTTCCGCTTTGATATCAGCTTGATAAAATCAATAAACAGATGCGGCATCATCATCAGACTGACGCAGCAAATGTATCCCGAAATCTCGCGGGATACGGGCATAACAAAAAGGGTACTCGCGTCTGTGAGAAAAAACACCGAGGAAACCAGGAAGAACACTCCTGCCTTGATACTGACCTGCGCGGATTCCCTGTTTCGGTCAAATTTTCTGTGAATCAGCGAGCCTAAGAGCAGCGAGGTCAGTCCGGAGGTTACAAATACAAGGAAAAATATTATTGAAATATGGTTATCGCGAAGATATCCGGTCATGTTCCTGATATAGAGCGAGGTCCTCTCCCACTCGGACAATACCGACGGAAGCGGTAATGAAATAAGACGGCATACTACCGCAAAAACGACGGAAACAACAATAAGAAATATGTTTTTTATATATAGCAATTTGTTATCAGTCAACATTTGACCCACCCCCTCATAATCTATCCTACATCTATTATAATATAATATCGTGTTATAAACAAGAGAAATTATGCACAAACATTTACGTTTTGTCACTACTTGTCATAGCAGATTATTATAGCCATATTCAGGGCGGTATTGACAATAATCTAAAATTTTACTATAATTCTCTTGAATCGAGGAGATAGCATGAAACGAGAGCTGACTTTTGCTCAACAGGTTGAGCGAAGTATCACAAAAAAATACCGTAAAGAAATCTGGAACCCTTTTGTCGCCGCAGTCAAACGCTATGAGCTGATAAATGAGGGCGACAGGATAGCTGTCTGTATTTCGGGCGGAAAGGATTCCATGCTGCTCGCAAAGCTGATGCAGATGCTTCAAAGGTACAGCGAGGTACCGTTTGAACAGATATTTCTGGTAATGAATCCCGGCTACAATGAGGAAAACCTGAATCAGATAAAAAAGAACGCCGAGCTGCTCGAACTGCCTATTGAGATATTTGATACGGATATTTTTGATATCACCGGAAAGGTCGACCGCTACCCCTGTTACCTATGCGCGAAAATGCGGAGAGGACATCTTTACCATGAGGCTCAAAAACGCGGCTGCAATAAAATCGCCCTGGGTCACCATTTTTCCGACGTTATTGAAACAACCGTGATGGCTATGTTCTACGGCTCGCAGCTTCAGGGCATGATCCCTAAACTAAAAAGCACTAATTATGAGGGAATGGAGCTTATCCGTCCGCTGTACTGCGTGCACGAGGACGATATTATCGCGTGGACAAGGTACAACGGTCTGCGGTTCATTCAATGCGCCTGCCGCTTTACAGACGCGGATTTTGTCGCTGAAACAGGCGGCACCAAAAGAAAAGAAATCAAGGAGCTTATTCGCGAGCTGAAAAAGACGAATCCTAATATTGAAAAAAGTATCTTCAACAGTCTGCACAGAGTTCACCTTGACACCTTTGTCGGCTTCAAGACAAAGGGAAAGGAATACAGTTTTCTGGACAGATATTGAAAAACACGCCCCAAACAGCGGGGCGTGTTGTTTTTTCAGAAATATTTTTTTATTCAGCAGATTCAGCGTCGGAATCTTCTTTAAGAGCGGCTTCTGAGATCGCGTTGAGCTCGTCAATCGAAGGGATTTCACCATCGATGTCCTCAACTTCCTCCTCACTGACAATAGCGTCGGCAAGCTCGGACTCATCGATGTCGGAAATATCCATCAGGGTGTCGTCCTCCTCAGCGCCGTAAAGCTCGGAAGCAATTATTCCGATCGCCTCCTCACCCTCGGGAATGGGCAGACCAACAAAGAAGTGCATCTGATTCTTGTAAATATGAACGTCGATATCGAGATTTTTGTCCTCGGCGATCTCACGCAGCTTCTTTACGTCGGCACAGAAGATTTCGCGTGTGCCTGCAAAAACGGTCAGCTTCGGGAGACCTGAGAGGTCGCCGTAAATCGGGCTGACAGTTGGGTGCGTCAAATCAAGGTCGCCCGCATACTTCGCACCCTTGAAGGCGAGCTTCTCAATATTGAGAACCGGGTCGTTCGGCTGGATTTCTTCCATTTCGGGGTTGCTGTTGGTGATATCGAGCCACGGTGAGATCAAAAACGCCTGCTTGGGCATGGGAAGCGCAAGATATCTGAGCTTCTGGAGTATAGCAAGCGCAAGACCGCCGCCGGCGGCGTCGCCTACGAATACAACGTTCTCGGCGGGAATGCCCTTGCCTCTGACGATATAGAGATAGCGGTCAATAAGCATCTGCTGAATCTCAACCGCGGTATGAGCGGGAGCCTTGGGATATACGGGGAGAATCAGCTCGGCGCCGAGCTTGTTTGAAAGCCTTCTCATAAAGGCATAGTGATAACGGGAAGGATTGTACCAGAAGTTGCTGCCGTGCAGATAGAAGATCACATCGACGGTAGTCTTATTCTTTGGCTCGAGAACAAAGGTATCCTCGAAGTCGTCGAGCTCGCGGAGTCCGATTCTCTTTCTGACAGCCTGAGGAAGCACAAAGGGCTGAGCGCTCTTTTCCATGCTCTCCTCAAAGCTCGGCTCTCTCTTTACGGAGACGGGCAGAGTTCTTGTTGCGTCCTCGAGGACAAGGCTTTTGACGCTTCTGTCCTGCTTCTTCGCCTGAACGCCCTTGGCGATCACAAGACCAGCCGCGGCGGCGGTTACGGCAGCAGCCGCGCCGATAGCGATTTTCTGCGAGGTTTTCATCTTAAAAATCTTTCCTGCGGCCGCGGAAACAGCCGCTTTGATTGTATTATTCATGCGGATTACCTCCTAAGTATATTATAATTATTATACCATACTTTTCGACAAAAAACAATCATTACCAAAAAAATATTTTAGACAGTATCATTGGAATGACTGATTTTCCTCGCTGATAATCTGTCTGATTTCCTCCTCGGCAGCTCTCACCTCGTCGAGAAAAGCGCGTGAAGATACCCTCAGAGCGCCGTTTCCGAGAATAATGATCTGTTCGAGTCCGTCCGAGGTGACAACACGGACGCGGTTGTTTTTCGCGAGCTTGTGAGAGGTCTTTTCTATGTACATATCGGCGGTTTCCGCTTCCTTTGTATAGACGACGCTTATGCCGTTTACCTGCTCCACCTCGCGATGATTGCCCTTGACCCGGTAGGCGTCAAATACGACGATAAGCTCGCACTGACGGAAGCCCTGATAGTTGCAGAGAATGTTGATCAGCGCGGTTCTTGCACCGTCAAGATTGGTCTGAGCAAGCTCGTTGAGCTTTTCCCACGAGAAAATCACATTGTAGCCGTCCACGAGAACGTACTCCGTTCCGTCGTAGGTCGGCTTTTGTTTTTGATATTTAGGGTCGGACGGTGCGGAAAAATGCCGCTTGCTCTCAGCCGCCGTACGTTTTCGGACAGGTCCGTAGGTTTGCTCGAAGATGCGCAGAAGCTCCTTGTCGAGAATGAAAAAATCCTCCTTAGTTCTGCATTCGGCAATCATTTTTTCCCGTGTAAGAGGCTTTGGCTTTGGCTGCTCGAGCGCGCTCGGCAAGTGCATATACTTTTTTACCTCATTCCACTTGATGTTATGACCCGCTCCGTGTGAGCAAAAGACTGAATCGCTCGGATTTTCTATGTCGGAGTCGCAGTCATAACCTATCGCGGCAATAACCTCCTCGGGATTGTGGCAAGGCGCGTAGCCCTTGAGAGAGCACTGAAGTCTGCCCTTTCCGCGGGTATACTGCACAACCTCGCGCTGGTAATCCCGCATTCCGGAAACAGGAGCGGTTCCGGTGATCACGGCGCTGTCCTCTGTTGCGTCGGGAGGGTTGAATTCTCCGTGCATGCGCTGGATATCGGTCATAGCCCTTCCAACGCACTCTATGGGTACCTCAAGAGAAAAATCAAACACCGGCTCAAGTATAATACTTTTCGCGCTGCGGAGTCCCTGTCGCACGGCGCGGTAGGTCGCCTGCCGGAAATCTCCGCCCTCGGTATGCTTTGCGTGTGCCTTGCCGGAAGCGAGAATTATTTCCATGTCGGTGATCGGCGAACCTGTAAGAACGCCGAGGTGCGTTTTTTCGGAAAGATGTGTGAGGATAAGCCTTTGCCAGTTCTTGTCAAGACTGTCCTCGCGGCATTCGCTGCGTATGGCGATTCCGCTGTCGCGCTTTGCCGGCTTCATAATCAGATGAACCTCGGCATAGTGGCGCAGCGGCTCAAAATGTCCCACTCCCTCAACGGTTTCTGTAATGGTTTCTTTATAAATTATATTTCCTTTATCGAAATTTACTTCGAATTCAAAGCGGTCGCTGACTACTCTTTTGAGGATTTCGAGCTGGATCTCTCCCATAAGACGGACTTGTATCTCACCGAGACGTTCGTTCCAGACAACGTTCAGCTGCGGATCCTCGGCTTCAAGGATCCTGAACTTTGCGAGAGCGGTATGCGCGTCAATATTATCCGGCAAGATAACAGAATAGCTCAGCACAGGCTCGAGCACAGGCAGAAAGGCGTTTTCTTCAACGCCCAGACCGTCGCCTGTCCTTGTGAAGCTCAGTCCCGTAACGGCGCAGACCGTACCGGCGGCGGCTTCGTCCACGGCGGTGAATTTTTCACCCGAATAGACGCGAATCTGATTCACCTTCTCGCCGTTCTTGTTGTTATCGCTCTTTACAACCTCTCTGACCCTTAATGTGCCGCCTGTCAGCTTCATAAAGCTCAGGCGGTTTCCTTGAGCGTCCTCGGCGATCTTAAATACACGAGCGGCGAACTCAGAACCGTAATTCGGCATTGCGGTGTATTTTGACAGACAATCGAGAAACTCCCCGATACCGTACAGTCTGAGAGCTGAACCGAAAAAGCACGGAAAAACCTTTCGCTGTCTGATCGCTGAAACAATATCGGCGTCGCAAAGGGTATCGCTCTCGTATTTTGTCAGCAAGTCCTCGCCGCAGAGCGCGATGTTCTCAAATAAATCATCGTGCCCGCCGAAATCCACACAGGCTTCGCTGAGCTTGGTGCGAAGCTGATAATACACCACTTCCCTGCTCGAGCTGTCCAGATCCATCTTGTTGACAAAGATAAACGTCGGCACGCGGTAACGGCGGAGAAGCTTCCATAGGGTCATGGTGTGGCTCTGAACGCCGTCCGAGCCGCTGATTACAAGAATCGCGTAGTCGAGAACCTGAAGGGTCCGCTCTGTTTCAGCCGAAAAATCGACGTGACCCGGAGTATCGAGGAGGGTAAACTCAGTATCGCCGCAGGAAAATACCGCCTGCTTTGAGAATATCGTGATGCCGCGCTCGCGCTCAAGCGTATTTGTATCGAGAAAGGCGTCGCGATGGTCTACCCTCCCGAGCCTGCCGATCGCGCCGGAGGAATAGAGCAGCGCCTCAGAGAGTGTAGTTTTGCCCGAATCAACATGTGCGAGAATGCCGACTGCTATTTTTTTCATAGGATCACCGCCCGGAGTATTATGATAATATGATACCACAAATCACTGAAAATGTAAAACAAAAGCCGGCAAAAACTGCCGGCGTAATTGTTTATTAATACTGCTGATACTCGACGCTGCCGTCGGAGTAGTGAATCTCATAGTAGCCGTGACCGGAACCGTCGCAGTCGGGGAAGTTTTCCTTGCTGACTACGGTCTTGCCTGCGGGCTGCTCCTGCTGGGACTGCTGCTGAGGCTGTTCCTGCTGCTGAGGCTGCTCCTGCTGAGAGGACTCTGTCTTGGTGCCGCGGGTTACAACCTTGTCAACCGCTTCCTTGGTGACCTTCTCCTCTACCTTCTCGCGGCTGTCCTCCTTGCCGTCCACATACTTGACCTTGTAGGTAACGGTCTTTTCGCCGTCCTTACCCTCCTGGGTAACCTCTTCCTTGCCTGCCTCGAGGCTGTCGCTTTCCTTCTCTACGGTCTTGTACTCAATCTTCTCGGTCTTTTCCTCGGTCTTGTACTCAACGCGCTTTACAGTGATCTTCATGCCGTCCTTGATTTCGGCGTTAAGCTTCTCGCTTACCTCGTCGTCCTCGCCGAGAGTGACCTTCTGCTCCTTGAGGAAGTCCTCGACGGTCTTTGCCTTGGTAGCTACGTCGCTGGTTTTGCCGTCAACGGTGAGAGTCACCTTTGTGCCCTTGACCATGTTGATGACCATGCCGTCCTCGAGGTACTTGTCCTTGTCGACGTCGGGCTCGCAGCCGTTGGTGTTGAGGCCGGACTTTTCGATAGCGTCGGCAACTGTGCCGCCTGTCATCTCGATCTCTCTTGTCTCGTCGCCGAGCTTAACGGTGACCTTGGCGTAACGCTTGACTGTGATTTTGGTGGTGTCCTCGGCGATTTTTTCGTCCTTTGCGGGTTCGGTTTCGTCCTTCTCGCCCAGCTTGATCTCAGCCTTTTCGAGAACCTGCGAAACGGTCATTCCTACGTTTGCCTCGACCTCAGTCTTGGCGTCCTTGTCTTGAACGGTCAGGGTAACGGCCTTTCCTGCGCAGGCAGTAAGTGAAAATACCATTACCAGAACGGTCAGTACCGCGAGCGCGGCAGTTGTTAATCTTTTCATTTTATTTCCTCCTATCAAGAACGCAGCTCAAAAAAGCCGTCCTTGTTCTTTACCATGATTTTGATCGTGTAAGAGCCTTCGGAAGGATAGCTCTCGGAAGGCAGGTACGCAAGCAGTCCGTCGCCTTCCTCGGATTTATACGAAAACGCTTCAAAGGTCTTTTCCGTGCCGCTCTCGTCTTTGACGGTGATATAATATTCTCCGCCGGATTCCGACGCGGCGCCTTCTATTACCGCTGAAATCTGAGTATACTCGGCGGCGTAATTGCAGGGCTGAACCTTTACCTTGGGGCTTCCTTCAACCGTACCGGAAAGCTTGTAAAAGCTCAGCTCGGGAGCGGGCAGCATCGGCGGCATTGTAATGAGCCACTTGATGTTGCGCTCGACAAGCTCCATAACGAAGGTGTCGGGCTTATTTGAAGCCAGATCCTGACGGATATTCATCGGGAATGCCTTGGTAAACGTCGCGGTGTTGTACACCGAAGCGAAGAACGGTACAAGAGCGTTTCCGAATGAATCGCGGTACATATAGAGCGTGCCGGATGAATTCGGATTTTCCGTCTTGATAAGCGTATCCTCTACCGACTTGGTATCGGTGGTGTAGGCGTATTTATCCTCGGCTCCGTAGTAGTAATTATACTCGGGCTCAGAGGAAACAGGATAGAGCATCTTGCTCAGGTCCCCGGTGAAATCCTTCTTTCGTGTTACCTCGGCGGAAGAATAATCGTCGTGCGGCTGATTAAGCTGATTGAGAATGCTGTTGTACGCGAGCAGAGCGCCCTTGTTGTTCCAGTGAGAATCGCGTGCAAAGTACAGCGTTTCGTCCTGAGCGGAAAGCGGCTCAAAGAGATTGCAGTAATTGACTCCGCTGTCCTTGAGCGCGGAATGAAGCAAATCCCTGTTGCGGGTATCGGAAACCTTTGCGCTGTAGGTATAGGGCATGTTTCCGGGATAAAGCGTGTTCTTGTTGGGCGCGACGGTAAACAGGAAATGCGCGCCGTTTGACTCGGAATAAGTCTGAATCACCTTGAGGTTGTTTATTACCCCGTTGATTTCACTCTCGGTGAGCGTGTTTTTGCCGAGGTAATCGTCTGTGCTCGAGGTGTAGTAGAGCCAGTCATTATTTCCGACGACAACGGTGTCTATATTGGAGGTCTTGAATAACCCCGCCTGTATGGACGCGTCCGCCTGAATCATCTCGGGGCGGAAAGCGAAATGCTTCTCATAGTAGCCGCCGAGCTGGGTAAAATAGCTGAAATTGAAGCTGCCGTCCTTGTTTGTGACCGACGGAGCAGGAGTCTGACGCTCGTTGCCTATCGGCTCGTCAGTCGGACGGAAAATCATTCCGAGAGACGGTACGGCGCAGACAGCGACGCAGAACACAGTAAAAATAATCAGTAGTATTTTTTTCATGTCACGCCGCCTTTCTAAAATCTGAAATAGATAAAGGGATTGTACGCGCCCGAGGAAAGCCGGAGCATACACCAGACAAGACCCGCGGCGGCGATGACGTACAGAGCAGCCTGAACGCCCTTCCAAGCAGAGGAAAGAGCGGCGTCTCCATACAGATTGGCGCGGATTTTGTCAGCCAGCGGACGGATTGGTGCGCAGCCGATAACGGCGGCGGCAAGCATAATAAGGAACCACGGCGTGAGCTGTGTGAGAGCGATGCTTAGAGCCGATTCCGAAAAGTCGAAGCCTGCGAACATTCTGCCGATATAGGCAAAGCCGTAGGAAATCGTGTCCGCTCTGAAAAGCACAAAGCCGAGGATCACTACGAGCATTGTGTAGATATGTCCGAGAACCTTCGGGAGTCTGCGCATAACCGGAACATATTCCTCGAGCAGCAGGAAGAGTCCGTGCCAGAGTCCCCAGAGCACAAACGTCCAGTTCGCTCCGTGCCATAGACCCGTACAGAAAAATACGATAAGACGGTTGAGAGCAGTGCGCGCCTTGCCTTTTCTGTTTCCGCCGAGCGGAAAATAGAGGTACTCCTTGAACCATGTGGACAGAGAAATGTGCCAGCGTCTCCAGAAGTCCTGAATGCTTACGGCGCCGTAGGGATACATGAAGTTTTCCTTGAATTCGAAGCCGAACATCAGACCGAGACCTATAGCCATGTCGGAATAGCCTGAGAAGTCGTAGTAAATCTGGAACAGGTACGCAACCGCTCCCAGCCACGCGGCGGGTAATGAGAGTGTTCCCGCGTCCTGAGAAAAAAGAACGTCGGCGACCTGACCCATGGTGTTTGCTATGAATACCTTCTTTGAAAGTCCGCAGAGAAAACGCCTCAGACCGCGCGAGATCTTGTCGATACTCTGACAGCGGTCGGTGATCTGACGGTTGATATCGCGGTACTTTACGATAGGACCCGCGATAAGCTGCGGGAAGAAGGTAATGTAGAGTAAGATGTTCAAGTAATTCTTCTGAACCTCAACGGCTCCGCGGTAAACGTCGATGACGTATGACAGCGCCTGGAAGGTGAAGAACGAAATGCCTATCGGCAGAGCGATTTCGGGAACAGGCACCGACAAGCCCGTGAGGGAATTGAAGGTGGTCACAAACATTCCCGTGTACTTGAACACGGCGAGAATGCCGAGGTTGACGACGACCGCAGTCACAAGAGCCGCCTTGCTTTTCTTTTCGGGGTTATATTCAACCCACCGTGCGCAGAAATAATTGAGCACCGAGCTGAAAAGCATAAGCAGTACGTATACAGGCTCGCCGTAGGCGTAAAACGCGAGACTTGCGAGAATAAGCAGGATATTTCTGACCTTGAGAGAGGGTATCACCGTGTACAGGATAAATACCGCGGGCAGAAACAAGCTGAGAAAAACCAGTGAACTGAAAACCATTTGCGATATTCCTTCCGACTAAATCTTGACGTGCATCCATGAAGCGCCGCCCTTGATTACGGTGTAGTTCACGCTGGTAGGATTGTTGTAGTAGTCGATGCCGAAGTAGGTGTGGTCGAAGAAGTGTCTGCCCCACTCGGGATCGTAGACCTTACCCTCGATTTCCGCCCAGCCGTGGCCGCCGCTGTGGCAGGCGTAGCAGTTGTCATAGCCGAGAGCCTTTGCGATAAACGCGAACTCAGCGCCGTAGCTGATGCAGTTGCCCTTGCCGTTGACGAGCATATCGTTTGCGTAGATAATTTCCCAGCCGTCGCCGTGATAGTGCGGGATTCTGGGATTCAATTCGGTGTAGGCGTTCTGGATATAGCGGAACATCTTCCAGAGCTTGTCGCCCTTGCTCATGTTTCTGTCGCAGACCTTGTCAATAAGAAGGAAAGCGCGGTGATAGGTCTTGTCCTTCTCGGTGGTGACCTTAGTGGCTCTGCCGTTTTCGACGTTCCAGTCATAACCGCCGTAGGTCACGCCGGTTCTTAACGTGAAGTCGAGAGTTCCCTTTTCAAGGTACCAGTAGCCGTAGGAGTTCTTTGCCACACCTGTAAAGTTAAAGTCGATCTTGCCGTCCTTGCCGGCGTAACGGAAGCCCTCTGCCGATGAACCGACAAGGCAGTCCTTGAGCATTACGCCGTCGGAATTATAGTAATATGTATCGTTGCCGATCTTTACATAGCCCTGACGGATCTTGCCGTCGACAAATACATAAGACTTGCCGTTGATAGAAAGCGTTCCGTTCGCAACAGCGCCGTTGTAGTAGAACTTCGCGTCGTCGATATATGAGCTGATAAGCTCTCCCTTTTCATTTACAAGGCGGAGAGTGTAGGCGTAGGCGTTGTTTCTCTCGGCTGTCAGATCGTTGTAGGAGGTTTCGGGAATAGAATCAAAAAGTCTTGCCCAGCCTGAATTGATGGTGCGTCTGTACAGGCGGTAACCCGCGGCGCCGTCTGTCGCGTTCCATTTGATATTATTGCCCTTGACCGCAGAGCTTACGCTTGAGATAGCGGGCGGTGCGAAATAACGGTTAGTCCAGCCTGTTCTGTTGAACGGACTGATGAAGTTGCTCGCTTTGTCAAGACAGCGGACCGTGTAGGTGCGGGTCGCGCCGTTTTTGACGGTCTTGTCGACAAAATATGTGTCTGTCGTCGAGCTGATACCCTTCCAGCCGTTTGCGCCGTCAAGGTAGAATACTCCGTACTTGTAAGCGCCGTTGCACTTGTCCCAGCTCAGCATCGCGCCCTCAGCTGTGTTCTCGAAGGACTTGACCTGAGGAGTTTTGACGAACATTACGGACTTTCCGCTGTTGTAGTAGCTTGTCCATTCCTCGCCGTCCGCGGTGATGCAGCGGACTGTGTAGGAATACTCCTTGCCGGACGCGGCGGTTTTGTCGGTGTAGGTTCTGGAATTTGTGTCCGCAAGCTTGCTCCAGTCGGAGTCGCCGGTCTTGCGGTAAATGCGGAAGTTCTCCGCGTTCTTGTCGGCGTTCCACTTGATCACAACGCCGTTTTCGGTAACGTCAAGACTGCTGATTACGGGCGGAGTGAGGAAAATAAAGCTCTTGCCCGCTTTGTTGTAGGCGCTGACAAAGTCGCCGTTCTTGTCAAGACAGCGGACGGTGTAGGTATATGTCTCGCCGGACTTGACATTTGTGTTTACAAAGCTCTGGGAGGTAGTATTGCCGAGACCCTTCCAGCTTCCGTTCTCGAGGACGAATACGCGGTACTTTGCAGCTCCGCCGCACTTGTCCCACATGATCTCGGTGCCTTTGGCGGTATTGTAGAAGCCCGTGATAACGGGAGTTTTGATGTAGGTTATGGACTTGCCGCTGTTGTAATAGCTTGTCCAGTCGCTGCCGTCGGCGGTTATTGCGCGGACGGTGTAGCTGACCTGTACGCCCGAGGGAGCGTTCTTGTCAACAAGAGCAGTCGCTGTTGTATCGCCTACTCTGCGCCAGTCGGTGTCGGCAGTTTTGCGGTAAACGCGGTAGTTAACGGCTCCCGCAAGACTTCCCCAGTTGACTTCAATACCCTCTTCAACGGGATTCAGCGCGCTGATTTTCGGCGTGGTAAGGAAAAGATAGCTCTTTCCCTCGTGGTCGTAGTCGCTGATAAAGTCGCCGTTGCTGTCAAGGCAGCGGACTGTATAGGTATAGCTCTCGCCGGAGAGCAGTCCCTCGCTCGTGAAGCTGGTCGATGTGGTATTGCCCAGACCTCTCCAGACATTGTCACGGTCGAGCATGAATACGCGGTACTTTGAAGCGCCGGCGCACTTGTTCCAATAAATAGTTGTGCCTGTGGCGGTGTTCGCGAAATCAGTGATAACAGGAGTCTTGATATATCGAACCGACTTGCCGCTTGTGTAGTAGCTTGTCCATTCCGCGCCGTTTGCGCTGATACAGCGAACCGTATAGGTATATGAAGTGCCGGACTCGGCGGTCTCGTCAGTCATAAAATTTGACGTGGTATCAGCGAGTCGCTTCCAATCGGAGTTTGCAGTTTTGCGGTAAACACGGTAGTTCTCGGCGCCCTTGCGGTCTGTCCACTCAAGAAATACACCTTTCTCCGAGCTGCGGACAGAAGTCATCTCCGGAGGCGCTATAAACGTGTATTCAAATCCGTTGTGCGCGTAATCGCTGCAAAACTCTCCGTCGTTTCCAATGGCACGCACGGTGTAGCGGTAAACCTCTCCGCTTTGAAGACCCTTATGGGTAAGACTGAGCGATGAGGTCGTGGCAACGCCCTTCCATGAATCGTTTTCCCAAACGAACAAACCGTAACGCGCGGCATTAGGATAAGCCTTCCAACTGACGGTGATTCCGTCCGCCGTATTATTAAACCCGGTCACTTCGGGAAAAGGCGCCTGCTGAGCCTGAGCGGATTCGGAAACCACGGTATCTGTCTGTGCGGCGGAAACCGCAATACCTGAGGCAGATAACGCAATCAAAGCCGCGAAAAACGCGACTATCGGCTTTTTCATATTATTACCTCCAAATAGATATAAAAACTTAAATTATATAATAACACATATTTTTCATTTTTTCAACAAGAAATATTCATTTTTTACAAGAACAATATGCTTTAGCTATCTTATTCGACGCTTTTCAGACTCGTTACCATATCGACCGCCTTTATTTTGAAGCTCATCGCGGCGTTTACGAGAAGTGAAAACAGCATCGTCAACCCCGAGGCGTACAGATATGTCGTAAAATAAATATCCCTGCCGAACATGACGTTGTCGACCTCGACCGTGCGGACAATGAATCCCGTAAGCAGAATACCGAGCAGAAGCCCCGCGATAATTCCCATTGCGGTAAGAATCAGGTTTTCCTTATATATAAAACGCGAGGTCTCTTTATTATAGAAACCGAGAACCTTGAAGGTCGCGATTTCACGCACACGCTCGGCGATATTTATATTGGTAAGATTGTAAAGCACGACAAAGGCAAGCCCCGCCGCACAGACGACCATTACGACTACCACCATGTTAAGAGAGTTGAGCATGTTCTTGAAATCCCAGACATTCGCGCCCATAAACGAGACGGCTGTGACTCTGTCGTCGGACAAAAGCTCGGAGCTGAACTTGTTCTGCGTATCGTCGCTCTTGTCGGTAAGGCTCGTGATCATCAGATTGTATTCGGGTTCATCGCCGAAAAGCTGTTCGTAATACTTAGGAGTGAGATAGAGGTAATTGTAGATATACTGCTCAAATATTCCGCTGACCTTAGCTTCGGCAGTCTTGTCCCCTATTTTCAATGTGATAGTATCTCCGACGGAAAAGCCCAGCATTGAGGCGAGCTTTTCGTTTACCAGAACACCGTCGTCGTCCAAAGCAAGCGGAGTGTGCTCCTGTCTTGTGCGGACAGTAACCATTTTATCAAAGGACTGCGGTTCCGACATAGTCCAGAGGTAAGTGGACTCGCTGTTTTCCTTATCGCCGAAGCCTGCAGTGACGTCACTTTGAGAAACAAGAAGATTTTCCTCCGCACAGCCGGTATCATCTGAAAGAGTCTCCAGATACTTCAGATCCTCTGCGCTGCCGCTGTCCTTAGGCGCGACTGCTACGTCGTACTTGTAAATCTCGCCGAACTGCACCTCTGTCAGCGGATCGAAGCTGTTGAGCAGACCGAACGCCGCGACAATAAGAGCGGTACAGCCGGCAACGCCGATCACGGTCATGCACATTCGGATTTTATAGCGGAATAAATTCCTCGCCGTGAGCTTCGCTGTAAAGCCCATACGCTTCCATAGCGGAGTGATATATTCAAGCAATATTCTCTTGCCCGCCTTCGGAGCTTTCGGACGCATTGCCTGCGCAGGCTTAAGGCGCAGGGATTTTGCGCATACTATAACGGAAACTGCGGCTGTGGTTAAGACCGCGGCAAGCACTCCGAGCACTATAGCGGGAATATTGAGCACCAGCGTTATATCGCCGATGTAGTACATTATTTTATAGGCGTTGAATATGATAAACGGCAGCGTCAGCACTCCGACCGTTATTCCGACGGCGCTGCCCGATACCGCCGCGAGCATGGAGTAAACAACATATTTAAATATAATCGCGCTGTTTGAGTAGCCGAGAGCCTTGAGAGTGGCGATTTCGGTGCGCTTTTCCTCAATAAGCCGCGTCATTGTCGTGACGCAGACGAGAACGGCGACAAGAAGGAAAAACAGCGGGAATACCGAAGCGACCGCGTCGAGCCTGTCGGCATTCTGAGAAAAGGTCGAGTAGCCGGGATTGTCGTCACGGTTGAACACGTACCACTGCGACGGGCTGAGACTGTCGACCTGCTCCTGTGCTTCATCTATCTGCTTTTTAGCGTCGGCAAATTTTTTATCCGCTTCATTTTTATTTTTTTCATACTCAGCTTTTGCGCTGTCGAGCTTTTCACGTCCGCTCTGCTTCTCGGATTCAAACTCGGATACGCCGCTTGCGTACTTGTCTTTGGCGAGCTGCAAGGTATATCGGGCGTTTTGCAGCTGTAAAAGACCTGACGAGCGCTGTCTTTCAAGCTCTGAGGAGGCTGCGCTTAACTGCGCTTTTCCGCTGTCTATCTGAGCCTTTGCCAAATCGAGCTGTGCCTGACCGTCAGCCGCCTGCCTGTCGAGCTCTGCCTGAGCTTCATCGAGCTGCTGCTTCATCTGAGCGAGCTGCGCTTCGGCATTGCGGTATTCTTCGTTTAATCCCGTGAGCGCCTCGTCAGCCTTGTCGAGAACGGACTTCACCTGCTCGGTCAGCTTCTGCGCTCCGTCGAGAATCTCCTGCGCCTTGTCGAGCACTTCGGAAAGCTTCTGAGCCTGCTCCGGAGTAAGCTTTTCCTCTTTTGTCAATTCATCGATCGCGGCTCTGGTGCCGTCGATCACCTCGGTGAGCTTTTCATGCAGCCCGGACTCGGTAAGAGCTGTGACCGCTTCGTTTATTTTTTCTACAGCCTGCTGCGCCTTCTCCAAAAAAGCGAACAGCTCCGCCTTGCTCTCAAGCTCGGCGTAGCCTTCGGCGAGCTGCGCTCTGCCGCTGTCGATCTGCGCCTGAGCGGAAGCTATTTTTTCCTGAGCTTCAATAAGCGAGGACTTGTACTTCTCCTCCGCGTCGTTTAACTCAGCGCGCTTTTCGTTAAGCTGCTTATCCGCGTCGTTTATTTTTGTGTAATATGCGTACTCACCCGCGGCAAGCTCGTTTTCTCCGTCCAAAATTTTCTTTTCAGCGTCCTTTAACTGCTGTTCCGCGTCGGAGATTTTTTCATTATATTCTTCTTCACCGTCTAGGATTTGCTTCTCGGCGTCGTTAAGCTTTTTCTCGGCGTCGCTTTTCTCGGAGTTGTACTTCTCCTTAGCCTCGGCGAGGTCGGACTTCGCCTTGTCGATAACCTCAACCTGAAACGCGTCCTCGCGCTCAGACGCCGCCTGCTCCAAACGCTCCTTGAGCTCGTCTGTCCTGTCGGAATATTCATCGGAAAATGCCGAAACGCAGTCTGAGAAGTCCGACTTGACATACAGCTCGGTATATCGGTCAATCTTAAAATCTTCGGCGGAGACATACATGTACTCGTCGATCTTGCCGTTTCCGATCTGAGAAATGCCGCGCTGATACGAGATATACAGCGGCGACTCAGCCTTGCCGACGATCGTGTATTCGGTATAGTTGAGCATATCGGCGACCTTGTTTTCGCCTGCCATCGGCGCGAATCGAACCTTTCCGCCGATCTGATGCTTTACATTCGCAAAGGCGACGCTCTCGGTGATTATCTCGCCGCTGTTCTCGATCTCCCTGCCCTCGTTTATGACTATTTCATTGAGCGAAGGGTTTTTGAGGTATTCATCGGGTATCGCGATAAGCCGCACCAAATCGCCGCCCTCGTCGGCGTCGGTGATCAGATCAAAATAGTACGAAGGCATTACGCTCTGAACGCCGTCGACCGAGGCAATCGCCCTGACATCGTCGTCGGTAAAACCCGTTGTGGAAACAAGGCGGAAATCCATCAGCTTTTGCTCGCGGTAATAATTCTCGGCGAGGCTGTACATCGACGGGCTGGTAGCCTTGATACCGGTAAAAAATCCGACTCCGAGCGCGATAATTGCCATAATCGAGAAAAACCGCGCCTTTGTATCAAGGATCTCTCTGAAGGTGTTCTTTATCAAAGCTCCCGTCATGCTTGAGCCTCCTTTCCGATTATTTGAACATAATTACCACTCGATCTCGTCTATGGATTTCGGGTTTTTGTTGTATTCGTCGCGGACTATTTTTCCGCTTTTCATCTCTATTACGTGGTCTGCCATCGGGGTTATCGCGTTGTTGTGGGTAATGAGCATTACCGTCATTTTCTGTCTGCGGCAGGTTTCCTGCAAAAGCGCAAGAATCTGTCTGCCCGTGTTGTAATCAAGCGCGCCTGTAGGCTCGTCGCACAGCAGAAGCTTCGGATTTTTCGCTAATGCGCGCGCAATACTGACCCGCTGCTGCTCGCCGCCCGAAAGCTGCGCGGGAAAATTATCCTTGCGTTCAAGCAAGCCTACGCTGTCCAGCGCTTCCTCGCTGTCCATGGGGTTGCGGCAAATCTGGGCGGCAAGCTCTACGTTTTCCTTAGCCGTGAGGTTGTGGACAAGATTGTAAAACTGAAATACAAAGCCGATATCGTAACGGCGGTATTCTATGAGCTGTTTGTCGCTGAGACGGCTGACGCTGCGGCCTCCGACAATGATCTCGCCTTCGGTACAGCTGTCCATTCCGCCGAGAATATTAAGCACGGTAGTCTTACCCGCGCCTGACGCGCCTACAACAACGGCGAACTCGCCTTCCTCAACTGAAAATGAAATTCCGTCGACGGCGTTGATAGTGATTTCACCCATCTGGTAGCGTTTGTATACGTTTTTAAACTCCACAAGCGGCATAGTAATATCCCCTATATATAATATAGTATATTTATATCATAATTCATTACAGTTTTCAATATTCAGATAAAAGGATTTGACGAATAAAAAAGCTGTAAAAGACAAATTATAACAATAAGGAGTGATTTGATGACAGACAACAACGCAACAATGAAAAGAAGCGGCGTATCATTCTACACAAGGCTCGGGCTGCTTTATCTGCTCAACCTGATTGACTGGATCTGCACGGAGGTGCTTATCGGGAGCGGAAGATTTACCGAGGCAAATCCCATTATGCAGCCTGTACTGAACGGCTTCGGAACCACCCTGCTGATAAAGGGAGTGATCCCGCTCGCGCTGATCATCCTGTGCGGAGTGCTTTTCAAACTGACGGGTGAAACGGAGAATAAGGTCGCGAATGTGCTGATTACAATCGGGATCGTCGCCTATTCTCTCGTCAATCTTTGGCATATTTTTAATTTTGTCTTGCTCTTTTCGGGATTTTAGGCTACAATATAAATCAGTATACAAGTAAGGAGTGATTTTATGCCCGCGTTATCGGTGCGGAACCTCAGCGTAAGCTTTGTTGAGCGAACGCTGTTTTCGGACGTGTCCTTTGATGTGGAGACTCACGACAAGGTGGGCTTTATCGGCGCGAACGGCGTCGGAAAAACCACTCTATTCCGCGCGCTCAACGGAGAGCTCGAACCGAACGGCGGAGTCATCGCCTTCGAGAAAAGTGTGCGCGTGGGCTACATGGAGCAGCATGCCTGCAACAACCCCAGAATCGATATCTTTCACGAGCTGCTGTCGGTTTTTGATTATCTGAGCGATACAGAGGACGAGATTGCCGCCGTTACCGCCGCTATCGACGCCGGTGAAGGTAATCTGGACGAGCTTGTCGAACGGCAGACAAGACTTATCGAGGAATTTGAAGCGCTCGGCGGTCTTACCTACAAGAGCCGCACACGCTCCGCGCTGCTGGGACTGGGCTTTTCCGAGGACGACTTTACAATGCCCGTCGGCAATCTGAGCGGCGGTCAGCGTTCAAAGCTCAGTCTCGCAAAGCTGCTGCTCTCGCGCAGCAATCTTCTTTTGCTCGACGAGCCGACTAACCACCTCGATATCAAAGCCGTCGGCTGGCTCGAGGATTTTCTGAGGGATTTCAAGGGCTCGATGATAATCATCAGCCATGACCGATATTTTCTCGACAACGTAACAAACAAGACGATCGAGCTCGAGCACGGAAAAATCATGTGCTACAAGGGCGCGTATACTGAGTTCATAAGAAAAAAAGAAGCCTACAACGAAGCTCTTAAAAACAAATATGAAAACGACATGAAGGAGATCAGACGCATTGAGGGCATCGTCGAGCAGCAGCGCCGCTGGGGTCGTGAGAGGAATTTCATCACAGCCGCTTCACGTCAGAAGGAAGCAGACCGCATCAAGGCTCAGCTCGTCACGCCCGAAAGCGAGCTCGAGACAATGCGGATGCGCTTTGAACCTAAATTTGAGAGCGGAAACGACGTGCTGATCTGCCGCAATCTCGCAAAATCCTTCGGAGAAAAACACCTGTTCAGCGACGTCAACATACATATCCGCAAGGGCGAGCGTGTGTTTATACTCGGCGCGAACGGCTGCGGAAAAACAACTCTCTTCCGCATTCTCAACGGAAGAATGCCTCAGGACAGAGGTGAATTCGACCTCGGCGCCAATGTTATGACGGGCTATTTCGACCAACTGCAGCAAAATCTCGACCTCAATAAAACCGCAATCGACGAGGTATGGGACAGGTTTCCGAACATGACTCAGACGGAGGTTCGTTCCGCACTCGCTTCGTTCCTGTTCAAGGGCGACGAGGTTTTTAAGCCGCTGTCTAAGATGAGCGGCGGCGAAAGAGCGAGGATATCTCTGCTTAAGCTGATGCTCCAGGGCAGCAATTTTCTGCTGCTCGACGAGCCGACAAACCACCTCGACGCTTCTTCACGCGAGGAGCTTGAGAAAACACTTTCCGAATACAACGGCACGCTGCTCATAATCAGCCACGACCGCTATTTTATCAACAAGCTCGCCGACAGGGTTCTTGTTCTCACACAAAACGGAATGAAGGAATACCTCGGAAACTACGACTATTACCTCGAGAGGATAAAGGCTGAAAAAGAAAGTGAAGCCGCTCAAAAGGCAGCCGACAAAAAAGAAAAGCCTCAGAATGAGTATTTCCTCAACAAACAGCGTCAAAGCGAGGAGAGAAAGCGCCTGACAAAACTGCGCAAGACCGAGGAGGAAATCGAGAGCCTTGAAGATAAGATCAATGAAATCCAGAATAAGCTCAGTGACAGCGAGGTTACAACAGACTATGAAAAGCTGATCGAGCTTACTAATGAGCTGGAGGAATTGCAGGCTAAACAGGAAGGTCTTTACGAAATCTGGGAAGAATTGTCGGAATGATTGACTAATTTCTTAAAATGTTGTATAATGAAAAAAGCGCGGAAATCCGCGCAATATCCGCCCGTGGCGCAGCTGGATAACGCAACGGATTCCGATTCCGGAGATCGGGGGTTCAAATCCCTTCGGGCGGGCCAAAATTTATGGGGTACCAAAGTGGTACCCCATAAATTTTTGTCCGCTCAGTGTCCGTTGGGATTTGAAGGCGACCGTGCCGAGCGCAGCGAGGTAAAAACGTCACGGTGTGACGTTTTTAGACCTGCAAACAAAAGTCAAGTAGTAAAGCGAAAAAATGTTAAGAAAAAATTACTGAAAACTGAGAAAAAGCAAGTACAGCAAATAGACCGCCGGAGCGGTCTTTAAAAAAAGTTTGATTGATTTCGTCCGGCAACCTTGACAGAACATCATAAAAATGCTTGTCAAAATGTGCCGACGGTGAGGAACTCATGAATAGACAAGGTCGATGACCGTCGGACTGCCGATTGTAGCATTTTTATGATAACCCGTCAAGGTCAGGCGGCTGCGCCGTGCCTGCGTATCGCCTCCGGTTCAGAATCTATGAATAGACGGATTTATGTGCACACCAACGTACCCTTTTCGTTGAGGACTTCATTGACCTTTGCGTAATATATGCGCAAAAATTTTGCTGCTGCGGCAGTCATGTAAGAATAATAATGTTTTCCTTCGGAGCGTTTTCTGTCAAGAAAGACATAAACAGGGTTATCAATCGGCTTTTGGGCACTAATCGCCCTAATGATAATAAATAGTGTTCTTCTTAATGAAGACGAGCCTTTTTTGGTGTTGGGACGGGATTTGGAAATGTGTTGCCCTGAATCATCCGGTTCGGTATCATATCCGAAAAATGCTGTGATTGCCCGTCTGTTATGGAAGCGTCTTGTATCGCCGATCTCCGCCATAAGCTCCTTTGAAAAAAATAAAACGGTCAGAAGCGATACAAGCCACTGACCGTTTGCCGACAAATCAAAAAATTACACGCACGACAAACTAAGCCAATCGCCTGCTTTGACAATTGACTGGTGCTGATTCATTCTGTTGAATACAAAATACAACATAACTGCGTACCTCCATAATTTGCTGCTTATTATAACACCTGCACATTTGGTTGTCAAGAAAAAATCTCGCTCATATGGCAAAGCGTTGGAATTTGAAAAACGGTATTCTTTGAATAAGCGTCGCAAAAAATGAGACGTGGTCAAAAATCGCCGACACCGCGCAAACACCCTCGTTCGGGTGCTTACCCTACTTTCTTCAACAAATCGCACACAGGGCGACACACGGCGAAACACGCTCGAGAAAACCAATTACACTGAAAAAAGCCAAAAGAGTTGCAGCCCTATTTTCAGGGCTGCGATTTTTTTATTCATCGGTGTGCAGTGCTTCCACCATCAGTCTTACGCCCAATCGAAATCCGCTGATAAAGCCTTCGCATTCGTTCAGACAATTCAGCTCTGTCACAGCGTCTTTGAATTTTCCGAACAGCTCAATCTCGTTTTCATTCATTGTAGCTTTGAGCGCTGCGTCATGTCTGAGAATCAGCTTAGCGAGCTTGTCGCTTTCGCTGTCCTTTTTGATGTCGCGTTCGAATGGGTGTACATTGCCGTAGAATAATTCTTTGATCGTATCCATGCCGATACCTCCTTTAGCACAACACAATACCACGCTTTTTTGAAAAGTCCAGCGGAAATGGGTATTTTTTTACAGCTCAAATTCATCGGTGATTCCGCTGAGCTTATCCGGCTCGCGCCTGACGTAATATTTTTCCGTTACTGATGTGGTAGTATGCCCGAGCAGGTCTGCAACCTGCTTTACCGTCAGCGTTTTGAGATTGCCGTTTTCATCCTCAATGCCGTTGATCAGCCGCGTTGCGAAGGTATGGCGCAGGCTGTGCAACCCCTTGTGAGGGATTCCGGCGAAATCAAGCAGCGTGTACCATCGCGAACGGAATGTGGACGGTCTTGTGAAGTCTCCTGCTTGACTTGATACCAGCGGACTGTCCTCTCCGAAATAACACTCAATCCGCAATATCCGAATCATCTCTATTGCAGTACGGTTAAGAGGAATTGTGCGCTTTGACGCGGCTGTTTTCAGACCTCCGACAATCAGCTCGGTTTCGCACATAGTGCCGTCCTTGTCACGTTTGCTGACTTCCTTTACCGCGCGGATAACGCTCAGCTCCCTTTTCTCCAAATCGATGTCGCTGTTGATCAAACCGAGGACTTCGCCCGTTCTCAATCCGGTGTTGAGCATCAGCAGATATGCTGCCGCTTGGTGATGCTTCAATACTTGTAATTTTTCTTGTTAATTTCATAATGCCTTGTCACTCCCAAATATTTTTATATATGAATTCCCCGCGAAAAGCTTTTCATTCCGTGCACGAATTCGGGGATATACATTCAGCCCTTTTCTTTCCGATTATAGGATAATATAGAAATCTTAAAATATCCTTTAAAAAAACTTCCTTATTCTATGTTTCCGTTATGTCAAGAACAGGATGCCTTAATCACGCTGCTCTTGACTCAATATTGTATTTTTCATTCTCTCCTCACCTCAAAAAAACAAAAAAGGACACACAACGAACAGAGGGAAAACTCCCTCTGTTTTTCGTTATGCATCCAAACGCCGGATGAATCTCCGGCAAAACCTTCTATACTATTTAAATGCAGTCTCTACGTCGGCGTCTATATTCCATCTGCCGTTATTAGCTTTGACCGCTGTTTTCAACAATTGATTATCCGCAGCACGCTTTACCTTTGTGTATGGGATATCGTGTTCCTTGGCGTAGTTATTCAGCGAAATATAGCGAACAAACGGCGTGTCGTTTGCAATAAGATACACATAGTTCTCCGCTTTCCATTATTCCAACTGCGAACACACAAGTCAAACGGTTTTTATTTGGTCGATGTAATTTTCAGACAATCTCTGTAGATTATTCGATGTTGAACATGCTACTGAATCCGGTGAGATCAAAAACTTCTCTCACAGACGGGTTGAGATTGCGAACTACCATATCACCCTTGCCGTCCATAGCCTGCGCCGCGCCGAGCAAAACGCGAAGCCCCGCGCTGGAGATGTAGTCCAGCTTTGTAAGATCCAATATCAGCTTCGTCGCGTCAGGAGTTGCATCGTTGATCTTGCTCTCAAGGTCGGGAGACGTGATCGTGTCAAGTCTGCCTTCGAGCAGGAAGGTGTATGCTGCTCCGTCTTTTTTGACCTCGACATCCAAGCGGCTTTTGCTGCTCAGATTTACAGCAGGTTTTTTATCTTTTTTACTGAATAATCCCATAATGTTATCCTCCAGTTTTCATTCATAATTTCAAGCGTATGTGCGTCAGGGCAGACTGTCAGTTTTTGGCGTTCGTATGAAGCCTGTTTTCGAGCTTAAAGGCTTTCGCGATCAACAGAGCCGCGATTCCGCAGAGCGCTCCCAGCAGGAGTCCGCACAGGACGTCTGTCGGATAATGCACATAGAGGTAAAGACGCGAAAATGCGATACAAACCGTCAGAGCCAGAGCGATAAACCCGAGCGTTCTTTTCTTTGCGAGCAGTACGGTCGTTACCGCTGCCGCAAGAGTGCTGTGAGTGGACGGAAAGCTCGCTCCAGACGGCTGCTTAATCAGCAGATTAATATCCGTATTGACGGTAAACGGTCTGGGACGGTTGACAAGGTGCTTGAGCAGTACGTCGCCGCTCAAGAATCCGAGCGCTAACGCAATAAGCACAATGATACCGACCGCACGAGTTTTCCGAAAGAACAACAGGATAACACCCGTGACTATCCATATGATACCCGAGGTCGTCAGATAACTGATAAACACAGCTAAATAATCCAAAAATCCGCATTTGAGCGAGTTCTGGATCGCGTTCAGAACAGACAGGTCAAATGATTGAATTGCTTCCATGATACACACACCTTTATAATAAAATCTATTTTCATTATACTATATGTTTTTTCAAAAACCAAGGGCAAATTGCAAAAAGTGCATATTTTTTTATAAATTCTATTGCCTTTTGGCGTTGCTTTTGTGTATAATATTAATTATGTAAGACACTTAACCAATAAACCCAAACTGCATTTTGCAGTAACAATAACATACTCGAGAAAGAAGGATATTTATTTTGAAAAAAATCTTAGCAATTCTTTTAGCGGCGACAATGATGGTTCCTTTGGCGGCATGCTCCGCTCAGCAGCAGTCCGGGAACAACAGCGAGCAGCAGGAAACTACCGCTGCGCAGGCTGAAACGAAAAGTTCACAAACCGAAAATGACAGAGAAACGATTTATCAGGTTGCCCTCTTGCAATCGCTGACGCAGGGCTATTATGACGGCATTATCAAGGTAAGCGAGCTCAAAAAGCACGGCGACATAGGCATCGGCACCTTTGAGGGCGTCAACGGCGAGATGATCGTACTCGATGGAACGGTATATCAGGCGCTCGGCGACAGCACGGTTCAGGAAGCGGCTGATTACGAAACCGTTCCCTTCTCCAATGTGACTTTCTTTGATAAGGACGGCAGCGTGGAGCTTTCGGATATAGGTGACGTTAATGCCTTAAAGGAAAAGCTCAACGCGATGGTTGAGCAAAACGGCAAAAACCTTTTTTACTTTGTAAGAATGAACGGCACCTTCGAGAAAATGAACGTGCGCAGCGAAATCAAGCAGGAAAAACCCTATAAGACGCTCGACAAGGCGCTCGAAACAGACCAGAGAGAATTTAACTATGACAACATCACAGGTACGGTAGTCGCTCTGTATTGCCCCGATTACATGAACGGACTGAACACACCCGGCTGGCATTTCCACTTCATCTCCGATGACAAAACAAAGGGCGGTCATTTGCTTGACCTTAAATTCAGTAAAGCAACGGCGGAGTACGACGCTACGCCCGAATTTGACATGTGCCTGACTGATAACGGCGATTTCCAAAAGATGGAGCTTTCAAAGGACGTCAGCGACGCTATCAAGAAGGTTGAAACAAACGAGGAATAATAAGATGAAATCGAATAAATTATATCAGGCTTCTACATTGCAGGCTTTAGCGCTGGGATATACAAAGCCCGTTGTCACAGTGCGGAAATTATTGGAGCACGGCGATACCGGACTCGGTACCTTCGAGCATGTGGACGGCGAGATGATCATTCTGGACGGCGTATGCTATCAAGCGAAAAATGACGGAAGCATCGTTCAGTCGGAAGACGCGGCAGGCGTGCCTTTTGCGGTTTCCGGATTTGTCAGAGGCGGAAGAGCCTTTGAAATAGATTAATTGCCGAACCTTGAAGCCATCAAGCTGGAACTGACCCTGAGAATAGAAGAAGATTTCGGTCTTAACAGCATCCATATTGCGCGGATAGACGGATGGTTTGAAAAAATACATGCACGCGCCGGAGCGCCTTATCGTTCACAGCACGTTTCCTTGAAGAATATACTTTCAAAAACGCAGAAGGACTTTTGTTTTGAGGGAATTTACGGAACGCTCGTCTGTGTGTATTTTCCCGATTATATGGACGGGATCAACGCTGCAGGATGGCACATGCACTTTCTCTCGAAGGACAAAAAGCTCGGAGGTCACGTATTCGAGGCAGCTTTTGGCTCGGGAGAATGTCTGCTGCAAAAAATGGACAGGATCGATATTCAGTTGCCGAATGACGCGGCATTTGATACATACTCTCTGAAAAATGCGTTAAAGAAAGAGATCGAGGAAGTAGAGCAAGGAAACGGTTGATTTATACTAAATGAGGATGGTGACGGGGACTTATGAGCCTGACTAAAAATCGCACTTTAGAGATACAGCTCAAACCGGAAAGCTATGAGGTCGCCGATCAGTTTATCAAACAATGGCTGATACAAAAGCGAATCGGCGATGAGAGCAGTTTTGAGACAATGCTGCTGTTTGAGGCTTTGTTTAATGATATGATCGAACAGGGCTACGGTCAGGATACTATCCTGACGATCAAAGCGCAAAAAAACTTCGGCGAATATAATATCACTCTCGGCTTTGAGGGCGAATCTTATATTCCGAGCATGAAAAAGGATCAGAAAAGCATTTCGCCCGAGCTGCAGATCGTGCAGGCTTTCAGCGACAAGGTAGGCTACCGATACCGCTTGGGCTATAACCGCGTCAGCATCGTTGTCAAAAGAAATAACAACAGCGCTCTGATTTACTGCTTTATCGCAATGCTTCTTGCTGTGCCGGTCAGCATAGCGCTGATCGCATTCGTAAGCGCCGACAATTTAACATCGCTCGATGAAAAATATTTTATGCCCATCATCAAGCAATTCGCAAACGCGATGCTTATGATCGGCGCACCGGTCACGTTCTTCTCCCTTGTCAAGAATCTGACAGACATCTATATCGTTTCGGAAAAAAACTCCTCTGCCAGAAAACTGCAGATAAAAACGATAGTCACTTCCTTTATTGCGGTAGTGCTCGCGCTGATAACAGGTCCGCTGATTGCGGATGTTTTATACCTGCATCAGGGCTATTTCGGAGGCTTAGGCTTGTTCTCAAGCGATATGAATATGACGGAGTTCATCAATTCGCTTGTTCCCGATAACATTTTTGAACCGTTCGAGACGATTATGCCGTTCCCGATCATTATTTTATCGCTGCTTCTGACCTACGCGTTATGCTCGATCGGAGAGTACTTCGGCGCGGTACACAAATTCATCAATATCAGCTTAGATGTATTCTCCAAAATGCTCACCGTCGTGATGTTCACACTGCCGTTCTTCTGTTTTTTCGCGGCTCTGTCGATGCTTATGATCGACGGATTAGAAAACCTGATGATCCTGTTAGAGGTGCTTCTGATCGTCGCGCTCAGTATGATCGTCATATCGGCGTTTTACCTGATACGCCTGCTCATCGGCAAAGTCAACATCAAGTCCTTTGCAAAACATTTGCCCGCGCTGCTGTGGGAGAATTTCAAAATCAGTTCCGTAATAGACGCGGTTCCGTTCAATATCAGATATTGCTCGCGCAAATACGGATACGACAGAAAGAGGCTCTCGGATAATCTGCCGATACTCGCTCAGACAAATCTGGATGGAAACTGCTTTTTGATCATGCTGATCTCAATGAGCTTCATCTTCCTGCTTGGTATAGAAATTTCATGGTTACAGATCATCGGCATAGCTTTTCTTATTCTGTTCCTCTCTGTCGGCGCGCCTAACCAACCGGGCTCGATAATGATCGGCATATTGATCATCACCCTGTATTTAAAGGCGGATGAGCTGATTATCATCGCAATATTTGCCGAAGTCTTTTTCGGCTGGCTGCAGAACATCATCAATGTGATAGGCGATATCGTCACGGTAGCCATAGAGGAGCAAAAAGCCCGGCAGCAGCTTGCTTCGTGATTAACAGTAAAACCGGTCTGTCAGGAGGGGTCATATGAAGTATCCGAACGCATCAAAAGGTCTTCAAACAATAGTGATAGCAGAATTCATCGCGTTGGCGGCGTCACTCATCTCCGTTATTGTGTCTGTTTTTGCTTTGCCGGGAGTTGATGCTTCCGAATCGGAACTCTTCACGTCCGGCGTCGTCGTGATTGTGACTATCGTCATATATGTTGCGGCATATGTTTTGGAAATCTTCGGAATTACCGCCGCGAGCAAGGATGAACCTGCCTTTAAAGTTTCGCTGTTCGCGATAATTGCCCAGATCATCTTCTTTGTCCTGTCGGCGTTTTTCTATGAAAACGAAACTGCTTATTTAATTTTCTCTATCGCCGGAGATGTTGCATATTTCTTCATGGTACACTATATCATCCACGGAATCATGCATCTTTCAGAGCGTCTCTGCAGACCGGATTTATCCAAAAACGGGAAAAAGATTTTTACAGTGATTTACATCGGCATCATTTTCGAAGTCATTGTGAGGATAATTGAGATCATTTTCGGTCAGAAACAAGGCGAAGAAATCGCACTGCCTTTCGATGTGGTCGCGAATATCCTGAAAACAATTGAATACTTCATGTTCCTGATCTATATCATAAAAGGTAATAAAGCGTTGAAAGAGAACCAGGGTGATATATAATGAACCTTAATCACTCAATTCATCTTCACAGCATAACATGTATGCAAAAGAGTCCTTCAGCGTGTGAAGGACTCTTTCTTAATGGCTTTTTGATGCAAAAGACGACATCGACTCATTTCCGGATATGCTGGATCAGATTGATACCGAATCCGGAAGAAGAGATCAGCACCGCCGATTTGGCGATTTTCGAAGCCTAATTTTTTCAAATAGGTCTACGATCAGATCGGCGTTCTTTGTGAAAATCTGCGGATTTAATGTTGTTCCTCATCTTCCGTTCCCAGATAGTATTTCAGGAACAGTCGCATAAAGCGACGCGCGGTGTCATAGGAAAACCCATAAACTTTTCTGCCACAGTGGGGGCTTTCTCTCCGAGGATCACATAAAAATAGTACAGGTCGCTAAGTTCTATGATGGGATCTCCCACGGCGAGCCGATCCATGTCGATCAGAAAATAACGCGGGCAAGCTCTGCCATTATTTTTGCGCAGACTATACCAATGCCATGCTATAGATTCTCTGATTATTCCGCAATTGTCCGGAAAAACATTTCACCTTAAAGCACAGGCTTTTCATATTCATTTGTGTAATATTTCATAGCCAGATCATTGTTGCCGACCAGCTGGAGCATACCGCCTGTCTCCCAGCGCAGTATCTCGCTTTCTTTGTAGGTTTCGTTAGAGGTCTTGTAGGCGCAGTTGGAAACCACATGAATTTCGGGAACATTATTTTCCAGAGCGTACTTCATGAATTCAGCCTCAAACAGTAACGAACCCCACGCAATATGGTAGCTGCTGCTGACGATTGCAATTGAATTTATGCTCGGGTATTTGTCCAGAATGATTTTATAGGAAAACTCGGCGTTCTGCGCAGTAGTCATCGATTGATTCTCAATGATCAATCTGTCTTCGCTGAGTCTGTGCTCCATCAGCCAATCGCCCATTAAACCCGCTTCGGTGACCTCTTTGTTGTCCTTCGCAGTACCGCCGCCGGTACAGATCACATAAGCATTAGGATACTGTTCGGAGCATTTCAGGGCGGTGTTCAGCCTGCCGACAAGCTCGTCCTTCATCGAACCGTCGTCATTCAGTTCAAAGCCGAGCACGGTAATGGCGAGACTGCTGTCCTTCGGCAGGTCTTCGGGAAGCTTATCGAGATTGACGGTCATCTCATTATTGGCATAATCCCAGTATTCCATAATCTTTTTCCAAAGCTCGCCCTGCTTGCTGTCAACGGTGTTGAGTTCATCAAGCAGCTCACTGACCTTGGCATCCGCTTCATGATCATAGCATCCGTGATAAGTGATAATATCCTGAATGATCGCGTCGGTTGTACGCGCAGGCGCGTTGGCTTGCCCGCATCCGGCAAACGAAAATACAAGAACCGCGATCATCAGCCAAATAGAAATCGTTTTTTTCATATCTTTTTCCTTCCTGTTCTTTGCTTCCTCTTAACACAGTATGGTCGGAGGTAACATAAAATATAGTTTCCGCTTAAAGATTCAATTCGCAAAGAATAACTATTTCATATATATTATATTACATTGGTATTATTTGTTCAAGTCAAATTAATATAAATCTCGATAAAATCGAGATTTTTCATTGTCAATGCTGAGCAAAAAAGATGTGTTTTTCAAAAAGTCCGGATAGAACTGAACTTGAAGATCTTGTCATTCTTTTAAATATCTCCATTTTTGGCAAGGAAAACAATTCCATTCTTTTATTTTTTATGTACAATAATCGTATAAAACCTGAAAAAATGAATCGTCTATGTACTCCAACCTCCCGTGGTTTTGAAAACTAATAGACGATTCACTTTTACATCATTATTTACTGTGGAAACGCGTTGTCGACGACCTGCGAGATATACGTTCTGTCGTACATCCGCGCGTTGGAAAGGTAAATATCCGGCCTGACGCCGTTATCCACGGTTTGGATCTGGCCGTTATAGCGCGTCACCAGCACGTTGTTGCTCGAGTATCGGAAGGAGCTGCCTGCGGCGGTCGAGCCGCCGTCGGAACTGCGCACAGCATGCTCGCCGCCAGCAATGCTGCGATGATCGCCCTGCCGTTTTTTGTTTTCATAAGCTGCCTCCTTTGTGCTCAGGTTTGTATTCATTTTCATCATAGCATATTCCCCGACGGATGTCCATACACACCGGAAAGATTATACCGTCAGCTTTGCTTATTATTTCTATTTTCTTAATAGTTTCATCAGCTCCAACTTTTATGTTGTAGTAAACATTTGTCTGATACTAAACAAACTGAAAACAATGGTTGGTTATTCAGTATAATTATTCTTGCTATTTACTGATTTAATAAATACAAACAAAAAAGCTGCAACCAGTACTGTTAATGCGTGACGATAAAGCCTGCGCTCAGAGGAACGGGTATGTCATCAAATCCGCCGCCGGTTGAATAAATAAACCGCCCGGGCTTTCACCCGAGCGGTTCAAGAAAATATTGAATGATGTTATTTCTTAACGATCTCTACCCACCACAACTCAGAATACCAATGCGTGTATCTGTTGATCTTGTACTTGTCTGTGTCGTAGCTGAATACGTTTGCAGTATTTTTATAAGCGTCCTTTTTCCAGATTTTGCAGATGTCGAGGTCGCCGTCGTTTGTGTTGCTTGTTACTCCGATTCTGGAGCTCGGATCAATGTTTTCCCTTATCTTAAAGACACACTTTGAGGTTTTGTTCTCTCCGAGGAAAGCGTTCGACTTCGTGCCGTTTGTGAGCTTGTTGTCGATGATCGTGATCTTGCCGCTGATGTCGGGGTCGCAGGAGGAGCTTGAACCCTTCTGGCAGTAGAGACCGCCGCCGTTTGAACCTGCAGTGTTGTTTTTGATCTCAACATCGCTCATTGTCAGGTAGTTCATAGAGTCGCAGAAGATCGCGCCGCCGTCTGAGCCTGCAGTGTTGCCTGTAAACTTTGACTCATTGAGAGTGAGGATTTCGCATGAGCCCCAGCCTCTGTAATCAAACATGATCGCGCCGCCTTTAGCTGCTGCCGAATTGCCTGTGAAAGTGCTGTTTGTAACGTTTGTTGTATCATCGGCGTAAATCGCGCCGCCCTTGTCAGCGCTGTTATTGACGAAAGTGCAGTTATCAACCGTGAGCGTGCAGTGGCTGTATACAGCTCCGCCGTTCTTGGTGCTGCCGTTGTCAGAGTCTGAGCAGTTGTCCTCAAAATAGCTGTTCTTAAGCGTCACGTTGGAGCTCTTGTTGTATACAGCGGATTCCTTATTGTTCTTAAAAATGCAGTTTTCAATGGTGGTATCCGCGTTTTTCTCGGTGACTACCGCTGAGTTTTTGTTGCCGGTGAAGGTTGTATTCTTTACGTTCAAAGTGAGGTTATTGACTCTGATGCCTGCGTCGGCTGAATCCTTGATGGTAACGCCGTCGATAGTTACTTTGCCGCCGCTGGAAAGGAGGCCGTTGATTGCCGAGCGATTACCCGAGGAATCCATGAGGGTGATCGTCGCGTTATCGCTGCAAATATCATATTTCTGATTGTTTGTGTGAATGATCGTGTGACCGCAGAGGTCAAGCGTCACGTTCTTGCCCTTGACATAGAGCGCTCCGTTCTTGAATTCGGTGTTCGCTTCGTAGTAGAATACATCGCCGGCGAGGTCATCGCTTTTCCAATCCTGAACAAGCTGCATGGTGCCGTTGTTCTTTACCGCTGCTACCCAGGCGTCGCCGAAGGAGAACATCTCGGTAGTCTTGCCGCCTGCCGTTACCTTGGCAACGGTGAGGTTTTTGATCGTATCGTCGTAACTATTCAGAACGATAAAAAATTGTATACCTGCACAAAAGAAATTTTGAAATATCGAATAGCCGGCATGCAGATGAAAGAAGTACAAATTGGTCATACGCTATGCTCTCCAGAGGC
>NZ_JAHLQB010000122.1 GCF_018918205.1 Lachnoclostridium sp. MSJ-17 | reverse complement strand
GGCGGCTGTCATTTTTTCAATCCTCATAGCTTCTGAGAATCTCCTCCACCGCGAGCTTTATCATATCTCGGCACATACGGTAAATTTCGACGCTGCCGCCGTATGGGTCGGCGATGTCGAGCACCTCAACATTGTCGCCGGAAAGACCGACGCTCTGGGTGAGTATCTGAAAATGCTCGTCTGACATGCAGTATATCTTGTCAAAATCCGAAATGTCGTAATCATATATGAAGTGTGATCTGAAGCCGCTGAGATCGACTCCGATCTCGCTGCAGACCTCGACCGCGTGCTTAGACGCGGGCATTCCGCTGACTGCCGCCATGCCGAAGCTGCAGGCGCGCACGTTGATTCCGCGTTCCTCGGCTTCCTTATTGAAAATCGCCTCCGCCATAGGGCTGCGGCAGGTGTTTCCTGTGCAGACAAAGGCGATATACTTAACCTTTTGCATCATACCACGTCCTTCCGACCGCCGCGTCAGCCGTTAAAGGTACGCTGAGCCTGACGGCGTTCTCCATTTCTTCCTGTAAAAGCTGTCTGACCTGCTCGCTCTCGTCTGCGGGAGCCTCGACGATCAGCTCGTCGTGAACCTGTAAAATCAGCCGCGCCTGCAGGTTTTCGCGCTTCAATCTCTCGTCAACGCGAACCATAGCGATTTTGATGATATCGGCGGCTGTGCCCTGAATCGGCATATTCCTCGCCACACGCTCACCGAATGCCTTGAGCATGTGCTTTCCCGAGCTCAATTCGGGCAGATAACGGCGTCTGCCGAACATCGTCTCAACATAGCCGTCGCGCTTTGCCTGCTCGGTCACTCGCTCCATATAGCGGTCAACTCCGCTGTAGTGGGCAAGGTAGCTGTCGATATAGCGCTTCGCTTCCTTTGTGGAAACGCCGATGTCCTTTCCGAGCGAGAACGCGCCTATGCCGTAGACGATTCCGAAGTTTACCGCCTTCGCGTTTCTTCTCATCGCGGGAGTCACCATTTCAAGCGGCATATTGAACACCTGAGAGGCGGTAATCGCGTGTATATCCTCGCCGCTGTTGAAGGCTGCGATCATATTTTCGTCGTTTGCAATATGGGCGAGCACGCGAAGCTCGATCTGGGAGTAGTCCGCATCGACAAGCACCCAGCCTTCCTTCGCGCAGAAAAACTTGCGCATCTCTCTGCCCAGCTCGGTGCGGACGGGAATGTTCTGCAAATTCGGCTCTGTGGAGCTGATTCTGCCCGTGCGCGTTTCGGTCTGGTTGAAGCTCGAATGGATCCTTCCGTCGCAGGCGATCACCTTGAGCAAGCCCTCGCAGTAGGTTGAATTGAGCTTTGCGAGAGCGCGGTAATTGAGCACCATGTCAACGATCGGGTGATCGTAGCGCAAGCCCTCGAGAACCTCGGCGTTCGTGCTGTAGCCGCTCTTTGTTTTCTTCTTCGCGGGAAGACCCAAGTCCTCAAAAAGCACCTTTCCGAGCTGTTTGGGCGAATTGATATTGAATTCCTGACCCGCGTTGAGGTAGATGTCCTGTTCAAGCCCGCTGATCTGCTGCGAGAGCATGGCGCCGTAGTCGGCGATACCCTGTCTGTCGACGGCAAAACCGACGTTTTCCATCTTCGCGAGAACCCTCGCAAGCGGTATTTCTATCTCGCGGAGCAGTTTTTCCTGAGAATTAGCCTTGATCTCGTTTTCGAGCTTGTCGCAGAGCTTGTCATAAACCGCCAAAGGACAGTATTTTTTATCATCTTCCCTTTCGGCGGCGGGCATTGCGACCTCGTAGACCGTGCAGAGGGTCTCGTCGGAGTAGTCCTTCTCTGACGGCTGCAAAAGATACGCCGCAAGCTCAACGTCAAAGGCGAGGCTTGATATCTCAAAGCCGTGTCTGTCGGCGTAGGCAAAGAGAGTCTTGCAGCCCGTTGTATACAGACGGATTTGGGGATTTTGAAGTATCTCGACAAAAAGTTCAGCGTCAGTGCTGACATAAACCTTGCCATTATATAATATAGAAAAGGATTTTAATTCCTTATCAGAAATATCAGCTTTCAGATAGACCTCTCCGCTCAGCTCGTCCGCGGGAATGTCGTCGATGCTTACGGTCAATGAGGGCAGCTCCGCCTTTGCTTCGGCGGGAGCAGGCACGTCTGAGAGATTATATTTTTCTATTAAAGAAAATAATTCGAGCTTCTGCATCAGCGCGAGCGCCTTTGACGGCTCCTCGCAGACGACCTTGTAGTGGCTGACGTCGGTATCGATCGGGGCGTTGCGGACGATCTCGCCCAGCATACGGCTGAGGATCGCGTTGTCTTTTGACGCGATCAGCTTTTTGCGCACGCCGTCCTTGATGTCGAGCTCGTCGATGTTATCGTAAATATACTTTACGGTCTTGTAGCGTTTGATCAGATCGCCTGCGCCCTTTGGACCTATTCCCGCGACTCCGGGGATATTGTCGGAGGTATCGCCCTGGATCGCCTTGATTTCAATCAGTCCGGCGGGCGTAACACCGTACTCCTCCATGATTTTGTCGGGAGTGTAGCGCAAATCACCCTTGTTCGTGCAGAGGTGAACGACGGTCTCGTCCGAAACGAGCTGCAGGCTGTCGCGGTCTCCCGTGGCGATAACGCACTCGTCGCTGTTGTGCTCGCAGACGCCGGCGAAGGTTCCGAGGATATCGTCCGCTTCAAAGCCCTCGCAGGTGACGAGCTTGTAGCCCAAAAGCGTGAGCAGCTCCTTGAGCAGCGGCATCTGTGAGGCAAGCTCCGTCGGCATGCCCTTGCGGTTCGCCTTGTAGCCGTCGTATGCCTTGTGGCGGAAGGTAGGAGCCTTCAGGTCAAAGGCGATCGCGACAGCGTCGGGGTTCTCGTCGCGCTCGATTTTGCTCAGCATATTCAGAAAGCCGTAAATCGCGTGAGTGAACTGTCCGTCCTTGTTCGTAAGCGGACGGATTCCGTAAAAAGCGCGGTTGACAATGCTGTTTCCGTCAACAACAAGAATCCTCATAGCTTGTACATCACCTCGGTCATTTTTCCGTTTTTATAGTAAATACGCGGTACGCGCTTGCCGACAAGACAAACGACCTCGTAGTTTATTGTATCCGTATTTGCGGCGAGAGTATCCGCGGTTGGCTCGCCTTTTTCGCCCGTTCCGAAAACAATCACCTCGTCGCCCTGCTCGATGTGGTCGATGTCGGTGACGTCGAGCATGGTCTGATCCATGCATATCCTGCCGACTATCTTAGCCTTCTGTCCGTTTACGAGCATATAGCCGTCCTTCGCGTTCGCCCTGACGTAGCCGTCGGCGTAACCGATAGGAACGGTCGCGATCCTCATGTCCTTTTCAGCGGTGAAGGTTCTGCCGTAGGAGATCGTCGCGCCCTTTTTGAGCTCCTTGACATAGGCGACTGAGGTCTTGAGCGTCATTGCGGGAACAAGGTCGAGCCTGCCGCTGAGCTTCGGCGACGGTGCAAGTCCGTAGAGGATAATGCCCGCGCGCACCATATCGCAGTAGGTATCGGAATAGTCCTCGATCGCGCCGCTGTTTGAGCAGTGGCAATATTCAAAAGTCCTGCCCTTTTCTGCGAGGGCGTCGCGGACGTGAATGAAATTTGAGTACTGCTTCCCGGTGAAATCTCTGCCGTCCTCGCTCTCGTCGGAAACGCAGAAGTGGGTGAACATGCCCTCGGGAATCAGGTGAGGAAGATTGCAGGCTTCGTATATTTCTTCAAGAGAATTATTATCGCGTGGGAATTCCTGACACATAAAACCTATGCGGCTCATACCGGTATCAGCCTTGATGTGGATTTTGCAGGTGCAGCCGGATTTTTCGCATTCGGCTGACAGGCTCCTCGCGTAATCGAGTGAGAAAACCGCCTGGCTGATGTTGTATTCACAGAGCTTTGATACGTCTCTTACGGGAGTGTAGCCGAGAATCAGAATCGGGAGCGTGGTGCCGGCGTTGCGGATCTCAATTCCCTCGTCGATATTCGACACCGCGAAAAAATCCGCGCCGAGATTCTCGTAAAGCTGCGCAAGCTCGGCGGCGCCGTGTCCGTAGCCATCAGCCTTGATCACACAGCAAAGCTTTGCTCCCTTTGTTTTATTTCGAATCTCGTTGAAATTATGCGCAATGGCGTCGAGCGAAATCTCAGCCCATGTTCTCTTGACAAAATCCACAATAATACCTCTTCTCTGAAACAACATGTTTCATTACATATTTATACATATTATATTACTTTTTTCCGTTCAAATCAACTACCAATGCAGTATTGGTTATAAAATATTATAAAATAACAAATTCTTGTAAAATAATTATTGATTTTTTCACTTTAATATGTTAAACTTATGAAGTATGTTGTAAGTAAATAAAGGAGGAACATCCGAAAATGACAACAAGCAATATTATTGTTTTGGTTGCCTTCGCGTTTTACATGCTGGTTATGATCGCAATCGGCGTTGTTTACTCGAGGAAAACCAAAAACAACGAGGACTATTTCCTCGGCGGCAGAAACCTCGGCGGCTGGACTGCGGCTCTTTCCGCACAGGCTTCCGATATGAGCGGCTGGCTGCTGATGGGTCTTCCCGGCTCGGTATACCTTGCGGGTACCGGCGAGGTGTGGATCGCAATCGGTCTGCTGCTCGGCACAATTCTCAACTGGTACATCGTTTCCTCAAGACTGAGGAAATACACCATCGTAGCGGGCAACTCGCTGACTATCCCCAGCTTCTTCCAGAACCGCTACCGTGACAAGAAGGGCGTTATCAAAATCGTTTCAGCAATCATCATCGCCATCTTCTTCGCGGTCTACACGGCTTCGGCGTTCAGCTCCGGCGCAAAGCTCTTTGCAACACTCTTCGGCAACAGTCAGAACGGCGAAATGGATCACACCGCTTACCTTATCGGTCTGATCATCGCTTCCGTCGTAATCCTTATCTACACCTTCATGGGCGGCTTCAAGGCGGTTTGCACCACCGACCTTATTCAGGGTCTGCTGATGCTTGTCGCGATCCTCGCAGTTCCGATCGTCGCCTACGCTATCCTCACATGGGATCAGGGCTTCTCTCAGGCGCTTATTTCCAAGGGTGTTGAGAATCCCGAGAACTACCTCGACTTCTTCAAGAACACAGACGGCTCCGCCGTATCTCCCGTATCGATCATCTCAAGCCTCGCGTGGGGTCTCGGCTACTTCGGCATGCCCCACATCATCATTCGCTTCATGGCTATCAAGAACGAGACGGAGGTCAAGAAGTCCAGAAAGATCGCTATTATCTGGGTTATCCTCTCACTCGCGGCTGCCTGCCTTATCGGTATGATCGCAAGAGGCTACCTCAGCACTCAGCTTGAGGCAGGCTCCAGCGAAACCGCGTTTATCCGCCTGATTCAGGATATCTTCTCGAACAACGGCGTGCTCATCTTCATCGGCGGCATCTTCCTCTGCGGTATTCTCGCGGCGATCATGTCCACCGCCGACAGTCAGCTCCTCGTTACCGCTTCCGCTGTTTCCGAGGATATGTACAAGGGCGTTATCAAGAAGAACGCTTCCGAGAAGAACGCGCTCTTTGTCGGCAAGATCGCCGTCGTAGTTGTCGCGGTTATCGCCTTCTTCATCGCGCTTGACCCCTCCTCGAGCATCATGGGTCTTGTTTCAGACGCTTGGGCAGGCTTCGGCTCCGCATTCGGTCCCGTAGTTCTCCTCGCTCTGTTCTGGAAGCGCTCAACACTCGCCGGCGCAGTCAGCGGCATGGCTGTTGGCGCTCTCACCGTTATCGTCTGGGACTACATTCCGCTCGCAGGCGGTCAGACTCCCGCTGCGGCAACGGGTCTTTACTCCCTCGCTATCGGCTTCTTCCTCGCGCTCATCGTAAACGTTGTGGTTTCTCTGATTTCAAAGAAGCCCTCCGACGATATCGTCAAGGAGTTTGAGTCGATCAAGACTATCGAAATCTGATCAAAAAAAATATTACGCCCGACGCAGAAGCGCCGGGCGTTTTGTTTTGTCTTATTGCTTATTACTGACCGCCGAACGGATTCTTGATTTTGTCCATAAGTCCGCCGCCGATGATATCCTTCGCCTTTGCGAGAATATCCTGAGCCTGCTCCTCGCTGATGTTGAGCTTTGCAGCAATCTGACTTACGATCTTCGCAGCGTTGCCGAGAAGGTTGTTGCTCTCGATCACGTCGTTGACCTTTGTACCGTCCTCAGTGCTGAGTCCTGTCTTTTTGCAGAGCTCAGCGATAAAATCTGTCTTGTTCATAAAAAACACCTCTTAAATATTTTAGTATGCGATAACGCACATTATTTACTTCAAATATGTACTCTCTGAGCCGATTTCGCCGTCGATGCCGGTGAAGCCCTCGCCGCAGCAGACGTAAACGCGCATATTCGCCTTTCCGATCGCGCCTACCTTGAGGGTGCCGTCGGTGACGTTCTGAACGTCGCCTGTGACTGCATCGATGTACTTGCCGTTCGGCAGACCCTTGAAGGTCGCGGCGCCGGAAATGCTTACGCAGGCGAGGCTGTCTGTGTTCTCGTCGGTATAGCGGCGGATAAACGCGATATCTCCGCTGACATTCGCCGATGAAGCGGTGTACTGACCCTTTTGCAGAGCGGGTATCGCGCGGCGGATAGCGTTGAGCTTTGAAAGATGCTGTGCAAGCGGCTTTTCGAGGGTTTTCTTGACATTGCCGGTTGCGCTATAGTCGCTGAAATCGTTAGCTTCGACCGTACCCTCGAGATAATCTCCGAAGTAGGCGCGTCCCGTTGTCGAAAGCGGAGCGTTGGGACCGACGTCGATAAGCTCGCCCTTCTGGAACTCTACCTCCGAGCCGTAGTACAGGCAGGGAATTCCGCGGAAGGTAAATATCAAATCGAGGTTCTCCGCCCATGTCTGGGTTCCGCCCTCGAATCTGGTCTTTTCGTTCGGCGATTCGGGTGAATAGTCGTGTGAATCAACATACATGACACTGTAGGTCGAGTCGTTGTAATACTTGTCGCCGCTCTTTCCGATGTCAAACGCGCCCTTGGCGCTGCTGAACAGGCGGTGCATCTGGAAGTCGATCGCCTCCATGCCAGAGGACATGCTTCTGTCGGGCGTGTGGTAGGTAATGCCCTTGAGGAAGGCGTTGTCCGAGGTCGGCTCGTCGGAAGGATCGTCCTCAGCTAAATAGTGGTCGAAGGTGAGGTTCATGTTGTCGTTGATATCCTTGGCGGTAGTACCCCACGACCAGTTTTTCTCCCACTCGGGATTGCTTTCCTTCCATGTGTAGTACGGAGAGCTCTCCTCAGCGTGACCTCTGTACCACGTCTGTGTATATCGGGTACAGATTTCGCCGAACATCAAAAAGTTCGGGTTGCCTGCTACCTTAGCGGCGTCGAGGATCTGTTGGTTGAACATGATATTCAGCGCAACCCGCGGAATGTGCCTTACGGTATCGACGCGGAAGCCGTCGACGCCCATCTCGATATACTTGCTGTAGGAATCGGTCACATACTCCGCAACTGCGGGATTCTCGGTGTTGAGGTCAACACAGTCGCCCTCGATCTGACAGAATTTGCAGCTCCAGTCGTCCCAGTTAAGACTCTGGAAGTAGCCTGTATGGTAATAGTTATTGGGATTGTATATCTTGCTGTCGGACACCTTTACGCTGTCGTAGTCGCTCTTGTCGGGCTGCAGCCCCTTGGAGTTTCCGACCTCCGCCGGATAATCGACGTTCTTCATCAGGTTCAGGCGCTGCCTGTACTGAAGCTCACCCTTCTGAGCCCAGTATTCCTCGGGTGAGCTGAGTCCGTAGGAATCGAGAAGATACTTTGTCGGAACCATCGATTCCTCGAGATTTGAAAGGTCGGCGCTGTAGTCCTTCTCAAATAGCGGACAGAAAAACGCTTCGCCGAAGTTGCCCGTGTGCTGCCATACTACGTCCTGGATTATCTTCATGCCCTTGTCGTGAACGGCTTTTATCAGATCCTCAAAATCAAAGTCGTCGCTCTCGTAGCGCTTGTCGACGGTGGAAAAATCCATCGCGTGGTAGCCGTGGTAGTCGTAGCCCGAGGCGTTGGTGACTACGGGAGTCACCCAGATCGCCGAAAAACCGAGCGCCTTGATATAGTCGAGCTTCTCGGCAAGACCCTTGAAATCTCCGCGCCACGCCGGGTCTGAGTCGGGATTGCCCGCCTTGCTGTCGTCCCAGCAGTGAACGTTGTTGCCGCTGTCGCCGTCGTAGAAGCGGGTCGTCATTACAAAGTAAATGCTCTCCTCACGCATATCGACGCTTTCCTTGGGGTCGACCTCGTCGGGATTGTACTTTTTCCATTTGCCGTTTGAGAACCAGTATTTTGCCTGTTCTCCCTCGGATGCGGTCAGCTTGTACTCACGCGAATACTGCTTTCCGTCCGCTCCGGTTATCAGAGCGTTCACCTTGATGACGCCCTTGATCGAATAAGTGAACCACTTGCCCGATTCGGTCATCTTCTCTCCGGGGTAGGATTTCGACATCGCGCTGTTTGTCGGGAGTGAGTTCCAAAGATAAATATACGGCTGTTCAAGTCCGTCCTGCCTTGCGTACACGATAATTTCAGTTTCAGACAGAGAAACCCCGGATTTCTCCGAGGTTTCCAAAGCATTAGCTGTAATTATTCCTGTCGCAGTGACAATAAGCAGGACGAGCATCAGTGCGATTACACGTTTGATACCTGTCATAGCTTACTCTCCTTATTACTGGGCGATCAGAATCTGAATGTATGTAGCATCTACTACAGTAATTTTGCCGTCGCGGTTCATGTCAGCAGTGTTCAGGTCGATAACCTTAGCGTCTGCGTACTCAGCGCAGTACTTCTGAACATAGGTAGCGTCCTTGATGTTGACATAGCCATCCATATTCGCGTCGCCGAACTGATAGCCGGACGGTGAGGTTGTAGTCGGAACAGTCGGTGTGGGCGGAACTGTGGTTACGGGAGCTGTGGTGGGAGCAACCGTGGTGGGCTTCTGAGTTGTGGGCTGGGTCACAGGCTCGGTCGGAGTGGGAATATCGCCGCCGGTAGCTGTGTAGGTGTAAACCCTGCTGATTGTCGAGTTATCGGAAGCCTGAACAAACACCTCAACAGAGTAGTTGCCGTCCATGGTGGGGGTGAACTGATATGTCTTGTTGAGCGTATAGTACGGAGTGTTGGTCACGCCGTTGGGGTCGGTAACGATGTACTTGTAGAAGAGCAGATTCGTGCCGGTCTGACCGCCGCCCGCGGTAACGGATACGGTAGCCGCTGTGCCCTTCTTGATGAGGTTGAGGTTTGCGGGAGTTACCTTCTTGATGATCGGGTTGGTAACGCCGGTGTCAGCCGCAACGGAAAGTGTGAGTGACTTGCTGTTCTCGTTGCCTGCGTCGTCCTTGACGTCGAGGGTAACGGTGTAGCTGCCCGCTGTTGTGGGAGTCCAGGTAACGCTCTTTGCGGAGCTGAAATTGGAAACGACAGATGTGCCGCCGGAAGCGTTTGTTACGCTGAACTTGTAGAATACGTTGGAGCTCTTCTTGCTTGTCGCCTCAGCCGCGAGAGTTACGTCGGTGCCGGTGTAGATCTCGGAAGAGGGTGTGGCGGTAAAGGAGGTCACGCGCACATCCTTATCGTCGTAAGGGCTCCACTGCTTTGTTGACCAGTCAAATATCTGACCATAGCTCGCGGTGAGGTCGTCAGTCTTGGTGCTGCCGTTGTTGAAGATGCAACTAGCGTACTGTTTCTTTGCGGTGTACATCCAGACGCCGTCGCCGAGGTCAGTCATATCCTCGCCCGACCATGCGGCGTTCTTGTCGGAATCGCTGTTCCACATGTAGCACTTAACGGTAGTCCATTTATCGGTGTTCCTGAAATATACCACAAGGTCATCCGAGGGTGTTGTGGGAACGGGAGTTGTGGGAGTTGTGGGGCCGGGAGTTGTGGGATCGCTGCCGTAGTCGCTCCACTGACCCGTGCTGAGGTCGTAGATCTTGTTGGCGCCGGGATAGCTCATATCATCGGTCTGATTGCCGTTGCCGCCTTCGCCCTTGTTGAAGATGATCTTCTCGAAATCGCCTGACAGCGTATAGGAATAAACGCTGTTTCCTTCGTCAGTCATCTTAACGCCCGGCCAGTCGGCGTTTTTGCTTTCGCCGTTGCCGTTCCACATGTAGCAGTGGAGATTTGACCAGCCGTTGTTCGCCTTGACATAGACCTTGTCGCCGCTCGCCGCAAAAGCGCTCACAGCGCCTACCATAACGGCAGTCACAACAAGAGCCAGACAGAGAACAAGGCAAAGGAATTTGTGTTGCTTTTTTACCATAGTGATGTTCCTCCATACTTCTAAATGTTTACTCTCATAAAATGTACTCACAACGGGTAGTGTATACTACCCTATAATTACTACTATATCATACATTATTTTGGAATTCGCTTTTTTCCGTAAAAGAAAATATGTGTTTTTAGCGTGACGAAAAATCGCGGTCGGATTTGTGCATAATCACTATAGTTCTATTCCTTTTATCTTTTCCCAATACGCTTTATATGCCTGTTCATTCTTGTTTTCGCCATATTGGTAATACCTTGCGTCCTTTATTGCGTCCGGAAGATACTGCTGATAGGTGTAGTGGTTCGGGTAGTCGTGCGGATAGATGTAGTGCTGACCCTTGTTCTCACAGTCCTCGCCGTCGTAGTGCTTGTTCTGGAGCTGTCTCGGCACGGGTCCGGTATTGCCGCGGCGTATGTCGCGGACAGCCTTGTCGATCGCGATACAGCCGGAATTTGACTTCGGCGAATTGCAGACGAGAATTACCGCGTCCGCCAGAGGGATCCTCGCCTCGGGCAAGCCGACAGCCTGCGCGATGTCCACGCAGGATTTTACGATCGGTATTATCTGCGGATAGGCAAGCCCGACGTCCTCGCAGGCGCAGACCATGAGTCTTCTGCAGGCTGACGGCAGATCTCCCGCCTCGAGCAGTCTGCCGAGATAGTGCAGCGCCGCGTCGGAATCCGAACCGCGCATACTTTTTTGATACGCGGAAACAATGTCGTAGTGCTCGTCGCCGTCGCGGTCGTAGCGCATCGCGCTCTTTTGTGACAGAGCCTCGGCGGTCGAAGCGAGAATATGCTTCTTCCCGTCGACGCAGTCTGTGGCGATCGCCGAAAGCTCGAGGGCATTCATAGCCTTTCGCACGTCGCCGCCGCAGCCGGTGGCTATTTTTTTCGCGCAGCCGTCCTCGAGGGTGATTTCAATGCCCTGCTCCTGCGAGAGCATCTGAGCGGCGCGAAATACGGCTCGCTCGACCTCCTCCGGCTCTACGGACTTGAACTCAAAAACCGTAGATCGGCTGAGGATCGCGTTATACACATAAAAATACGGGTTCTCCGTAGTCGAAGCGATGAGCGTGATGCTGCCGTTCTCTATGTACTCGAGGAGGGTTTGCTGCTGCTTCTTGTTGAAATACTGGATCTCGTCGAGGTAGAGCAGGATTCCGTTGAGTCCCTCAAAGGTATTGAGTCCCGCGACGATCTCCTTGATATCGGCTGTAGAGGCGGTGGTGCCGTTGAGCTTTTTGAGTGTCTTGCGCGTCTGCTTCGCGATGTAGGCCGCGAGGGTCGTTTTGCCCACGCCCGAGGGTCCGTAAAATATAAGGTTCGGCACGTCGCCGCTCTCGATAATTTTTCTCAGCGGTCTGCCTTCTCCGAGCAGGTGCTTCTGACCTACGATATCGTCGAGCGACTGCGGTCTGAACCGGTCAGCCAGCGGTTTTTGCATTGTGTGTCACCTCCGTGATGCTGTAAAAAAAGGCGCGGCAAAGCCTCTGCCCTGCCGCTGACCTGATTATTCGTAGAGAGGATATTTTTTGCAGATAGCTTCAACGCCCGCTCTTACCTTGTCCCTGCTGTTCTCGTAGTCGTTGAGAACGAGGGTGATGTACTCGGCGATGAGATCCATGTCCTCCTCGTTCAGACCGCGCGTGGTAACGGCTGCGGTGCCGATTCTCACGCCGCTGGTAACGAAGGGTGAACGCGGCTCGCCGGGAATGGTGTTCTTGTTGACGGTGATGTAGCAGTCGTCAAGACGAGCTTCAAGCTCCTTGCCGGTAACGTCGGTGTCGCGGAGGTCGAGAAGCATAACGTGGTTGTCGGTGCCGCCCGAAACGAGCTTGCAGCCTCTCTTGAGAAGTCCTTCCGCGAGAGCCTTGCAGTTTGAAACGACCTTTGCGCCGTACTCCTTGAACTCGGGCTTGAGAGCCTCGCCGAAGCATACCGCCTTGGCAGCGATAGTGTGCATGAGAGGACCGCCCTGTGTTCCGGGGAAGATAGCCTTGTCGATCTGCTTAGCGAACTCTGCGCGGCAGAGGATCATACCGCCTCTGGGACCTCTGAGGGTCTTGTGGGTGGTGGTGGTGACAAATTCGCAGTAAGGAACGGGGTTGGGATGTACGCCTGCGGCAACAAGACCCGCGATGTGAGCCATGTCGACCATCAGATAAGCGCCTACCTCGTCTGCGATAGCTCTGAGTCTCGCGAAATCGATGATTCTGGGATAAGCGGAAGCGCCTGCTACGATCATCTTGGGCTTGCATTCCCTTGCCTGCTCGAGAACCTTGTCGTAATCGATGCGGTGGGTAACGCTGTCAACGCCGTAGGCTACGAAGTTGAAGTATTTACCTGAAATATTTACGGGCGAGCCGTGGGTAAGATGTCCGCCCTCGCTGAGGTTCATGCCCATTACGGTGTCGCCGGGCTCAAGCATGGCGAAGTAAACGGCTGTGTTAGCCTGAGCGCCGGAGTGAGGCTGAACGTTCGCGTGTTCCGCACCGAAAAGCTCGCAGGCTCTCTGACGCGCGATCTCCTCTACAACGTCAACGCACTGGCAGCCGCCGTAGTAACGCTTGCCCGGGTAACCCTCGGCGTATTTATTTGTGAGGTGACTGCCCATAGCCGCCATTACAGCGGGTGTAACGATGTTCTCGCTGGCAATCAGTTCAAGATTGCGGCGCTGTCTTTTAAGCTCGTCGTTCATTGCGTTTCCGACGGCGGGGTCATACTCCTGAAGGTATTTCAGTGCCGCGATGTTTGTTAATTCACTCATTTTTAACTTCCCCTTTGTATCATTATTGTGCTTTGATAGATATACCCGCCTGCGGGGTTCGGTCAAAACCGACGTTTTTCACTCGGCTCTGACCGAACCCCACAGAAAATACTCAAGTATTCAGTATTCTGTTTCTCAGTTTATATATATCGTCGAGCGTGCTGAGCTTTCCCGCCTCGTTTCTGAGCGACGCGGCGCCCTTCATGCCCTTGAAATAGCCGACGACAAGCTTCCTCGCCTGCCGCATGGCTATGTATTCGCCCTTGTACTCAACCATTTTTCCGACCTGCTTTACCATGGTATCGAGCTTTTCCTCAAGAGTTGGAAAATACGGCTGCTCTCCCGAGAGATAAGAGTTTATCTGTTCAAACAGCCACGGATTGCCAAGGCTTGCCCTGCCTATCATCACAAGAGCGCAGCCTGTCCTCTCCATGACCTCCTTCGCCTTCTGAGCGGAGTCGACGTCTCCGTTCGCGATTACGGGAATCTGTACGGACTCACGTACCTGACGTATGATATCGTAGTCGACGGGCGGCTTGTAATACTGCATGCGCGTCCTGCCGTGGACGGTTATCGCCGCGGCTCCGGCGCGCTCGCAGATTTTCGCGATCTCAACGGCGTTTACGCTGCCGTCGTCCCAGCCCTTTCGGATTTTTACGGTGACGGGAATATCGCATACCGCCGTTACTGCCCTGACGATCTCGCCGACAAGCTCCGGCTTGCGCATGAGAGCGCTACCGCTGCCGCTGCCGCTGATCTTCGGAGCCGGACAGCCCATATTGATATCGATGATATCGGGCTTGTTTTTCATCGCGTGAACCGCCGCGTCAGCCATGCAGGACGGCTCGTCCCCGAATATCTGAATGCCGCACGGGCGCTCGATATCCGAGATGACCATAAGCTCCTCGCTCTTTTTGCTTTGGAACGAGAGCGCCTTTGAGCTGACCATTTCGCTTACGCAGTAACCCGCGCCGTGCTCCATACAGAGTTCACGGTACGCGCGGTCGCTCACCCCCGCCATAGGCGCAAGAAGCGCGCGCGATCTCAGAACGACTGAGCCAATAAAAGCCTCGGTCATACGCGCCTGCCCGCACGGTAGCCGCTGAGCTTTGTGCTCGCAATTACCGCGAAGATAACGATCAGTCCCACTATTACGCAGACCCACGAGATGATACCCGCGGCGACGTTGGTGGTGTAGTTCTTGTTGCTGACGGTCTTTGGGATCGTAGGCGGTACAAACTCTGTAGGGATCGGGTCAACATTGATATAGCCGCCGTTTTCGGTGGGCTTTTCGGTTGTCTCCTGAGCGCCTGTAGCGGTAGTCGCCTGAGTCGGTGCCTCGGTGGTCACCTCTGTCACAGGCTCGGTCGGAGGAACTGTAGGCGGTTCGGTCGGAGGGTCTGTGGGCGGATCCGTCCATATAGGCTCGTCCGTCACAGGCACGGTGACGATCGGTTCCTCGGTCACGACAGGGTCATTCTCGGCGAAAACGCCTGTCATGCCCGCCGCTAACATAAGGAGTCCGAATACGACCGCCGTTATACGGTTTATCAGAGTTCTGTGCTTCATATTCATACCTCATTTGGCATATATATGATGATTATATCAAATCCGATCGGTTTTTGCAAGTAAAAAATCATTTACGCACCGCGCCGCAACTTGTTCATATATACAAAATACTGCTTTTACCCGCCGAGAACCGCGGCAAGCACCTCGCCGAGATACTCAGCCGTGCGCTGAACCTCCGCGACGGAATTAGCGTCTGTGCCGACCTCGATGAGCAGCGAGCCGTCGCAGATATACTCGTTGTACGCGAAAAAGTCAAAGCTCAGCGGTCTTGTCATGCCCGGATACATGCTCTCGGCGGTCGTCTGGAGCTTTAAGGCGAAGCTGAGGTTATTCTGCCAGTTGTCAAAGCCGCGCTCTCCGTAGACGTCGCAGCCCGACAGGATCATTATCTGAGCCGCCTTCTGTCCGTCGTGCTCAAAAACAGTCTTGACCTTGCACTCCTCCGTGCCGAGAGCGTCGCGGTGAATGTCGAGGACTACCTTTATGTCCGGATTCTCAGCCATATCAGCGTAAACCGTCTCCGCGCTTCTGTCGTAGGAGCCGTTGTAGGTTGAGTCGTGGACGGTTTTGTCGTGCACGGTGCGTATACCGCGCTTTTCGAGCGTTTCTGCAAGGACATTTCCCACGCCGACTACGTTGAAGCTCTCGTTCTGAGTCCGCGAATAGAAGCTCTCGTAAAAATAATCCACATCCTCGTCGAGATACGCTTCGCCCGTGTGGGTGTGGTAAATCAACACCTGCGGCGTTTGGGAGTTTTTTTCCGTACTGAAGGTCAGGGGCGTATGTAGGATCGAGTCAAAGTCAAATTCCAGACCCGTGCGGTTCTTGACATAGGCGTTCTCAACCGCCGTACCGTCCGCCCCGACGGTCTTTTCCTCGACGGAGTAACGCGCTTCGCCGCTGTGGTCGCCGAAGGAATCGTAATACCCCGATTTGTCCTGAGTACCGCTCTCCGCGGAGCTGCCCGACGCCTGAGCCGCGGCTGAAACTGCGGCTGCGCTTGAAGGCTCCGTCTGAGGCTCTGTCTGCGCTTCAACGCGGTATTTGCCGTCCGTGAGCCTGAACGCCGCTGCCGCGAAAGCCGTATCGCCGCCCGCAAGACATTCGGGCAGGCGCTGCGTAAGACAGCAGCATGCCGTCGCAATCAGCAATACGGCAAAAATCACCCTGAAAAATTTCCTGATCCGCACCTTCAAATAATCACCTGCTTTTGGAATAATTATATGCGGGCAAAACGTTATTTATGAAAGCGCTACATCAGCTCAACCAGCTCCTCAAGCTCAAACCTGTCCTGCATGGCGGCGTTCAGCGAGAGTGCAATGAGCCGTGACGCGCGCTCGGTGAGAAGGTCGATCTCGTTCGGGATAACGAGCATCTGTCTGCCGTCTGGAACAAGGCTCTCCGCCTTGTCGCGCTTTAGTTCACTGCCCAGCAGATCGCAGGCAAGAGTCCGCAGATCGACGACCGTCGGCACTCCGATCGAGATCACCGGTACGCCGAGGGTCTCTCTGTTGATCGCCGTGCGGTGGTTGCCAACTCCCGCTCCGGGTGAAATTCCCGCGTCGCTTATCTGGAGGGTACAGCCGAGCCTTTCGAGCCGTCTGGAAGCAAGCGCGTCGACGGCGATCACCGCGTTCGGGCGTATGCGCTTGACAATGCTCAGAATATACTCGCCCGTCTCTATTCCCGTCTGCCCCGTCACTCCAGTGCGCATGACCGCGACCGGACGCAGCCTGTCAAGTCCCGTCGCCCGGGCGATCTCCCCCGTTATGTGCCGCGTCGCAAGCACCTTCGCGGCGGTTTTGGGACCGAGAGAGTCCGGGGTTATCTCAGAGTTTCCAAGCCCCGCTACGAGCAGCAGACCGTTGACGGGAAGCAGTCTGCGTATCTCGGCTCCGATAGTCACGAGACGGCTGTCGGTGTCGGAAAACCTGTCCGTAAGCGCGGGCAGCTCTATTGTGACATAGGTTCCCTCATCCTTGCCGAGCGCACGTCTGGCGCGCCCATTTTTCACTGTCAGCCGCGATATTTCCATGCCGTTCTCCACATAAGCGTCAAAATCAACGCCGCCGGTATTTTCTCCCGCAAGCTCTCGCGCCTCTACCGCCAAATCTGTCCTCAAACGCATCAGTTCGCCTCCCGAAAATAGATTGTGACTTTTGGCAGCGAAATATACTTTACAAATCGATTTTTATTTGGTATACTGATTTAATAATTTACAGATAACAGAGGTGAATGGATTGAAGCATAAGCCAATGATAAAAATTATCACCGTACTCTCCGCCGCGGCAATGCTTACAGGCGCTGTGAGCGTTTCAGCCTCAGCCGCCGTCATAGACGACGATCAGGCAGCCGCAATGCTTGATTTATCGGAAACAGAGACCGCGTCAGACGCTTTGCCTTCGGCATACAGCTCCCTCGACGCAGGCGTCGTCACCCCCGCAAAGCATCAGAAATACAACGATTGCTGGGCGTATGCCTCTATCTCAGTGCTTGAAAGCAAGCTGCTGAAAGCAGGAATGATTACCGATATGTCCGCCGCCGATTTTTCGGAGCTGCACTTTAATCTCTGGGCGACCACGCGCTCCAACGGAAAGGGCTGGATACGAAAAAAATACGAATCCGGCTACTGCTCCATGGCTCCCGGATACCTTAGCTCGTGGCAGGGCGGAGTTCTGGAAAGCGACGCAGCCGACCTCTCGCCCGAGGCGGACATCACAGGCGACATGGTTCCCACCGACCGCGCGAAATACGGAGTTACGGCGATGAGATACGTTTCCCGCGACGACACCGACGAGGTCAAGCGCGCCATTATGGAAAACGGAAGCATTGCCGTGGGCTACTCGCACTTGAGTCAGTACATGAATAACCAGACCTCGTACTACCTGCCGCCGTCATACTCCGGTCAGAATAACGGCCATGTTGTGGCGGTAGTCGGCTGGGACGATAATTACGACAGAAAAAACTTCAAAAACAAACCCGAAAAAAACGGCGCGTGGCTGATGAAAAGCAGCTGGGGCGACGGAAATCCGCTCAACGGCTTTTACTGGGTCTCATATGAGGACCAGTTTTTCCTCGAGTCAAAAAAATATAAGCCCACCTTCACGATCGAAAAGTTCGAGGAGATAACCGACCGCAAAAAGCTGGTTCAAAACGAGATATTCGGCGCTACATACCACTTCACCACCGAGACAGCGGGTGAGCTGACTGTTCTCAACCGTCTCAACTTCGACAGCGGATTCTTTGTTCTTGACAAGGTGATATTCGAGACAAAGACCGCCGGCGCGGAATACGAGCTCTATCTTGTTCCGGAGGCTGACGGCGCTCCCGACGCGGATACCGCAAACTGGAAATACATCGGCGGCGGCACAACCGATTACGAGGGTTACATCTGCGCGGATATCGACAACATCGAAATTCCCGACAGCACCATGTCGGTTGCCGTCAAGCTGAAAAAGAGCGGCGACGACGGAATCAACCTCGGAGTTGACGAATGGCTCGAGAACTCCAACGGCACAATGGTATTTATCCCGGAATCGGAATTCGGAATGAGCTACATCTACAGCGACGGAAAAATGACCGATCTCATGCAGTGGTACAAGGACACGTATGACAACGACCTCGGCGGTACTCTTGTTATCAAGGCGCTGACGCTGTCTCCCGAAAACGGCGACGTTGACCTCAACGCAAGCGTAAACATCAACGATGTAACTTTGATACAACAGAATCTCGCGGAGCTCGCGGAGCTGAGCGATAATCAGCTCAAGCTCGCGGACTTCAACGGCGACGGAACAATAGATATCACCGACGCGACGGCGATACAGATCAAGATAGCTTCATAAGACACAAAAAATTAAGAGAGAAGTCCGCATGGGCTTCTCTCTTTTTGCCGTTTTGGGCAAACAAAAAAGGCGGTTTGCACCGCCCTTTATGTATTAAAGATAATAGTTGTAGATGCCGATAGCAATCTTCTGAACGAGGGTTGCATCGGAGATGGTGATTTTTCCGTCAAAGTCGAAATCGCACCATTTGAGCTGCTTTGAAGTGAAGTTGCCGAGACCTGCGGCTGCCTTCTGAATCATAGTCGCGTCTACAATGTCGATTACGCCGTCTGCGTTGATATCGCCTGTGCCTATACCCTTTGAATAATCAGGCTCAGTCTCCTTGGGGACTGTGAGGGCTTCCGTGGGAACCTCGGGGATCGTTGTGGGCGCCGCTGTTGTGGGAGCAACGGTTGTAGGAGCCGCTGTCGTCGGAGCCTCTGTGGGAACCTCGGGGATAGTTGTGGGAGCAGCAGTTGTGGGAACTACGGTAGCGGGCGCCGCTGTTGTCGGAGCCTCTGTGGGAGCCTCGGTAGGAATAACGACGTCGTCCTTCCATGTATCAAGACCGCCGGTGTACTTGCAGTAATTGAGAGCTACCCAGCCGTCCCAGCCGTCATAGCTTGTCTCGCCCCAGGTGAGGTCTTGGTTCTTCTTAACGGCGGTAACCTTGAGCTTTGCGCCGTCGGGAACCTTTGTTACGAAGCTGTAGCGTGTGCCAGCGCCGGTTCTCATTGTGAGATAATCGTCAACAGATACCTGATATACGCCCTTCTCGTAGTTCTTGCCTAAAGAGGGAGAATCGGTATTGTCGTCGCCACCGCCGATAACAACGGGGTTGTTGCCGCTGTTGCCGCCGGGATTTACAACAACCTCAGCAGAATCCACAGCGTAGATGTAGCCCTGGAAGTTCCACCATGGGCTGCCGCCGGGATTGGAATCATTTACGTTGGCGTAAGTGAGATAGAATGGCGCGCATGAGCCGTATCTCGCGCTCCATGCGGAGTTTGAGAGGGTCATCTCACCTGTGGAGGTATTGATGTACTCAACCACCGCTACGTGACCGCCGCCGCCGTTGTAGGACCAGCATGCGATTGCGCCGAGTCTGGGAGTCTGTCCGTAGCTGTAAAAGCCGTTGCTCATGTTGTAGCCGTACCAGTCCTCGGCGTTGCCGGTGGAAAGGTTGGGCTTCTTGCCGGTGATCTCATAAATTCTGCCGTACGCGTAGGCTGTACAGTTCGGAAGACCGTAGCCCGCAGGATAGAACGGATTTTTATCGCTGTAGTAGAATTCGTTGTCGGTAGAAGGCATTGAATCGCGCATTGTAAATGTGAGAGCGCTCGCGGAGATCGAAAGCGCGAATACGGTTGTAAACAGGATCGCGACCGTGAGGACAACCGCAGGTACCCTTCTGATTAGCATCTTAGTCAAAGTAACACCCTTTCTTTATGCAAGGAAAATCCATTAAGAATAATAGATTTCGATGTATTGTTAAGGTAAGCGACTATACGATTACAATTTCGTTACCGTTATCTATTCTAACATATTTTTCCGCAAAAATCAAACCTTATTTACCACGAGATTACACAAAAACGCACCCCAAAATATGGGCAACATTCACAAGATGTAGTGGTCGGCTTGTAACCAGCGCAAATTGTTGGGATTTTGCACTCTCCAAACTTAATTATAATATAGATATGAAGCAAAAACAAGGCGCAGTATTTAATAAAAGGGATAAAAAATTCTGTGCTTTTTGATGAAAAAAATATTCCTCAAAAAAAGGCTTGCTTTTTTTCGGAAAGTATGGTAATATATATCTTGCGGTTCAAAAGAACCATCTGCGCCGGTAGCTCAGCTGGATAGAGTGTCTGACTACGAATCAGAAGGTCGGGGGTTCGAGTCCCTTCCGGCGCGCCAAAGGAAAGGTTAAAGCAGTTCATTGGCTCAATAACTGCTTTAGCCAATCCAATTATCATTGGATTATGGGTTAGTCGTATCTTTACCCCATTCAACAACGTCATGTAAACGGTGTTACACGCACTATCCTCTTGATGTTTCCCAACATGAGAGTGAGTTGCCGATGTAGTTACTAAACAAGAACGGAAGTTCACACAGATTTCCAATCTTGCAGAGTGGATCAGGCTCTTACTCCGTACAAAAGGTTATTCCCCGAGAATAACAACTGTGTGTTGGTCGCTTTCCTGCTGGTAACAGGACTGGCTTAAAAGTCAGAGGTCATCGCGTAACTCTTATTTGACGGTTGAGTACCAGATACAGTGATCCTATTCAGTTTTATGGCACAGTTTAATAAGTTGGAAATGACAGCTTAGTTTGGTAGACGTGGGCTGTCTTTTCTTTTACATAAACCATACCAAACCTAATTATATATTGGTTGCCGATAATTGTCAATCGAATTATGTCGAATATAATTACAATCCGATTACAATTTCCAACAGAAGAAAGAATCTTGCCGGGATGGTGGACAAATTGTCCACTGTCCCTTTTTCGCGCCTATCCTCTGCCCCAAAAGCGGTTGAAATAGTCTGTGAAATATTCCGTTGCGGTTTCATCACCAAATGCATGACTTCCTTTTTCGTATTCGTCAACGAGTTTTGCGTGGTGCATTATACCCGCTTCCCACTCTTCTGCCAGTGACTTGATTTTGTTTAGGTACTCTGTCCGAAACAAATACTCTGCTTCTTCATTCCATTCAGGGAACCTTTCGTCCTCGGTGTATTGCTCAAACGCATCCATTTCCGCAGATTCCATAATTTGGTCGAAAGTTATTGGGTTAATATTTTCAATGAAACATCTTTGTTTCGTATCATAGTACAACAAACTTTCCAACTCAGCGCGTACTCCTTCAAACTCAATCTTTATGACTTCTGCCCATGTAGACGGTGTATCATCATCTTGCGGAACGATACTCTTGCCGGTCGAATCATATCCATAAAGTTCTGAGAACTTATGCACATCATGGAACCCCTTATCTTCCGAGCAATTCCAATAGATTGTGCTGTCATCATTCCGTTTACAGCCATGAGCCAGCAGAACATAGCCGCTTGACACGCTGATGAACAGACCGACGTTGCTGAAACCCTCGCTTTCCAAACACAAATACTTTATGCCGTTATGATTTTGATAGATCTGTCCGGCAATCGGGTGAAAATGATTATTGTCCATTATATATGCTCCTTTCATCTTCTCTGTCGCGGGAGCAAGTGGACAAATTGTCCACTTAACTCCCCGACAGAAGATTCAAACTTCTTATACGGGCTTGTATGTAGCCCCGATATTTTCCATTCTTTCCGCAAATTCGCAGATATGATAGAGATTGTTGCCGATTTCGACGTGATACGGGTCAATATATCGGCAAACACGCTGCTCCGGCTTATCATTCAGATAGCTAATTTGAATGGTGCCACCGTCAGGAAGAATGAACAGGTCATTATAACCGGAATCTATGAAGCGGATACCCTTCTTAGCGCGCTCCAGATGGCTGTCTAACCAATCTTTTCTGTAGCAATAGCAATACAGGTTATACTCGCCTTTATACGGATTCAGGCGCATCAGGAAGGCGTAATGCTCGGTATCCACCCTCACGCCGTACTCCCTGCCGTTGGAATACTCGAAAGTATTGCTCACCTCATAACAGAAGTTCTCCATATCGCGCCGCTTGTGGAGAAATCTGCCCTTTTCGCGGAAATAATCAATCACCGCATAGAACTCAGCCTTGAACTCGTCCGTGTTGTAGTCGGCTCGAAACTCGTTCCAAGTATTGAAGAACCCGTAGTCGCTTGAGCCAAAGTCGGCTCTGAGATAGCCGACCAAGCCTGTCTGACCGGAAATCTGCTGACTGTTGTGGTAGGTATAAAGATATTCGGTGCCTTTGAGCGGAATGCTTGTGAATTCCATAATCATATCCTTTCTGCCCGTCCTGCCGATAGCACAGCCTTTTCTCAGTTAATCAATACCCAATGTATTTCTGACAGCAGGGTCAAGGCGACCGTGAATGACGCGCTTGGTATCCCTTAACCCGTAAATGCTGCATTCGTCCCAACCGGGAACAGTAAAGGTATAGACCTTTCCTTTTCTCTGACAGGCTATCCCCTGAATCGTCTCCGTGGAAACGTCGTCTTGAGCGTAATAGCTTACGTCAAAGTATTTGAGCTTTGGATCGGCAGCATAACGTTTTCTGTATCGCTTTCTTGCTTCTCTCCCCGTCATCACCTCATTCGTTTCGTGGTTTACATACATTAACTGTTTAGGCATAGTGACAACCTCCTCTTTCATTATTTACATTATACTCTTATATTAAGAGTATATCAATACGCATACTATACAAATATACTCTTATTTTTAGTGTATATTGTACATTAGAAACAAGAGTATATTTATAAACAAATTTATTTCATACTCTTGTTTTTAGTGTATAGATATGATATAATGAGGATTAAAATAGAAGGACAGGAGGATATGATTATGGCGCTCAGATACAAGGTAGATGTCATTCAGTTGCTAAAGGACAGTGGGTACAGTACCTATACGATCAGAAAAGAAAAGCTAATCATAGAAAATATGCTCCAAAAGCTCCGCAACAACCAGATGGTTTCATGGGCAACGTTAGATACCATTTGCAGGCTGACGCATTCTCAGCCCGGTGATATTTTAGAATACGTCCCCGACGAGGACGAAAAATAAAAGTGGACAAATTGTCCACTCGAAAAGAAACGGCAAAGAGGATTGATTGTGTGTCCTCTTTGCCGTTTTTCAAGTTTGTCAGAAATATGCATAAGAAAACGCCGTGCTGCAATTCTGCAATACGGCGTTTAATTCTACTTTGGAATTATATTTATTGTTCAAAACAATTCATTGCACTTGTCAACGATAGATTCGATAAACTTGAATTGCTTGGAAGATAACTTTGACAGCTTTTCAGACATGATAAACATATCTTTGTCAACGATTTCTCCTGTGAGAAGGAAATCTGCACTCACTTCTAACGCTTTTGACAGCTTCAAAAGATTCTCGGAACGAATCACACGCTTTCCGGATTCTGCATAAGACACAAACTGAGTCGTCATATCTCCTTTTTCTGCCAATTCTTCCTGCGTTAAACCTAACATTTTCCTGCACTCGGTTATTCTCTTGCCGATAGCAATCGCGCTAAAGTCTTTTTCAGCCATCGTAACGCTCCTTTCATCGTGGGATAATTCAATTATAATCTCCAAAACGAAAATATTTAATCGTGTAATATTGAATTTATCGGCGTTACGATATATAATGGTATTAGTGAAGAAAAATAAACCGCAATGCTTTCACATCACGGTTTCGGGCTATTTCTGATTCATTTTTTTGAGAAGTTCTCTTGCAACCTCTTTCTGTTCAACGGATAGAACAGAATAATAGCGTACCAATTCGCTGACATCTGGTGTGACTTCGATCAGCTCGCCTTCCGCGAAAAACTGAGCCATTGTCATACCAAACCCTCCACAGATGGATTCCAATGTCGTAACAGACGGAACAGTGTTACGTTTCAAAATATTATTGACGGTTGATTCTGCCAGACCTGATTGCTTGGACAGTTTGTATGCAGTCCAACCGCGTTGTTTGAGTAATTCTTTGATTCTTTCAGTAGCATCCATAATCATTTACCTCTATCCTGTAACTATTTTACCCTTAAATTGAGTAGCATAATACATTTTAGATGTAAATGAATACTATTCAAATGAGAAGTATTTTGCTATAATAATAGTATACCACCTATATTCAATAGGCAGGAGATTCTATGAATAAGCAAAACAATAAAGTAATCGTTGTTGCCCTTTGCATAATCGGCATTCTTGCTTTGTTTTGTCGCAGCGACAGCAACAAGGAACCTATTGCTTTTGAGCAGAGCAGTTCAACAACAAGTGTCGCAGTGGACAATTTGTCCACCACCGAGCAAACTCAGCCAACAACCAACGCTTCAAACAATCAGCCATTTGATCTATCGGAAATTCCGAGTTATTCGGGAAACCCTTATTATGAGATAAACGACAATCAGCCTTTTTTCAAAGCAGACGAGCTAACTACGGATACATTCAAGGAATTCAGCGAATTAGATTCATTAGGGCGCTGCGGCGTCGCATTCGCTTGTTTAGGGACAGACAGCCTACCGACAGAGGAACGCGGCGAGATCGGAATGATAAAGCCCACAGGTTGGCACACAGTGAGATACGACGATATTATTGAGGACAAATACCTTTATAACCGCTGCCATTTGATTGCGTTTGAATTATCAGGTGAAAACGCCAACCCCAAAAACCTAATAACCGGGACACGATATATGAATGTAAAGGGTATGCTTCCATTTGAAAACCGTGTTCGCAACTACATTGAAAATACAAACCAACACGTTATGTATCGGATAACTCCTGTTTTTGAGGGGAACAACCTTGTTGCAACTGGCGTTCTTATGGAAAGCTATTCTGTCGAGGACGACGGCGAGGGTATTTGCTTCAATGTTTTCTGCTATAACGTGCAACCACAAATCAAGATCAACTATGCCGACGGTACAAACGAGGTTGTTTCTACACCCGAATCAGAAGAAATTACCGTAATTTCAAATGAAGAACCGAATACAACCTACGTTCTTAACACTAACACGAAGAAGTTTCACTACCCTGACTGTGATTCAGTTAATAAGATGAAGGAAAAGAATAAGGAACTATTCACGGGAAGCCGCGATGAGGTAATCAGCATGGGATACTCACCTTGCGGCAAATGCAATCCGTAAATAATAAAGAATTGGAGTGTGACAATATATGAATACCCTTTTACTCGACATAACAAATAAAAAACTGATTAATACCTTAAAATCAATTAAAAACAACAATCTAACAATCAGCTCATTTAGCTGTCCAAAACTATATCCGTTTCCTCAGATTGTAATTGTTGATTTTTCAACAACAATTCAATCAAATGATAACGAAACGACGCTTACTGAAATAATAAAGCATATTGTTCCACAGCCCTATATAGTAGCTTGTATGTCTAACTGGAATCAAGAATACATACATCTTGCAAATATTTTTGGAATAAACCGTATCGTCACATACGACGATGAGGAAGATCTGCTAAATCTTTCTGATATGTTAAAAAATCGTTTCTGAATTATCCACTCTAAATTTATACTATATTTGAATTGAGCTATCTTTATCATTATATTATAATGATTCAGTCTGTCGAAAAAGCTCAGCGAAAGCTGGGCTTTTTCGACAGACTGCACCGTCCTGCCGAGAATTGGCAGGACGGTTTTTAATATTATTGGTTTTTATTCTATTGTGGATATCGTTTGTCCGATAATCAGGTTCCCCAGTACTCGTCGCCGCGAACCTCTTTTTCCCAGCTGCGCTTTACATACCATTCGAAGATTTTGGTGTTTTTGCCGTCGTTCTGGATACGGCTGGTGCATTCGCCGTTGAAGTTAGTCCAGCAAAAATCGAGGCTGGTGTTATTGGCTTTCTTGGAGATGGAGATGCAGGGATTAGCTTTGTTGTAGTAAATAGAGATACCGTCGAAATCTACATATTTTGTCGTCAGAGAGGTGTTGTTCGCGTTGTCCGGGATCACGATCTTGCGGTTGTCGCCGTAAACCCTTGCACGAACGAGTTCGAGGCTGGCGCCGTTGTTGATGGTGAACAGATCCATATCACTCTTTGCGGAGCAGTCAAAGCCGTTATGCGCACTGGTACCCATGTCGATGTATATAACTCTGCCTGCGGGAATCTCAAAGCCGCCCTTGTTGTTCAAGCCCTTTACATTGTTATCAAGCTTGAAGCCCTTCTTTGCATCTGCCTTTACATACTGACCCATCTTGAGAACGACGATGTTGAAGTTCTTGCCGCTGTCGATGCCCTGTGACCAAGCGTCGATGAAGGAGGTGCAGCCCTTCTTGATGGTCTTGTTGCCGTCTAAGACATACAGGTCGGCGACAACATACTTGCTCGGGATAGAGCCGTTTTCTTTCAGTACGGTCTTGAAGATCTTGTCGATGTCAACCATGCTGTTGTGCAGGTTGGTTGCGGTGTTTTCAAACTTTGCGTAGGGGGATTCGTCCTCGTTGACGGTGAGGATACCGTTGTCGATCTCGTACTCTTTAACTCTAAACTGCATGGCGTTGAGTGCGTTGATGATGGCGTAATCCATCAGGACCTGCTCTTCCATCACGCGGATCTCAGCGTTGATGCTGTCAACTGCGCCGTAGTAGTCGGGAGTTTCTTTGTAGCTGTGCTTGCCGGTGTCCGCCGCGACTACTCTGTCCATCAGATAGTTGGTGAGCTGGCGGTAGCCGTTCTCGTTGTTGTTGGATGTGCGCTGACCCTTGAGGAAGCGGAGCATTTCGTCAAAGTTTGCCTGCATGGAGCTGACGTTGCACTTGGGGTCTGACAAAATTTCCTTGTAAGCCTTGTAGGTGGTGTTGTTGATCTTGTCGTTGCCGTCGCAGGTGATGTTCGCCTTGTTTTCGTCGATGCGCTTGAGAGCGTGTGCGAAATCTGCCGCTACGGTGTCAGCCTGTACTCTGAAATCTTTGGTGTCGATGTTGCTGTTGATGGCTTTGAGCTGGTTCATCTGGAGGGTGTGGTAGTTGGCTGTCTGGGTTGAGAGCTCCTTGACCTCGTCGAGAACCTTGTTGATCTCCGCCTTGATCTCTTCGGTGCTCTTGTCGATCTTGTCGAGCACGTCCTGATTGGATGGACCGTCATCTTCGATTCCGAGAACCTTGTTCAAAATAGGAGAAAGTCCCATCTTGGAGAGCTCGGGGCCTGCTAACTTCATTACCTCGTCCTTAGCGTAGCCGAAGGTGGTGCTCAGTACGGTTTCGGCGATTCCCGGGATCGCAAATGCGGAAGCGGAGCCGATAGCCATGGTGCCTACTGAAAATACTGTAATTGCGGAAAGAATGCCTGCGATCAATCTGGTCTTGAATCTTTTTGTTTTTTTCATGTTGTTCACTCCTTTTGAATTTGTTTTATTATTTGTTGTGTTTGTGTTTAGTGTGTTGGTGGTTGTGGTTTTTGTGGTTTTCATTTTGGTATCTCCTTTCGGTTTTGTTTTTTTATTGTGACTTTAGTATATCAGGTTGATCTTTGCAACTTCTTTGCAAATATCTGTGATTTTTGAAAAAGTTTTAATTTTTCTTAACTTTTTCTTTCAGTCGTCCCGGGAAGCTTTGTGTTTCCCTTGACTGTGACTAAAGTATAGCAAACCGACCTTTGCAACTTCTTTGCAAATCTTTGCGGTTTTCAAATAGTTTGAAAAAATATTTATTATATGATTTCTTAAAAAATCAATTTGATAACAAAAATGGTTCCGATAAATAAAATTAGGTTTCTGGCTAAGAAAGCTATAAGTTCAAGCGGATCTGTCGGAAGGTAATTTGCTAAGATTCCGTTGCGGATAGATTTAAGTGTGTTTTTCATTGTGATTTCTCCTTTCGGTGGTCGTTATCCGAGGGCTTTGCGCCTCGGCTTTTCCCTTGACTGTGACTTTAGTATATCAGGTTGATATTTGCAACTTCTTTGCAAATATCTGTGATTTTTGAAAAAGTTTTATTTTTTCTTAACTTTTTCTTTCATTCGTCCCGGGAAACTTTGTGTTTCCCTTGACTGTGACTAAAGTATATCAGCCCGACCTTTGCAACTTCTTTGCAAATCTTTGCTTTTTTTAATTTTATGATCTTTATAACTTTTTTTCTCAAACCTATATGTTTAATAAAAAAACAACACGACAAAGGTTGATGAAAATGAAAACTAGAATAAGCCGTATTCTGGGCGGCAAGGTATTGACCGCTGCTGTCGCGGGCTTTATCATTCTGTCGCTCATCTTTATAGTTTTGCTCAGCATTGAAACACGGGGCAACCGCAAAGCGCTGGTCTTCCTGATATCGTGGAGCCCCCTGATGATTTCGCTTGTGATCGACATCATCAACCAATTCACCGATCTTCCCGGCTCGCTCTTCTTCAACTACGGACTGGCTGTCACCATGGCATATCAGATAGTACGGCTGATAGGAGATCTCAGACTGCAGTATAAAGAGGCTATCCGTTACCAACAGATGCAGAAGGAGCTGTATGAGGCTAAGGTCAGCGTGATGACGTCACAGATCCGTCCTCAGCGGAACAGTCGCTCAATCTATTCAGCAAAGAACCGGACATCCCTTTCGGGCTGCCCGGTCTTTTACCTTTCGCTGTTCGTGTCAAATCGACTCAGAACCACTTTAGTTATGCTGTTTTTGATTACGACCTGTCATCAGGTTCCCCAGTACTCGCCGCCGCGCTCCTCTTTTTCCCAGGAGCGGGTTACGTACCATTCGTTGATCTTGGTGTTTTTGCCGTCGTTCTTGATACGGCTGGAGTATTCGCTGTTGAATTCAGTCCAGTTAAGGTTGATGTTGGTGTTATTTGCTTTCTTGGAGATTTCGATACAGGGATTGGCGTCGGTGCCGTAGTAGGAAGCGCCGTTGAATTCCACATATTTTGTCTTCAAGGTGGTGTTGTTCGCGTTGTCAGGGATCACGAACTTGCGGTTGTCGCCGCAAAGCTTCGCGCTCTGGAGTTCAAGACTTGCGCCGTTGCGGAGGGTGAACAGATCCAGATCCTTCTTTGCGGAGCAGTCGAAGCCGTTGCTCTTGCAGTACATATTGATGTAAACTTTTCTGCCTTCGGGGATCTCAAAGCCGCCCTTGTCGTTCAGACCCTTGACGTTTTCGTCAAACTTAAAGCCCTTCTTTGCGTCTGCGGTCAGATACTGACCTTTTTTGAGAACGACGACGTTGAAGTTCTTGCCGCTGTCGATGCCCTGTGACCAAGCGTCGATGAAGGAGGTGCAGCCCTTCTTGATGCTCTGGTTGCCGTCTAAGACATACAGGTCGGCGACAACATACTTGCTCGGGATAGAGCCGTTTTCTTTCAGTACGGTCTTGAAAATGTTGTCGATATCGACCATGCTGCTGTGCAGGTTGGCGGCGGTGTTCTCAAATCTCGCGTAGGGAGATTCGTCCTCGTTGACGGTGATGATGCCGTTGTCAATTTCGTATTCTTTCACTCTGAACTGCATGGCGTTGAGTGCGTTGATAATAGCGTAATCCATCAGGACTTGTTCTTCCATGATACGAATTTCAGCGTTGATGCTGTCAACTGCGCCGTAGTAGTCGGGAGTCTTGGTGAAGCTGTGTTCGCCGAGGTCTGCCGCGACGACTCTGTCCATCAGATAGTTGGTGAGCTGGCGATAGCCGTTTTCGTTGTTGTTGGAGGTGCGCTGACCCTTGAGGTAACGGAGCATCTCGTCAAAGTTTGCCTGCATTGAGCTGACGTTGCACTTAGGATCCGCGAGGATCTCTTTGTATGCCTTGTAGGTGGTGTTGTTGATCTTGCCGTTACAGGTGATATTTTCCTTGTTCTCGTCGATACGCTTGAAAGCGTGGGCAAAGTCTGCTGCTACGGTGTCCGCCTGAACGCGGAAGTCCTTGGTGTCGATGTTGCTGTTGATGGCTTTGAGCTGGTTCATCTGCTGGGTGTGGTAGGTAGCGGTCTGGGTGGAAAGCTCCTTGACCTCGTCCATGACCTTGTTGATCTCCGCTTTGATCTCAGCGGTGCTCTTGTCGATCTTGTCGATGATGTCGTCGTTGGAGGTTCCTTCTTCCTCGATGCCGAGAACCATGTTGAGGATGGGTCCTAAATCCATCTTAGCAAGCTCGGGTCCCGCCAGCTTCATCACGCTGTCCTTAGCGTAGCCGAAGGTCTTGCCTTCCACATATTTGAGAACGGTTCCCATCATTGCCGGAGGAACTGCCGCCGAAGCCGAGCCGATCGCCATTGTGCCTACCGAGAAAACGGTAACTGCGGAAAGGATACCTGCGATGATTTTTGTCTTGATTTTTCTTGTCTTTTTCATTGTTTTCACTCCTTCTGTAGTAGTTGTATTGGTTGTGTTATTGTTGACGGTTTTGGTTTTGAGATTGAATAAGTTTTTCATTGTGATTTCTCCTTTTTGTTTTGATTTTGGGTTGTTCCCTTAACTGTGATTTCAGTATATCAGGTCACCTGTGACAAACCTCTTACAGATTTTTGTGTTTTTCAAAACTTTTTGAAAATCTTTTTTCGGGCTGTCTTTGTGTTTCCCTTGACTGTGACTACAGTATATCAGGTCACCTGTGACAAACCTCTTACAGATTTTTGTGTTTTTCAAATTTTTTGAAAATCTTTTTTCGGGCTGTCTTTTGTGTTTCCCTTGACTGTGATTACAGTATAACAGGTCACCTCTGACAAACCTCTTACAAATCTCAGCACTTTTTAAAACTTTTTTTAAATAGTCTTTTCAATTAGTGGATTTGACGCTATAATAGGAGAAAAGAACCGGTGAAGCAGGGATAAAATGAAAGATAAAACAAGTAAATTGTGGACGGCAGGAATAATAGGCGCGGTTTTTTTGCTGTTTATCGGTCTTGTTGTTATTTGCGCAAATCTCTTTTTGAAAAAAGAATTCATAGATACTCCGTCTATGTTTTTACAGGGTGAGTATTCGGTCGATGACGGTGAGTGGAAAGCGATTAACCCTGATAAACCAATCGACGAATCATTTCACAAGATCGTTTTCAGAGGGACCATGACAAAAAAACATCTGCTCTATTATGAAGAGCTGAGCGCATCAACCAAAAACGTATGGTTTACGCTGAGATCAGAGGATGGTACGGAATATTTAAAACACAGTTACCTTCCGGCGGACGAGTCATATACCGAGGATCTGATACAGACTGCCGAAAAAACCATACCGTTCGCTCTGCGGATGCCTGACACTCCCGGCTATCAAACTCAGGTGATGTTTACATCGCTCGCGATAGATGAAGGAATTACCGAGAATACCGAATTCACGCTTGAGGTGATCGATCCGTATTCTCGGCCGCTGCGGTTTTCCGATTGCTTTGAGGTAACGCTGAGTCATGGCAACGGAGCTTATTTACGGTTTTTCTTTGAAGCGCTGCCGATGATCCTTTTATCATTGCTGATTAGTTTTTTCGGGATCTTTCTTTTTCCGATCGCCGGCTTCATTCTCGGTAAGCTGAATTACAGATATCTTGCTTTCGGCGCGGTATGCTTCTTCTGGGGTCTTTTTATGATAGGAAATCGTGTCAGCGTTTATCTCAATCTATGGATAACCGATCCGACGGTCTGTATGGCGGTCGACATCCTGATGGTCAGAATTTTTATGATCTCCGTTCTGTGTTATTTAAAATCGAATCTGATCAACAAAGTCACGCGCCTGATCGCCAATATTACAATAACTGTTTATACGCTGGTTGTCATAGCGACTGTTATCCTTCACTTTGCCGCTGTGACGGATCTGTTCTCAAGCTACAACGCAGTGAATATCTGTACAATGATCGGGATCGTCATCATGACGCTATTGCTGTTTATTGAGTCGGGACAAAACAGTCAGGCGATCTTTATGCTGATCGCATGGACTCCGCTGACGCTTTCCATTATTCTTGACGTGTTCAATTATTTCCTGCAATTTACCGATATCCATTTCTACTATTTCGGACTCTCCTTAACAATGCTGTATCAAATCACGCGGATGGTGCTTGATTTGAGAAAACAGTACTTGGAAGCCATCCGCTATCAACAGATGCAAAAGGAGCTGTACGAGGCGAAGGTCGCCGTCATGACGTCGCAGATCCGTCCTCATTTTATGTATAACGCGTTGACGTCCATCGCGATGATGTGCGAGCTTGATCCCAAGACCGCCAAACAGGCGACGATCACCTTCGCCAAATATCTGCGCGGCAATATGGACTCGCTAAAACAAACAGCCCCCGTGCCGTTCACACAGGAGCTGGAGCATTTGAAAAAGTATTTGTATATTGAAAAGCTGCGATTCGACGATCTTCTTAATATAGAATACGACATACAGGCAACCGATTTTGTGCTGCCGCTGCTGAGTATTCAGCCGCTGGTCGAAAATGCCGTCAAGCACGGCGTAGGCATGAAAGAGGACGGCGGTACGGTCAAAATCTCCACACGGGAAACCGAAACCGCATATGAGGTCGTTATCGAAGACGACGGCGTAGGCTTCGACGTCAACGAACAAAAGGATGACGGTCGTTCACACGTCGGTATGGAAAACACAAAAAAGCGCCTGCGCGATATGTGCGGAGGCGAAGTAAAAATCACAAGTGTTATCGGCAAGGGCACCACAGCGATCGTGGTATTGCCAAAGGAGGGACAACCTGATGAGAATACTATGTCTTGACGACGAGCCTTTGGCTCTGAAAATGCTGGAAGCGGCGGTCCGCGAAGCAAAGTCCGACGCTGAAGTCACAGCATTCCGCAAGCAGGCAGATTTGCTGGAGGACGCCAAACAAAACGGTTGTGACGTTGCGTTTCTGGATATCCATATGCGCGGGATGAACGGCGTGGAGCTTGCCAAGAAGCTCAAAGAGGTCAATCCCACGATGAACATCATTTTTGTCACCGGATTTTCGGAATATGCCGGAGAGGCGATGAAGCTGCACGCAAGCGGCTATATCATGAAGCCCGTCACCGCCGAGGAGGTGGAGCAGGAGCTTTCCGACCTGCGCTTTCCGATCGAACCGAAAAGCAACGCGCTTTTGCGCGTGCAGTGCTTCGGCAACTTCGACGTATTCCTGCCCGGGGGCGAGCGTATGCGCTTTGAGCGCAGCAGGAGCAAGGAGATCTTCGCGTATCTGGTGCATAAACAGGGCAGTGCCTGCACGACCAAGGAGATCGCCGCGGTGCTTTTTGAGGATGAGCCGTATGATAAAAAGCAGCAGAATTATGTGCAGCAGCTGATCGCATCCATGATGAAAAGCCTGAAAGCCGCCGGAGTAGAGGCGACGGTCAGCAAGGGCTTCAACTCACTTGCCGTGAATCCCGATACGCTCGACTGCGACTATTACCGCTTCAAGGAGCTCGACGCGGGCGCGGTCAACGCGTATCAAAACGAGTATATGAGCCAGTATTATTGGGCTGACTTCTTATACGACAACTATTCGGATTATTGAATTTTTCATAACAAACACAACGCCGCCCTGCCGAAATTACTCAACAGGGCGGTGCTTTTATCTTCTCAAATACTTAGCCGAAACGGGAAACTCGAAATATGTATCGGGGTATGGCTCGTCTTTTAATGTGAAGTGCCACCATTCACAGTCGATCGGCTCAAAACCGTTGCGGACCATCGCGCGCTGCAACATCATACGGTTTTCGTACTGCTGTTCCGTGATGCCTTTGTAATCCGGGTGCGAAAC
>NZ_JAHLQB010000035.1 GCF_018918205.1 Lachnoclostridium sp. MSJ-17 | reverse complement strand
GCTCAGCAGCTCGAAAAGAGAATTTCCTTCCGCCGCGCTATGAAGCAGAGCATCGGCAACGCGATGCGCAGAGGCGCGAAGGGTATCAAGATCATGTGCTCAGGCCGTCTCGGCGGCGCCGAAATCGCGCGCAGCGAGCAGTATCACGAGGGCACAATTCCGCTTCAGACACTCCGTGCCGACATCGACTACGGCTTTGCTGAGGCAAATACCACCTACGGTAAGGTCGGCGTAAAGGTTTGGCTCTACAAGGGTGAGGTTCTCAACATCAGCGAGGATAAGCCCAGAAGACGTCCCCGCAGAGACAGAGAAGGAGGCAGAAAATAATGTTAATGCCTAAAAGAGTTAAGTACAGAAGAGTTCACCGCGGCCGCATGACCGGCAAGGCTCTTCGCGGAAATACCGTTACCTACGGTGAGTACGGTCTGCAGGCGTGCGAGCCCGGTTGGATCACCTCCAACCAGATCGAGGCTGCGCGTATCGCGATGACCCGTTACTGCAAGCGTTTCGGTAAGGTATGGATCAAGATTTTCCCCGACAAGCCCGTTACCGCGCGTCCTGCTGAAACCCGAATGGGTAAAGGTAAAGGTAATGTCGAGTACTGGGTAGCAGTTGTAAAGCCCCAGAGAGTTATGTTCGAGCTTGCGGGCGTCGATGAGGCAACCGCGCGCGAGGCGCTCCGTCTGGCTTCTCACAAGCTCCCCATTAAGTGCAAGTTCGTAAAGAAAGAGGAGGGTGAGCAGTAATGAAAGCATCAGAACTCAGAGAACTTTCCGTTGAAGAGCTTCAGACAAAGCTCACAGAGCTCAAGGAAGAGCTTTTCAACCTTCGTTTCCAGCTTGCTGTCAATCAGCTCGAAAATTCATCAAGAATCGGCGCCGTAAAGAAGGACATCGCAAGAGTATCCACCGTTCTTCGTCAGCGTGAGCTCGGCTTTGACGCTTAATGAGAGGAGGACGAAATCGTGAGTGATAGAAATATGAGAAAGACCGTTATCGGCAAGGTTGTGTCTGACAAGATGGACAAGACCATCGTTGTTGCGGTTGAGGACAGCGTAAAGCATAAGCTTTACAACAAGATCGTTAAGAGAACCGTCCGCTTCAAGGCGCACGACGAGAACAACGAGTGCGGCAAGGGCGACAGAGTTAAGATTATGGAGACCCGTCCTCTTTCCAAGGATAAGAGATGGAGACTCGTCGAGATTATTGAGAAGGCTAAATAAGTTTATTTTAGCAGCCTATTAACACGAGGGCCGTATCCCGGCAGTCCTTATAAAAGGAAAGGGAATATGGCTTGACAGCAATTAAAGGAGGAATCGACTGTGATTCAGCAGCAAACTATCCTCAAGGTTGCCGACAACACCGGCGCAAAGGAACTTATGTGCATTCGTGTACTCGGCGGTACCGGCAGGAGATATGCCAACATTGGCGATATTATCGTTGCTTCTGTCAAAAAAGCAGCGCCCGGCGGCGTTGTTAAAAAGGGCGACGTTGTAAGAGCTGTGGTTGTACGCTCCGCTAAGGGCGTAAGACGCGAGGACGGAACCTACATCCGCTTCGACGAGAACGCAGCAGTTATCATCAAGGAAGATAAGAACCCCCGCGGTACTCGTATCTTCGGACCCGTTGCGAGAGAGCTTCGTGATAAGGACTTCATGAAGATTCTGTCCCTCGCTCCGGAAGTACTTTAATGGAGGTGTCACGCAAATGAGTAAAGTTCATGTAAAGACAGGCGACACCGTTATCGTAATCAGCGGTAAGGACAAGGGCAAAAAGGGTCAGGTTATGGCCGTAAGCCCCAAGGAAGGCAAGGTTATCGTAGAGAAGGTCAATATGGTATCCAAGCACGTTAAGCCCAGAAAAATGGGCGAAGCAGGCGGTATCATCAAGGCAGAAGGCGCTATGTATGCTTCCAAGGTCCAGATCTACTGCCCCCGCTGCAAGAAGGCCACAAGAGTTGCCCACAAGATCTATGAGGACGGCTCCAAGGGCAGAATTTGCGCCAAGTGCGGCGAAGCGCTTTAAGGAGGATATAAGAAATGGCAAGACTGAAAGATTATTATGTTAAAGAAGTTGCACCTGCTCTTATGAACAAGTTCTCCTACAAGAGCACAATGCAGATTCCCAAGCTCGACAAGATCGTTATCAACGTCGGCGCGGGTGAGGCGAGAGAGAACAGCAAGGCTATCGACGCTATCGTTAAGGATATCGCGTCAATCACCGGTCAGAAGCCCATGGTTTGCCACGCGAGAAAGTCCGTAGCTAACTTCAAGCTCAGAGAGGGCATGCCCATCGGCGTTAAGGTCACTCTCAGAGGCGAGAGAATGTACGAGTTCCTCGACCGTTTCTTCAACGTAGCTCTCCCCAGAGTTCGCGACTTCAGAGGCATCAACCCCAACTCCTTCGACGGACGCGGCAACTACAACATGGGTCTCAAGGAGCAGCTCATCTTCCCGGAGATCGACTATGACAAGATTGACAAGGTTCGCGGAATGGACATCTGCTTCGTAACCACCGCAACCACAGACGAAGAGGCTCGCGAGCTCCTCACGCTCATGGGCGCTCCGTTTTCAAAGTAAGGAGGGATTGTTGTGGCTAAGACATCAATGAAAGTTAAGCAGCAGAGAAAGCAGAAGTTCTCGACCAGAGAGTATACAAGATGCAGCATCTGTGGTAGACCACACGCCTACCTCCGCAAGTATGGTATTTGTCGTATTTGCTTCCGTGAGCTCGCTTACAAGGGCGAGATCCCGGGCGTAAAGAAAGCAAGCTGGTAAGGAGGAATAAGGTAATGCAGATTACAGATACAATAGCTGATTTACTGACCCGCATCCGCAACGCGAACGCGGCGAAGCACGATTCTGTTGAAATTCCCGCCTCAAACCTCAAGAAGTCGATTTGTCAGATTCTTGCGGACGAGGGCTACATCAAGAGCTTCACAGTAATCGAGGACGGCAAGCAGGGCATTATCAAGGTTACTCTCAAGTACCTTGAGGGCAAAAGACCCGTTATCACAGGTCTGCGCCGCGTTTCAAAGCCCGGCCTGCGTATATACAGTAATGCAGAGGATATGCCCAAGGTAATGAAGGGTCTGGGCGTCGCGATCATCTCCACCTCTAAGGGTGTCATGACCGACCGCGAGGCAAGACGTCAGCACGTTGGCGGCGAGGTTCTCGCTTACATCTGGTAAGAGGAGGTGCGATCATGTCTCGAATTGGAAGAAAACCGATAAATATTCCCGCGGGCGTCGATGTTAAGGTCGACGGCGGCGTTATCACCGTAAAGGGCGCCAAGGGCGAGCTCAGCTACGCCTTCAACCCCAACATGACGGTAGAGGTCAAGGATGGCGCGATTGAGGTCAGCCGTCCCGACGACAACAAAATGAACCGTTCACTTCACGGCCTGACAAGAACACTGATCAACAATATGGTGGTCGGCGTAACAGAGGGCTACGTGAAGGAGCTCAAGGTAAACGGCGTAGGTTACCGTGTTCAGAAGCAGGGTAACAAGTGCGTTATGAACCTCGGTTATTCACACCAGGTCATCGTTGAGGATACCAAGGACATCAAGATCGAGGTTCCGGATCCCAACACAATCAAGATTGTCGGCATTGATAAGCAAAAGGTTGGTCAGTTTGCTGCCGAGGTCAGAGAGAAGCGTCCGCCCGAGCCTTATAAGGGCAAGGGTATCCGTTACGCTGACGAGTATATCCGCCGCAAGGAAGGCAAGGCCGGTAAGGGCAAATAATTAAGGAGTGAATCAATATGGTAAGCAGACCTGATACAAAAAAGGCGCGCATCAAACGCCATAAGAGAGTCCGCGCAAAGATCAGCGGTACTCCCGAATGTCCCCGTTTGTGCGTATTCCGCTCCACCAACAACATCTACGCTCAGATCATTGATGACGTAGCAGGTGTTACCCTTGCTCAGGCTTCCAGCCTTGACAAGTCAATCACAGGTAACGGCGGAAACAAAGAGGCAGCCAGAGCTGTCGGCAAGCTTGTTGCTCAGCGCGCTCAGGAGAAGAACATCACCGACGTCGTATTCGACAGAGGCGGCAACATCTATCACGGCCGTGTGAAAGAATTGGCCGAAGGCGCCCGTGAGGGCGGCCTCAATTTCTAAGGAACAGGAGGAATCACTTTGGCTAATAAAGTAGAAGTAACAGGCGAGTTAAAGGAAAGAGTTGTCACCATTAACCGCGTATCAAAGACGGTTAAGGGCGGACGTATCTTCAAGTTCGCGGCTCTCGTGGTTGTCGGCGACGGCAACGGCGTTGTCGGCTTCGGCATCGGCAAGGCTGGCGAGGTTCCCGACGCTATCCGCAAGGGCATTGAGGACGCCAAGAAGAACCTCATGAAGGTTTCGCTCAGAGGCACCACCATTCCTCACGAGATCATCGGCGAGTTCGGCGCGGGCAGAGTTCTCATGAAGCCCGCCGCACCCGGTACCGGCGTTATCGCGGGCGGCCCCGTCCGTGCGGTAGTTGAGGCTGTAGGCATCAAGGATATCCGTACAAAGGCTCTCCGTTCAAACAACCCCTGCAACGTAGTAAGAGCTACTCTCGCAGGTCTCAGCGCTCTCAGAACCGCTGAGGAGGTTGCCGCTGTCCGCGGTAAGTCCGTCAAGGAAATTTTATAATAAGGGAGGCTGCAAGTTATGACTATTAAGTTGGTAAAGAGCCTCATCGGCTCCAAAAAGGATCAGATTGCAACCGCCCACGCTCTCGGTCTGAAGAAAATCGGCGACGTTACAACACAGCCCGACAACCCCCAGACAAAGGGCAAGGTAGCAAAAATCATCCACCTCGTAGAGGTTAGTGAAGCGTAAGCAAGGAGGTGCGAACAATGAAGTTACATGAACTTTCTCCGGTTGAGGGCTCCAAGAAGAAGTCCAAGAGAATCGGCAGAGGTCACGGTTCAGGCTGGGGCAAGACAGCCGGCAAGGGACACAAGGGTCAGAAGGCCCGTTCCGGCGGCAGCATCCGTCCCGGTTTTGAAGGCGGTCAGATGCCGCTCCAGCGCCGCGTTCCCAAGAGAGGTTTCAACAACATCTTTGCTAAAAACGTGGTAGCTGTAAACCTCAGCGCTCTTAACAGAAAGTTTAACGACGGCGACACTGTTGATGCAGAGGCTCTCAAGGCAGCAGGCGTTGTCAAGAACGGCTTTGACGCTGTTAAGGTACTCGGCAACGGTAAAATCGACAAGAAGCTCAACGTTAAAGTTTCTGCCTATTCCAAATCAGCAAAGGCGGCGATCGAAGCTGCCGGTGGAAAGGCGGAGGTGATCTAAGTGTTAAAGACAATCCGCAACGCTTGGTCAATCCCCGATCTGAGAAAAAAGATTCTTTTCACCCTGCTGATAATCATCGTATTCAGAATCGGTTCGGTAATCCCCGTTCCGTTCCTCGATACAAACGTTCTCACGGCGGTTATGGCGCCTGCCAACTCCCTCACGGACGGCAGCTCCAACATGATCGCCTACCTGAACACCCTTTCGGGCGGCGCGTTCTCAAACGCAACGCTCTTCGCGATGGGTATCACACCCTACATCAACAGCTCGATTATCATCCAGCTCCTCTGCGTAGCGATCCCCGCTCTTGAGCGCCTCACCAAGGAAGGCGAGGCGGGCAGAAGAAAGATCGGCACCATCACACGTTACGTTACCGTAGCGCTCGGACTTATCCAGGGTACCGCTTACTTCTTCTACCTCAAGAACACCGTCTGCACCGAGGAGGGCGACTACTACGGCAAGCACATCACCGTTTACAACGAGGGCTTCTCGATGGTATTCGCGGGCATCGTTATCGTGCTCGTGTTCACAGCGGGTACCGCTCTGATGATGTGGCTCGGCGAGCAGATCAACAAGTACGGCATCGGCAACGGTATCTCAATGCTCCTGTTTGCGGGCATCATCGCGAGACTTCCCGTAACCGTCCGCACTCTCGCCGCTTACTGGAACCTCGGCTTCGGCGACGGCACTGCGGGTGCGGCTGATCCCAAGTTCTTCATCTTCGTAATCGTCTGGGTACTTATCTTCCTCGCGATCATCTGGCTGATCACCTTCATGCAGGACTCCGAGAGAAGAATTCCCATTCAGTACGCGAAGCGCGTAGTCGGCAGAAAGATGTACGGCGGACAGTCCAGCTTCCTTCCAATCAAGGTTGCTCTGGGCGGCGTTCTCCCCATCATCTTCGCGAGCTCGATCCTTTCAATCCCCAGTACAATCAACCTCTTCCTCAATGTCAAGGAAGGCTTCTGGAAGGCGTTCTTCGACGCGTTCAACACAAGCAACTGGCTCTACATTGTACTGTACTTTATCCTGATTCTGATGTTCGCTTATTTCTATACCACCATTCAGTACAATCCTGTTGAAATGGCGAATAACCTCAAATCCAACAACGGCACCGTACCCGGTATCCGTCCGGGTGCACCCACAGCCGCCTACATCAAGAATATTCTCTCGAGAGTAACTCTTATCGGCGCGCTGTTCCTCTCCGTTATCGCGCTCGTACCCCTGGTATTCTCCGCGGCAACGGGCATGCACGGCCTGTCAATGGGCGGTACATCAATCATCATTATCGTCGGCGTTGCTCTTGAGACTGTAAAACAGCTCGAGTCACAGATGATGATGCGTCATTACAAAGGTTTTCTTGACTAATCAGTTAAAATGAGGTATAATAATATGAACATTATCATGTTAGGCGCTCCCGGTGCAGGTAAAGGCACACAAGCCGCTGTACTTTGCGAGCATTTTGGTATTCCCACTATTTCAACCGGCAACATGATTCGTGAGGCGCTGAAGAACGGCACTGAGATGGGTCTGAAGGCTAAGTCCTACATGGACGACGGCAAGCTTGTTCCCGACGAGGTAGTCATCGGCATCGTTAAGGAAAGACTTGGCGAGGATGACTGCAAGAAGGGCTTCATTCTTGACGGCTTCCCCAGAACCATTCCCCAGGCCGAGGCTCTGGACGCTATGGGCGTGGAGATTCAGTACGTCATCAACATCGACGTAGCTGACGAGACCATCACCAGACGCATGTCCGGACGCCGTGTCTGCGAAAATTGCGGCAGACCCTATCACATTGAGAGCTTGAAGCCTCAGAAGGATGGAGTTTGCGACGATTGCGGCGGCACCCTTGTTCAGCGCAAGGACGACCACCCCGACACCGTGCTCGCTCGTCTCGCTGTATATCACAAAGAGACCGAGCCCCTCGCCGACTACTACCGCAAGCAGGGTAAGCTTGTGAACGTAGAAGGCAAGAACACCGTCGCTGAGACCACAGCGGCTGTACTTGAGGCGATTGAGGCTTAAAGCATGGTTCAAATCAAAACAGCGCGGGAACTTTCCCTTATGAAAGACGCTTGCCGCATCTCCGCACAGGCGTTACGCGCTGCGGGTGAGGCGATACGCCCCGGCGTATCCACCCTCGAGATAGACACTATTGTCCGCCGCTATATCGGGAAACAGGGCGCAAAGCCCTCGTTTCTCGGTTACGGCGGGTTTCCCGCGAGCGCATGTATTTCCGTAAACAACGTGGTCATCCATGGCATACCAGACAAATATACCGTCCTGCGTGAAGGCGATATCGTGAGCGTGGACGTCGGAGCCTATTATAAGGGCTTTCACGGCGACAACGCCTACACCTTCGCCTGCGGCAGAATCAGCGAAAACGCCGAAAAGCTGCTGAACGCCACGCGGGAGAGCCTGTATGAGGGAATTAAGCAGGCAACCGTCGGCAACCGCATTGGCGATATCGGCAGCGCGGTTCAGAGGTATGTCGAAGCTCGCAGTTACTCGGTGGTACGAGATTACGTCGGCCACGGCGTAGGTGCGAATTTGCATGAGGACCCAAGCGTACCTAACTACGGTACACCCCACCGGGGGTTAAGACTTCTCCCGGGAATGACAATCGCCATTGAACCGATGGTGAACGAGGGCAGCTATCACGTCCGCGTGATGCCCGACAAGTGGACGGTCAAGACCGTCGACGGCAAGCTCAGCGCTCATTTTGAGCACACGGTTTGCATCACCCACGACGGCCCCAAAATCATGACCATTTGTGACTGAGGTGACATATGGACATAGTAAAGGGCAGCGTCGTCAGGGCAAGGGCGGGAAGAGACAAGGACAAATTCTTTGTCGTCCTTCAAACGGACGGTGAGTACGCGCTCATCGCCGACGGCAAAAGACGCAGGGTGGAACACCCCAAGCGCAAAAAGCTGAAACACCTGTCGCCGACAAACACGGCGCACAACGGTTCATTGGAAACGAATCCGAAGATAAAACAGATTTTACGCGATTTTAACGGAGGCAAATAATGTCAAAGCAGGATGTAATTGAAGTAGAAGGTATCGTAAGAGAAGCGCTCCCGAACGCGCAGTTCAAGGTTGAGCTTCAGAACGGTCACATGATTTTAGCTGTTATTTCAGGCAAGCTGAGGATGAACTTCATCCGCATTTTGCCGGGCGACAAGGTCACCGTGGAGATGTCTCCATACGACCTGAGCAGAGGCAGAATTACTTGGAGAAGCAAATGAGCCGAATGCACGGAGCCCGGAAATAACGACCGGCGAGGACTAAGCTGCGTAGTTGCCCAAAGGCAACGGAGCGGATTAGACGAGTGGAAGTTATTTTCGGAGATGCGGAGTGCACCGAGGCTTGAGTTCACAAGTGATTCAACAAACACAACACAGACTTTAACATGGAAAGGAATGATTCTTAGTGAAAGTCAGACCTTCAGTAAAGAAAATGTGCGACAAGTGCAAGGTAATCAAGAGAAAAGGCAAGATTCTGGTTATCTGTGAGAACCCGAAGCACAAGCAGCGCCAAGGTTAATTTTACTACGCGTACTCTGGCGCGGCGGTATGATTTACCGCGCATTTTCGCGTTTTTATTCTCGCGTACTTTAGCGCGGCGCTGTATTTTACCGCGCATTTTCGCGTTTTTATTCTCGCGTACTTTAGCGCGGCGCTGTATTTTACCGCGCATTTTCGCGGGAGAGGTTTGCTGTAAACCTTAACTCCGCGAAAATACTTTATCAGGTCAGTGCGGGTGAGAGGTTGAGCAGCCGGTTTATTTACAATACTACCAACTGCCAACTGCCAACTGCCAACTACCAACTACTCACTAACCCCTGACCACTCTATTAAAAATCTACTTTTTAAAATAATATGGAGGTGCAACTGAATGGCTCGTATAGCAGGTGTTGACTTACCGAGAGACAAAAGAGTTGAGATCGGTCTCACTTACATCTTCGGTATCGGACGTAAAACTGCAACAGACATTATTGCTGCAACAGGTGTAAATCCTGACACTCGTGTCAGAGATTTGACAGAAGAAGACGTATCAAAGCTCAGAGAGTACATCGAGCACAACTGCCGTGTAGAAGGTGACCTTCGCCGCGACATCGCCTATGATATCAAGAGACTTATCGATATCGGCTGCTACCGCGGTGTACGTCACAGAAAGGGTCTCCCCGTAAGAGGTCAGCGTTCAAAGACTAACGCCCGTACACGCAAGGGTCCCCGCAAGACCATGGCAAACAAGAAGAAGTAAGGAGGTACGACTATGGCAGCACCAAAGGGTAAGAAGGTTATCCGCCGTCGTCGTGAGCGTAAGCACATCGAAAAAGGCGCAGCGCATATCCAGTCTACATTCAACAACACAATCGTTACGATTTCCGATACACAGGGCAACGCTGTTTCATGGGCTAGCGCAGGCGAGCTCGGCTTCAGAGGTTCCAAGAAGTCCACTCCGTTCGCGGCTCAGTCCGCTGCAGAGACCGCTGCAAGAGCGGCTATGGAGCACGGTATGAAATACGTTGAAGTATACGTAAAGGGTCCCGGACAGGGCAGAGAGGCAGCGATTCGTGCGCTTCAGACCGCTGGTCTTGAGGTAACGATGATCAAAGACGTTACTCCCATTCCCCACAACGGATGCCGTCCTCCCAAGAGAAGACGCGTATAGTATAATTTAAGGAGGATAACTTTTATGGCTAAAAATATGCAGCCTATCGCCAAGCGCTGCAGAGCGCTCGGCTTATCGCCCGCTGTAATGGGTTACAGCAAAAAGACTTCCAACAGAAACCCCGGCGGCAAAATGAGAAGAAAAAAGAGCGAGTACAGCATGCAGCTGACCGAGAAGCAGAAGGTAAAGTTTATTTACGGTATTCTCGAGAAGCAGTTCCGCGCGTACTACGAGAAGGCTGAGAAGGCTGAAGGCAAGACCGGTGAGGAGCTCCTCTCCATCGTTGAGCGCAGACTCGACAACGTTGTATTCAGACTCGGTCTCGCGGCTACCCGCCGTGAGGCAAGACAGCTCGTTAACCACGCTCACTTCACCGTTAACGGCAAGAAGGTAAACATCCCCTCCTACATCGTCAAGGTCGGCGACGTAATCGAGGTCAAGGAGAAGAGCCGTTCAACCACACGCTTCAAGGCTATTGCCGAGGGCGAGAACGCTTCCATGCTCACTCCCAAGTGGCTTGAAAAGAACGAGAATCTCCTCGGCGGCAAGGTCGTAGCGCTTCCCCAGAGAGACGACATCGACTATCCCGTTGAAGAGCACCTCATCGTTGAGTTGTACTCCAAGTAATCTTAAGGCTGATTTTTCAGCGTTTATATCCACAGGAAGATTACACATGCTGCCGCCATTTTCTTTGGCGGCATGACGAAGAGGAGGATTCGCGAATGATTGAAATTGAAAAGCCAAGAATTGAAACAGCGGAATTAACCGAAGACGGCAAGTACGGTAAGTTCGTTGTTGAGCCGCTCGAGCGCGGCTTCGGCAACACTCTCGGCAACAGCCTGCGCAGAGTGCTGCTTTCCTCACTTGAAGGCTGTGCCGTTACATCGCTCAAGATTGACGGCGTTCTTCACGAATTTTCAACTATCACCGGCGTTAAAGAGGACGTCACCGAAATCGTGCTCAACATGAAGAGCCTCGTCGCCAAGCTGGTCGACGTAGCTCCCAAGGTTGTCACGATCGACGCCGAGGGTCCCTGCGAGGTCACCGCTGCAAGCATCAAGGCTGACAGCGAGGTCGAGATCCTTAACCCCGAGCTGCACATCGCCACTCTCGGCGAGGGCGCTAAGCTCAGCATGGAAATCACCATCGACAAGGGCAGAGGCTACGTTCCCGGCGAGCGCAACAAGCAGCTCACCGGCAACAACGTAATCGGCGTTCTTCCGATCGACTCCATCTACACGCCTGTATTAAAGGTCAACTACACCGTTGACAACACCCGTGTCGGTCAGATCACTGACTACGACAAGCTCACGCTCGACGTGTGGACAAACGGTGTAATCAACGCCGAAGAGGCGGTTTCTCTCGCCGCTAAGGTGCTCACCGAGCATCTCAACCTGTTCGTAAACCTCTCAGACAAGGCTTCCTCCGCGGAGGTAATGGTCGAGAAGGACGACAAGGGCAAGGAGAAAATCCTCGAAATGACTATCGAGGATCTCGACCTTTCGGTACGTTCGTTCAACTGCCTCAAGCGCGCAGGCATTAATACAGTTGAAGATTTAATTAACAAGTCCGAAGAGGATATGATGAAGGTGCGCAACCTCGGCAGAAAGTCGCTCGAGGAAGTCGTACAGAAGCTGAATTCTCTCGGTTTCAGTCTTCAGAAGGAAGACGAATAAATACCCTTACAAAACCCACGTAAAGGAGTGAATACCATGCCAGGTACAAGAAAACTGGGAAGAACTACCGCGCAGAGAACCGCTATGCTTCGCGCTATGGTTACCTTCCTTCTCGAAAACGGCAAAATTGAGACCACCAATACTCGTGCCAAGGAAGTTCAGGCTATGGCAGAGAAGATGATTACAACGGCTAAGGACAACACCCTGCACAACAGACGCCTTGTTCTCGCGTTTGTTACCAAGGAGGACGTTGTTTCCAAGCTGTTCAGCGAGATTGCTCCCAAGTACGCTGACCGCAACGGCGGCTACACAAGAGTTACCAAGATCGGTCCCCGTCGCGGCGACGGCGCCGAGATGGCTGTCATCGAGCTGGTTTAAGTTTAAGCTATATTAAAAACCGCCCTTTATGGGCGGTTTTTTAGTTGGCAGTTTTTTAGTTGGCATTAGGTAGTTTAGGGTAGTATTACTACCAAATACTAACTACCCAACTACCAACTGCTATAGTATGACAAATCCTCCGTTCACCCCGAGAACCTGTCCCGTGATGAACCTCGCCTTGTCGCTGCATAAAAACACGGCGGCTTCGGCTATGTCGTCGGGCGTGCCGAGGGTGTTGAGCGGAGTTTCTTCCCTCAGGGCTTGTATAGTTTCCTCGTCAAAGCCCTTCATCATGTCGGTCATTATAACTCCGGGCGCTATGCAGTTGACGCGCACGCCGCTGAGTCCGACCTCCTTTGCGAGAGCCTTTGTCAGCCCGATAACGCCTGCCTTTGCCGCGCTGTAGTGAACCTCGCACGACGCGCCGACCTGTCCCCACATTGAGCTAATGTTGAGGATAACGCCGCTGTGACCGGGGATCATGTGCCGCCGCAGAACCTCCTGCGAGCAGTTGAACACGCCGCCGAGGTTTGTGTCGAGCATACTGCGCCAGTCGTTCGCGGTAATGTCGGTGAACAGCTTCTGTTGAGCGATGCCGGCGTTATTTACGAGGATATCGACGCCGCCGAGGGTATTGTCAACCTTGTCGAACATGGAGTTGACGCTCTCTCTGTCAGCAACGTCTGCCCAAACCGCCATAGCCTTAACGCCGAAGCTCTTTTGGAGCTGTTCGGCGAGGGCTTCGGCGGTGTCTTTTTTTGTGTTGTAATGGACGGCGACCTGACAGCCTGACTGCGCGAGCTTTTTGCAGATCGCGGAGCCGATTCCGCCCGCGCCGCCCGTAACCAAAGCAGTTTTCATATTACTTCTTCTTGAAGCCGTCCTTGAGGCTTACGCTTCTGTTGAAAACGAGGTGCTCAGGCGAGCTGTCCTTGTTGTCGACGCAGAAGTAGCCCAGACGCATGAACTGGAAGCTCTGCGGAGCCTTTGCCTCGGCGAGACTCTTCTCAGCCTTGCAGTTTGTCAGCACCTCGAGGGACTTCGGGTTGAGGTAGTCGAGGAAGCTGCCCTCCTGAGCGTCGGGGTCAGGCACGGTAAAGAGGTTGTCGTAAAGCCTTACCTCGGCGTCGACGGCGTTCTCCGCGTCGACCCAGTGAATGGTTCCGCGAACCTTTCTGCCGTCGGGGGTGTTGCCGCCGCGGGTCTCGGGATCGTACTCGGCGTAAACCTCGGTGACAACGCCGTTCTCGTTCTTCTTACAGCCCGTGCACTTGACGATGTATGCGGACTTGAGGCGAACCTCGTTGCCCGGATACAGGCGCTGATACTTCTTGATAGGCTCCTCCATGAAGTCATCGGCTTCGATCCAGCACTCGCGCGAGAAGGTCACGGTGCGTGTGCCGTCCTCGGGGCGGTTGGGGTTATTCTCGACCTCAAAGGTCTCGGTCTGAGCTTCGGGATAGTTAGTGATAACGAGCTTTACGGGACGTGTAACGCACATAACGCGCGCGGCAGTCTCGTTGAGGTCGTCGCGCAGGCAGTGTTCGAGGAAGGAATACTCGACGATAGAGTTGACCTTCGACACGCCTATCTGATCGATGAACGAGCGGATAGAGCGCGGAGTGTAGCCGCGTCTGCGCAGACCGCAGAGGGTAGGCATTCTCGGGTCGTCCCAGCCGCTTACGTGGTTCTCCTCGACGAGAGCGCGGAGCTTTCTCTTGGACATTACGGTGTTGTTGATGCCCAGACGCGCAAACTCGATCTGTCGCGGCTTGCTCGGCGCGGAGATGTTATCGATAACCCAGTCGTAGAGCGGACGGTGATCCTCAAACTCGAGCGAGCAGAGGGAGTGTGTGATGCCCTCGAGCGCGTCCTCGATCGGATGCGCAAAGTCGTACATCGGATAAATGCACCAGCTGTCGCCTGTGCGGTGGTGGTGCAGGCGGTTGATTCTGTAAATGACCGGGTCGCGCATGTTGAAGTTGCCGGACGCGAGGTCGATTTTCGCGCGGAGGGTCATGCTTCCGTCGGCGAATTCGCCCGCTCTCATGCGCTTGAACAGGTCAAGGCTCTCCTCGGCGGGTCTGTCGCGGAAGGGGCTTTTTGCGGGAGTAGAGGTGTCGCCGCGGTATTCGCGCATCTGCTCGGGGGTAAGCTCGCAGACATAGGCGAGACCCTTGTTGATAAGCTCAACGGCGAAGTCATACATCTGCTCAAAATACTCGGACGCGAAATAGAAGCGGTCGTCCCAGTCAAAGCCGAGCCAGTGAATATCCTCCTTTATCGCGTCGACGTACTCGACGTCCTCCTTGGTGGGGTTGGTGTCGTCCATGCGCAGGTTGCAGATGCCCTTGTACTTCTCGGCAGTGCCGAAGTTGATGCAGATAGCCTTCGCGTGACCGATGTGGAGATAGCCGTTCGGCTCGGGAGGAAAACGTGTGTGAACCTGCATTCCTTCGCATCTGCCGCCCTCGGCGAGCTCCTCGTCTATAAAATCGTGAATGAAGTTACCGGTCATAACCTCATTTGGTGTTGTTTCTGACATATCTTTAGCCTTCTTTATTAAAAATAGTATTTATCGAGAGTCCACTTTATCGGATTTTCGTCAATATACTTCCATATTTCAAGGTAGTCGTTTTCCGAACGTATTATGTGGTCGTAATATGAACGCTGCCATATGGGGTGATATTCGGTGCCTGTTGCTTTACAATAGGCGAGCCATCTGTTTGCGCACAATGATTTGTATTTTCCGATTGCCTTAGTTACACCGTAGCGACAGCCCTTGTGGCTGTCTTGGGGGTGCAGATTTTTATTATCAGATGAATGTGATTGGGCATAATGACGTATTTATCAACAGTCAAATCAGCCGTTTCAATTTCAGCCAAGGTTGCTTCGGTAATTTTTCCCAGTGCGGTAAGCTCAACGTAAGGGAGACCACAAGGGTCTCCGCTACGTATATAGGAAAGGTTCTTATCTCTATTGTTTGTGCAGATGGTTATGAAATACGCACCGCCGGAAGAGTAATCGTAGTCTTTAAGCCTGTTTGGCTTCCGTAAGATCCTCACAACTTCTCAAGTCCGATTTCGAGCCTTCTCATTGTTTCCTCTCTGCCGAGGATATCAAGAATTTCAATCGCACCGCCGGGTGTGACGGTCTTGCCTGCCGCGGCGATTCTGACCGGCCACATAACCGTGCCGTTCTTGAGTCCATTTTCGGCAGCCATGTTGATCAGGCAGTCGTGGATAGAGTCTGCTGTCCATTCGGGAAGCGCTCTCAGTCTGTCGGTAGCTTCTTTGAGCACGACGGGCGCGTTCTCGAGGTTTGTCTTGCTCTTTTTGTTGACAAAGAGCTCCTTGCCGTATTCGGGCAGCTGTGCGAAAAAGTCGAGCATTTCGGGAATCTGCGTGAGCTGTGTGACGCGCTTCCGGAGTATTGCCGCGAACTTTTCGTAAGGCATTTCCCTGTCGCCGAAAACCTGCTTGTAATAGGGCATTGCTGCCTCGGTGAACTCCTCCTCAGTCATTGCCTTGATGTACTCTCCGTTGAACCAGCTGAGCTTGTCGTAGTCAAAAACGGACGGAGACTTGCTGATTCCGCTGATGTCGAACGCCTTTTCAAGCTCTGAGAGTGTAAAAATCTCCTGATTGTCCTTGGGGCACCAGCCGAGAAGCGCGATGTAGTTGATTATCGCCTGCGGCAGATAGCCGTCGTCGATCAGATCATAGAAGCCCGTCGCTCCGTGACGCTTTGAGAGCTTTGAGACGTTGCCGTCCTCGTCCTTGCCCATGATAAGAGGCAGGTGGATGTAGGTCGGGATCTCCCAGCCGAATGCCTCGTAGAGCAGGTTGTACTTCGGGGTAGAGCTGAGGTACTCGCTGCCTCTGACGACGTGGGTGATGCCCATGGTGTGGTCGTCAATGACGTTAGCGAAGTTGTAGGTGGGGTAGCCGTCGGTCTTGATCAGAATCTGATCCTGCAGCTCGCTGTTTTCGACGGTGATCTCGCCGAATACCGCGTCTGTGAAGGTCGTGCTGCCTTCAACGGGCATTTTCTGACGGATAACATAGGGCACGCCCTCAGAAAGCAGGCGGTCGATCTCCTCCTGTGGAAGGTCGCGGCAATGTCTGTCGTAGCCGCCGCCTACGGTCTCTTTCTGGATTTTTTCGAGGCGCTCCTTTGAGCAGAAGCAGCGGTACGCCTTGCCCTCGCGGATAAGCTGCTCGGCGTAGGGCAGGTACATATCCTTGCGCTCGGACTGGACATAGGGACCGAAGTCTCCGCCGATGTCGGGACCTTCGTCGTGCTGCAGCCCGGCGAGCCTGAGCGTGTTGTAAATGAAGTCGACCGCGCCCTCAACCAGTCTTTCACGGTCGGTGTCCTCGATACGGAGGATAAATTTGCCGCCCTGCGATTTGGCGACAAGGTACTCGTACAGCGCCGTCCTCAGGTTGCCGACGTGCATGAAGCCGGTGGGACTAGGCGCGTATCTTGTTCTGACTGTTTTTTCAGCCATATTATCACCCTTTGCTTTTATAGTATACTTAATCAGTATACCATATTTCGGGAAGAAGTACAAGGATTTTTAGTTAGCAGTTGGCAGTTTATTGGAGCAAAATGGTTTGAAGATTTACGTAAACCAAAGTAGAATAAAATAGTTGACAATTGGGCGTGAACGGTGTATAATGTCAACAATAAACATTGAAAGAAGTTGACAATATGACTAAAAACCAACCCTCACGCGCAAAGCTTACTACCCTCGCAATGGTTCAGATCGCACTTTGCACCGCGCTGATCTGCGTCGCGGCACAGCTCGCGATTCCGCTGCCTATCGGCGTGCCGTTTACGCTGCAGGTGCTCATGGTAATGCTCACGGCGCTTATATTAAAACCCCTGTATTCGGTGATTTCGCTGCTGCTCTATGTGCTGCTCGGCGTGATCGGACTGCCTGTTTTTTCGGGCGCAAAGAGCGGAATAGGTACGATACTCTCGCCGACGGGCGGATTCATCATCGGCTTTGTGCTTGCGGCGTTCTTAGTCAGCCTGCTCAAAAACGTACTCGCCAAAAAGCTCGGCGGCAAGCTCACCGTCGTGCGTTATATTCTCGTTACCGTGATCGTCGGAATTCCGGTGATGTATATCCCGGGAATCGCGCTGTATATGGCGTACACGGGAGCGGATCTGCTCAGCGCGGTAGTTACGCTGACCTCGGTTTTCATTCTGCTCGACATATCGAAGTGCGTACTCGCGTCGATCATCGCGGTGCCGCTAAACAAGGCGCTCGCAAAGCTATACTGATCCTCATACATTAATAAAAGACAGCGTCACCGTTCATCAGCGGCGACGCTGTCTATTGTTTTAAATATAATTTATTCCACCGGATTGACGTGAACCATGACGTGCTTTACCTGCGGAAAGCCGTTCTCTACCGCGTCGTGAACCTGCTCGGCGATCTGGTGAGCGGTGCATACGCTGAGCTCCTTGTCGACGCCGATTTCTATGTCGACGTAAATCTTGTTGCCGAATACTCTCGTGCGCAGAAGATCAATGCGTTCAACGCCGTCGATTTTCTCGGAGCACGCTTTGATTTTATCCGCGGTCTCGTCGTCGCAGGAGTGGTCGACCATGCGGTCAACCGCGTCCCTGAAAACGTCGAACGCGACCTTGAAGATGAACAGGCAGATGATTATGCTCGCGATGGGCTCGAGAATGGGGAAGCCGAGAGCCGCGCCGCCTATGCCGATAAGCGCTCCCACCGACGACAGGGCGTCGCTGCGGTGATGCCACGCCTCAGCCGAAAGCGAGGGAGAGTTGATTTTTTTCGCGTTGATTTTGGTGTACCAGAACATCGATTCCTTGACGATGATCGAGGTGATCGCCGCGATGAGGGCGAGCGGACTGCGAAAGGTAAGCTCCGCGTATGCGCCGGTCACAATGCTCTTTACGGCTTCGATTCCGATCGTGCCGCCTGCGATGAATAACACGACCGCGAGAATGATCTCGGCGACGCACTCGAACCGCTCATGACCGTAGGGGTGGTCTGAGTCTGATTCGCGGGAAGAAAGACTAACGCCGACTATGACTATGATACCGCTGAAAACGTCCGAGGCGGAGTGTACCGCGTCTGAGATCATAGCGCCGGAGTTTGCGACGATACCCGCGAACAGCTTGAACAGGGTAAGCGCGATGTTGCCGATCATTCCGACAAGCGACACCGTCGTTGCGACCCGCTTTGCGTCATGCGTTTTATCCATAAAAACAGCTCCTGTATCTATGTTTATTGCTGTAAGCATATGATATTATATGATATTATAAGCTTATTCAGCCCTGCTGTCAATATAAAATTTTGCTTGCATAATCCGTCTTTTCGTGGTATTATTCTTTTATCTTATAAACTGGAGGAATAATCTATGAAAATCAAAAGAATACTTTGCGTTATTACAGCGGCAGCGCTTCTCGCGTCGTCGCTGTTTTCGCTGACAGCGTATGCCGACGACAGCCTTGTGTATTCCGAGGAGTACAAGAGCTCGCCGTACTACGAAAGACTTACCGCCGCTCTCAGTGACAGCGAGGGCAAGTCGACAATGGAAAAGACTCTCGCCGCCGCTCTCTCTCAGGAGGGATATCTGAACTACGCGACTCAGGGCGTCGATATCGAGCAGGCTAAGGCTGACGGTCTTATCTGGACGGGCAAGGAGCTGAGAATGAACGCCGGCAAAACGGGCAACACCGAGTACACACGCTGGGCTCAGGCGTGGATAATGGGCGAAAACGAAAATGCTCAGTACCTCGACTGCGACTGGTGCGCGATTTTCGTCAGCTGGTGCCTTTATCAGGGAGGCTATTACACCAGGGACGAGCTGAAAAAGTACTACTACGCCTACTGTGCCGAACCGAGAATAGAGTTTGCCGCGGATTCGTGGATCCTCGCCTACGACCTCGACCAGAAAAACGTCTGGTACGCTCCGAAGGCGCACCACAAGCTCGACTCCTACAACTGGAACACATACTACAATATCGACGTCGACCCGTATGATATGCCCTACAAGCCCGGCGGACTTGTATTCGTTTCATGGGACGGCTCGGGCGACTACTTCGACCATGTGGCTATCGTAACCGATTACGACGCGGAAGAGCATGTGCTGACCTTTATCAACGGCAACCTCAGCGGCAAGGTAGCCACCGCTCAGCTTGACCTCGACGAAGGTGACGTAAAGAACAGCGACAAAATTATGGCTTACGCGGACTACGACGAAATAAAGCAGCTTGAGCCGAGAAAGCTTTACTCTCAGTACACGGATATCATGTGGGACAAGAGCGCTTCATCGGGCTTCAGCTTCCAGACGGATTCCGACTCCAAGGTCTTTTCGGTCTACGTTGACGGAGAGTACATGGGCTCGAACATCGAGAGCAACATGATTTTACGTGAGGGCATGGTGATAATCGGCAAATCCGAGCTTGTAAATCTCGAGGCGGGAAAACATGATATGATTTTCACCTTCGACGACGGCGAGCTTCCGATAACGCTTACCGTGACCGACGAGAACAGCCTTGAAAACAAGCTCTACGGCGACCTTGATCTCGACGGCAAAATCACCGTAGACGACGCGACCCTGCTCCAGAGAGCGGCTGTTGACTATGTGCGTATGACAGACACCCAGACTGCCCTCGCTGATACAAACGGAGACGGCAGGGTTTCCGTCCTCGACGTGACCTGCGTGCAGAAGTACATTGCGGGCTTCACTTCGGGCATGGGAAAAACCGGAGAAATATACTGATATAAAAAAAGCTGACCGTTCGGTCAGCTTTTTTAGTGATCGGAATTTTTAGCCGTTTGAGGTTTCAGCCTGAGTCGCGTCTGATGCCGCAGCGTCGTCCTCAGCTGCGAAATCGTGGGTATCAGTGATGGACGCCTTGCCCTCGAGATCCTCGTAAACCGTAACGATCGAATAATGCGGCTGCGGGTTCTGGGTTACGGGAGTGATCTTGCAGAGCATCAGATAGTTTGTGCCGGAAACAACCTGTGTTCCGAGCAGAGCCTTTGCCTCGTAAGTCGCTCCGTCAAGACCCTCAAGAGCGGCGGTAAGAGCCTTCTGAGCTTCGGGGCTGACCTCCGGGGTCGCGGGCTCGGCGTAGGCGCCTGTCATCGGATTCTCGGCGTCTGCGGGTGCCGGAGCTTCAACGTCGCTGTTGGAAATATCGGTGATTTCAGCCTCGCCGTTCAGTCCCTCAAACAGAGTTACAAGAGCGTAGGTGGTTTTGGGTTCTGCTGTCGTGGGAGTCGCCTTGCAGAGAAGCAGGTGGTTGGTGCCCGCTACGACCTGAGAACCGAGATACGCTACCGGCTCGTAACCGACTCCGGTGAGAGTGGCTGCCGCCTTGTCGAACACAGCCTTTACATCGTCGGGAACTACGGGTGAAGCCGCGTCGGTGTATCCGCCCGCGATAACGTCGCCGCCCTCGGAAGCGGACGTCTGAGCTTCAGCCGCGGTTGTAGCCGCAGCGTCAGTTGAGGCTTGTGAGCTTGTGTTGTTCTGTCCGCACGCCGCGAATGAGCATACGATAAGTCCGCTGAGAATGAGCGCAAATAACTTTTTCATCAAAATTCCCTCTTTCAATTTGATTTATACGGGGAATCACCCCTCAATTGTATTTTAACATAATCGTTTTAAAAATCAATAAAAATATAAAAAAATTCTCAAAGATTTCCTGTAATATTCACAAGACCTTCAAATTGCAAAAAAACAGTCGTCAAAACGGAGATGAATATCACCGGTTTAACAACAGAACATAAAAGCAAATTGTCATGTGAAAATCATTTTGGACAATATGACGGACGGACTTTTTAACCTCAGTAAAATAGCTGAAAAATATGTCACAAATACAATATTTATCGTCCTTTTAGCGTCTTGGCGGTCGCGCAAAAAAATATTATATTTTATTTTGGTAAATGAAAATCAGCCGCATATACTATGTATGAGGCTTTGCAGCGAGCCGAAAAATGAACCGGAGGACAGTCCAATGAACAGGAAAACAAGACTCTTAAGCTCGGTGATTATCAACCTGATCGTCGCCGCCGCAACAACCGGCGTGATCACGTCTTACTTTATGGGGAACATCACGAACGTAAATTTCCCTCATGAAACCCTGTATTTCTTTACCACCGATTCAAACATCATCGCCGCTGTCGGCTGTGTATTAACGGCGGCGTTCGAAATCGCTGTTCTTCGCGGCAAGCGTGATTCAGTACCAGAATGGGTGCGGGTCATCAAATACTCCGGCATGGTATCGCTGCTTCTGACATTTTTGACGGTCATTGTGTTCCTGCTCCCGCTTTTCGGAGAGGAAACCGTCACCGGAACCTCCTTCCACATGCATATCGCGGCTCCGCTTCTCACCTTCGCTTCATTCGTACTTCTTGAAAACGAGCAAAAGCTCAGCTTCAGCCGCATTTTCTGCGGAATGGCTCCGATGCTCGTCTACGCCGCGGTTTACGTGCTTATGGCGGTCGTTATCGGCTACGGCAACGGCGGCTGGACTGATTTCTACTCCTTCAACCGCAACGGCATGTGGTATGTGACTCTCGTTATGATGACCTCGGTGACATTCGTTCTCTGCGCATCGACGCGCCTGCTGCACAACCACATTTTGTCCCACCGCGACAAGAGAGCGTCCGTGGCTGTACTGCCCGGCGCAGCGTCCTTCGGAAAATAATAAAGATAATAATACGGCGGCTCAGTGACCGAAAGGTCTGAGCCGCCGTTGTTTGTGAATTAAGAATAGCGAATGCAGGACTGACATTTTTCATTTAGCAGACCGGTGTCAATCTGATGGTTGATTTCTGTTTCTTTGAACAAAAACAACTAACAGTAAGATACTTAGAAGAAGCAGACCCCAGAGGACGATTTTTGTATTTTGCAAATCTCCCGTTTGCACAATGCCGTCATCAACTATCACTTTAGAAGGCTCTGTAGCAGAGGTTGGATCTGTATAGTCGGGCTTGGGCGGATTTGTCGGGGTGCTTTCGGGAACAATTTCAGCGACAACTAAGGTGTCGCCTTCGGCTCTGCTCAGTTCTCCTTTTTCTGCGGCATACACAACAAACAATCCGCCGATGGAAAAAATCATACAAAGCGCGAGCAGCATGGCTGCCGCCCTGCGAAAACTGTTCAAAAAAGCACCTCCCATCGAGTTATTTGCAATTTGATTACTTCACTATCAGCTCCAGCGCCGACCGCACGGAATTGAGCTTGGTATCGGGGTTATTCAAATCAGTAATTTGATACAGCACATAAGCGTTGTATGTACCTTTTTCAAGCGTTTCATTCAACGGGATACGTGTGATACCCTGACCGGGCTTTAACAGCGGAGATCGGTAGAGCTCTTTATCATCTACAATTAAGGTCGCGAATAAGCCTACCGTATTCTCTGAGGGATTTCCGATCGAAAGTGTCAGCGTAGTGTCTCCTGCTTTCATTTCCGCATTACCGTAGCCGGGAATGATTGCGTCATCCACGCCGTGAGTTGGCTCATTATCGATGTTGGGATCCCAATTATCTACGATTTCACCGCCAACACCGGCAGAATCGGGCGCAGTCACTTCCTTTGGCTGATTGCTCATGATATAGACTGTCACCAAAGCTCCGGCGAGAAGAATCACCGCGGCAATCAATATGATAATCATTACCTTGTGTTTTTTATTCTTTTCCATTTTTCCACCTCATATTCTATTTTGATACCGCCGTGGCATTCGAAAATGCAAAGCCTCTTTTGAATTTTTGAATACCGCGGTAATCAGCATACTGCCCCGACGGGAAACCGTCGGGGTATGCTGATTCGTGTCTGATTACGGTGCAGATACAGTAGCTCTGCTGTAGAATTCGATAGTGCCTGTGTAAACACCTGCATATTCATCGGTAAGCTTGCCGCTAAGCTGTGACATCGGCAGACTGAGGGTACAGTTGTAGGTTTCACCGATGGTGGTAAGACCGTCAACAATGCCGTAATAGTTGTAATTATTGTCTTCGGGAGTGGTCTCGGTCAGCACGGATGCACCTGTTTCGTTAAGATAATCGTAACCGAGAACAAGACCTGTTGTTTCGTTCTCAAGCTTGAAGAACTTTGTGCTCAGGGTAGCGTCGGTAATAGCGTCAGCGTCGGTTGTGTCTCTTACAGCGACATAGACGCTATCAACAGAAGCGGACTTGTCGATAAGCTCAATGTCGAACGCTTGTGTGTCGGCATCGCCTGTCACATTATTCAGGATGCCGAAATCAACCTTTGTCGGTACCGCGACTTCATACCATACCTCGCCCGGAGCCTTGATCTCAGCGGTAACCTCTGTGTCCCGATCACCGGTCGGATTATCCTGCGTGAGCGTGTAGGTGTCTGCGGCGGATACGGAGATAGCCGAGCCAACCATCAAAACGCCTGTCAGTACAATTGCCAGTAACTTATTAACTTTCATTTTGAAAAATCCTTTCTGCCCCTTGGGGCTATGTTTTGTTTCACTTCTCCCTATGAAACATCTCACAGGGAGAAGATTTTTGATATATTACTCGCCTTTGCGGCGTTTTGAAACAAATGTGCCTATTATCAAAGCGTACATTGCAAGAATAATCAAAGCGATTATCACAGCAGAGGAAGCGCCTGTTTGAACTGCGCCGCCGGTTGAAGAGGTACCGCCTGTGGTCGTTCTGCTCGTATCGTTTGTTGCACTATCCTTAGTGGAAGAATTCGCGTCCGCAGCCCTTTCTGTGGGTGTTTCGGTAGTTTTTTCCGTAGGATCTGTTGGCTGTTCTGCAGGAGAAGTTGGTTCCTCTGTAGGCTGTTCTGTAGAAGAAGTTGGTTCCTCTGTAGGCTGTTCTGTAGGGTTCTCAGTCGGGTCTTCCTGCTTTGTCTGAACGGCAAATACCTGCATGAGCGCCGGAATCTTATAGACCGCTGCGCCGTTATCATAAGATACAGGCTCAAACGTCTGCGCTGCTCCGTCTGCGTCAATTCCCATCAAAACCGCGTCCGCATTGGAAACCGGCATGGATATTTCAACATCTTCGCCGTCCATCCAGATTCCCGTCGGAAGCTCTGTTCCGGCGCCGTCGGTTACTGCGATATAGAACAGCTTTGTACTGTCGCCGTTTAAGGAAAGCTTGTCAAGAATCGTTGAGTAATGCTCGTTTTCGCTTGTCAACTCGGAATAAATCAGATGCGCGCTTTGGTGCATAGTGCCTCTCAGGGTCATGCTTTCCGTATTCTCAACGGTTGTACTCTTGAATTTGGAGAAGTCACCCTTGATAACAGGATATTTGTGGTTAAGGTTAGCGTTGATCAGCCAGTTCAGAGGGATACTGTGTCCGTTTGCATTGTATGTATCCTCGGTGACGCTGTTCAGAGTTTTATCAAACTGATTGTTGACGTTGTTCATTCCGCTGACAACAGATGCGCCCTCTGTGCTGCCTTCGCCTGCTGCGGGAGTTGTATTCGTTTGAGCAAATACATTGGCGAACGTACCCTCGTTGCTTCCTGCAATACTGCCCTTGACGCCTTCGCCGCTGACTTCGTGAGAGTTGTAGGAGGCTTCGATCGTTCCGCTGTTTTGACCCGCGATACCGCCGGCATAGGATGTTCCGCTGATATCGACATTGTTCGCGCCGGCGTAGATGGTGCCGTGATTCTGTCCCGCAATACCGCCGACAGTGCCGCCGCGGAGAATTCCCTCGTTGCGGCTTCCGACGATAATTCCGTTGTTGACTGCCGCGATACCGCCGCAAATATCGGCAGAAAATTCGCTGTTGTAATCGGAAGCGGTGATTTTTTTCGTCACACCCTTGACCGTGACCTTCACGGTAATGGCGGAGGTATGGTTGCCGTTGATGCAGTCGGAAATCACGCCGTTGTTGACATTGGCGATACCGCCCATAGCGTTATGCTGTGCGTTCGTATCCGCCGATTTTACGTCAAACATGTTGACGTCGTGAACAAAACCGTTTTCACCGATTGTGTTGAAGAGTGAATCGTCGGAAACACGCAGGCTGACAATGCAATAGCCGTCGCCGTCGAATTCGCCGTTAAAGGGCTGAGATTCGGAACCGATACCGGTTGTCCAATTAAGGTCGCTGTCCTCAGGTATAATATTAGCCGTGAGCTTGTAGCTCTTGTCGCCGTACTCGGCGTAGTTGCTGTTAATCAGGTCGCGCACCTGACAAAGCTCTGCGTAGCTCGCTATCTCAAAGATGTTATCATCGACAGGCTCAGTAGGAGCTTCTGTGGGAGCCTCGGTAGGAGCTTCTGTGGGCGTCTCGGTAGGCGCTTCTGTGGGCGTCTCGGTAGGCGCTTCTGTAGGAGCCTCGGTGGGAGTTTCTGTGGGCTTTTCAGCCACAACCGTCACTGTGCATTTATCATATATGCTCGGGTTGGATTTCAGGCGCGCCGTGATGGTTGCCGTGCCCTCGGCGATACCGGTAATCATGCCGTCGGCGGTTACCGTTGCGATGCTCTCGTCGGAGGAATACAGGTTCATGTCGCTGACCGTGTAATTCTTTGACGGAGTTAAGATCATGGGCGTGAGGTCTATGTCGATAATGATTACCTCGGACGTCCCGCCGATTTGAATTTCGGATGGATTAGCGACCGCTCTGAACTCCTTGAGCAGATTGTAATTGGAGTTTTCAAAGGCGACTGCTACGGTGACGTTCTTATCCGGCATAGTGAACGCGTAGGTGCTGTCGCCGGAAACATAGCTGAAGCTGACGCTGCCGTCCTCGGTGGTGACAACGACGTTTCCGTCATAGCCGCTGTCGGGCGTTACCGTGAACTCTACGGTGCTGCCGGAGGCGAAGCATGCTTCGGAATATCCGGTGTGCTTCTCATCGGCAAAATAAACCTTGCCGTGGTCGCCGCCGACAAGCTTTACCTTGATAGCGTCGGGGAAGATATACGCGTCCTGATGCGGCATGATGAAGCTGTATACAGAGCCGTTCTGCTGATACTCTATTTCTCCGCCGCTGCCACGTGAATCGGTGGATACGGTGAGGGAGTTGAGCGTGTTTCCGCTGTCGGCAAGGGCAAAGTATACGGTGTCGCCGCCCGCATAGGTGCCGGAATCGGAGTCGGAGATCTTGTTGCCGTCCTGATCGGTGAATACCATCATGCAGTCTGCGTCAGATTCGATATGGACGGTGTGGTTGTCGTTTACTGTAACCCTGACTGTATCGGAGGCGTATTTACCATCGCCCTCATGACCTTTTACATAGGCGCAGACATCGTACTCGCCTTTTGTGAGCGCGACCGCGTTTCCGTGTTCATCAAGCTCAGTGAAGCCGTTCGTCATACCGGTAATGGTGAGATTACCGAGAGGATAGTTGGAGGTCAAGCCGATATTTTCGGAGACGTTGAGCGTGGTAGGATTGATGTTGAGAACGGGAGTATCCTGTTCAAATCTGACCATGAGCTCGACACGGAAATTGGGGGCAGGACTCTGGGGAACGGTGAATCTGTAGGTATATACGGTTCCCTCCTGCGAAACAAACTCGGTGCGTAAACGATCCTCAGTAAAGCCGGTGCTGTTCGCGTAAAGATTTTCAAAGCTGAAAGCCAAATCATTGAAATCGCCGTCATTGACCTTGCCGGTATCAAAGGTAAAGAGCACCTCCGTTTCGGGAGCAGCGTAAACAGTGGGCGTTCCGGTCGCTTGCAAACCGTTGTTATAATTGAACGTAAAGCTGTCGTCAGAGAGGACGCTATCGGTTACGGTATTATAGTCGAGATCTTTCAATACGGAGATTGCCGTTACGCTTACAGCGGTTTGATGCCAGAGTTTTATATCGACATTATAGTCGGGCATCTCAAAGCAGATCGTGTTGCGGAAGGTATCCGAATCCTTGATGGAAGCGGAAGGGTCAAAAGAATCGTCATAATCTATTTCATAAGGAAGCGTTACTTCTTCGCCGGAATCATGCTTGTAAAAATTCACCTTTGCAACATTTGTTCCGTGAACCGTATATCCGACGTAAACCTTCTCACCGGGAACGTAATAATTCTCACTGCCGGGATAGTAAGGATCACGAACCAATTCGGATGATATGTTGCCGCCGACGTCCACTGTATATTCGTCGAACGCTACGGTCACGCTGTACGCCGGCATGGTAAATACAAGATATTTTGTATCGCTGTCAGCGCCGTCGGGAGCGGTATCGCTGTAGCGGTAACTGATATTTGCTGTCGAGCCGTCATCGTTCTTGAATGTGACGGAAGGCTTATGATCGGTCAAGCCCGTACTGATCCATACCTCGCTGCCTGCGTCGAATAACGCTGTGGTCAGCTCAGCTTTATCGCTGTCGGCGAACTTCGCCGCAAAGCTCTTGGGCGGTGTGATCGTGACCGCCGGGATATAAGCGGTCTTTGCGCTGACCGTGACGCTGTCGTCGGGCATAATGAACGAATAAACGCCGTCCTGCCCGCTCACATCTATCAGATCGCCGCTCTTCATCGTGGACGCCGTGACGGAGTCGAGACGGTACTGTTCAGAGGTCAGATCGACCTTGAAGCGAACCTCCTTGCCCTGTGCGAACGCTGCTACGGGGAGCTTGATCTCCGGCTTGCCTTCGCCGGCGATAAATTTGATTTCCGCGCCTTCGTCGGCTGTCAGATAAACGACGTTGTCATAGGTGACAAGATCGCAGGACGAAGCATAGGTGTGGGTGTCGTCGGTATATACGGCGAAGAAACCGTAGTTTGACTCACTTGCGGTCGCCTTGTCGGAGTAGGTGTAGGACGCCGTGCCGTTATTGACTTCAACGGTAGCCTGTTCGTCGGCCGCGATCATGCCGTTGTCGCTCCTCTTGTAGAGGAAGAATGTCACCTTGCCCTGATTTACGGGATCGCCGTTTGCGTCGGTGACGGCGGCGGTCGCGTCCTTGACGTTGGTCATCTTAAGATCGGTAGAGGTCTTGATCGGCTCGTTACCGGAGATAACAAGCTCAGCGGAACGTGACACCGCCTGACTGCGGGCGGTTCCCAAGCTCTCTTCTACGGCGATGACCCTGAAAATCGCGCCGTTCAATTCTTCGGCGTTGTCGGAGTTCAGAGCGACAGAAAGAGTATCGGTCTTTGTGCCGGAGAAAGCAGTCGGATTGCTCTCGGTGCTGTCAGACAGGTTGACCCACTGTGAAACGCTGCCCTCAGTGCCGCTCTCCTCCAGCTTCTGCCACTGATAGCTGACAGCGTGGTCTTTGGAGGCGGGTACCGCGAGTGCGTCAAAGGTCACGGTCGTGCTGCTGCTGACGTCTGCCTCTTTGACGTACGCGTTGGCGGGATGTTTAATGAAGCTCGGACCGCTGCCCTCGAGCGGAAGAGTCGTGCCCTGTGCCTCGCCGCTGCATACGCTGTAGGTGCCGTCGTAGATACTGCGCACCTTGTAGGCATAGGTCGTCTCGGGCTCTAAGTTGGTAGCGAGGAAGGAGGTGGCGGTCGCGTCTACCGTACCGACAGATACGAAGGTATCTTCCTTCGCGCTGACGTTCCTCTGGAATATCTCGTACTTAGATACCGGGCGCTCGGGGGTGCTGGCATTCTTCCATGTGACGTTCAGCGCCGAGGCGGATACGGTATTGACATGGATATTGTCGGGGATTGCGGGAGCGATGTGACCTTCGTTCATCGGAGTGACGATATAGGTCAGCATGAAGGGCGTATCGCCGTTGGAAAGAGGGGACGATCTGAGCACCACGGGAGTGACGTTAAAGTCGTATTTGTTTGCGGGCACCTCGTTATTGTCGCCGTCCTTGGTGTAATCCTCCCAGTTGCAGACCCGCACGCCGAAGCTTTTGCCGGTGATGGTAGAATCAGAGTAAACGGTATTCTTCTCGATTCCGCCGCTGTAGCCGATGGATCCGTCTGCCTTACCGACAAGAAAGTCGATTTCTCCGGCGAGGCCGGCTGTTCCGCCAAGGTCATAGCCCGAAGAGGAGCCGCTGGTGATCGTTTGTTCAAATTCGATCTCAATATCCGCGTCGCTGTCCGCGATGGCGTTGACGGCCACGGGGTACTTGGACTCAAAGATCATTTCGGTTTCTTTTGTTTTTCCGTCAAGATCGCTGTACTCCTGCTGCGTCGAGTAGTTATAGATACTTCCCTTATTTGCGGGATAGCTGTAAGGGTCGCCGATTACGGCGGAGTTGTACTTGGACATATCGATCTTGCCGAGCTTCTCCTTTGAGCCGCCTGCGTCGTAATAATCCTGTACCTTGTCGTTGAATTTATTGACCTCGATCGCGGAGTATGTCTGTCCGTAATTGACGTGGTTGATACAAGGAGTCGTATAAGCCTCGGAAAGCGTACCTACCGCGGGTACCTCGCCGGGGCTGTTATAGCCGTATGCCTCGTAGTTCTCGACCATGTACGCATGCTCTGCCGCGGTGACGATATGCTCGGGGAGATAGACTTCATACAGATAGTGACCGATCGCCGTCGCGCTGAGCACCGCGGTGTCGCTGCCGGCGTGACTGTTGATCGTCAGTTTGCCTGAAAGCGCGTATTCCTTGCCCTCCTGATTGCCGTGATTGCTGTGTCCTTCGATAGAGCCTTTTATGCCGGCGTTTCCGCCGATATTAAAGAGTTCGAAGCCAAAGACAACAGACACCTCTAAAAAGCCGCCGTTGGAGTGGACGACCTCATGATCCTTGCCGCTGCTCTTGCCGGAGCTGAGGGTAAAGGAGCTTTGTCCTCTGCCCTCGCCGTAGTTGAGCTCCTCCCAGTAGGGAACGCTCTGGAGAACTGCCTCTACGGTGACATCGGACCAGCCGACGCTCTTGTCGGTGCACCTGACGGTAGCGCCGTATCCGGAGCACTGCAGAGGAGCGGCGGTACAGAAGTCACCGTCGTCATCCTCGTTCACCCTTGTCCAGCTGTCGTTGTAGTTGTCAATCAGCTGAACGTCGTCTGTGGTGGCGTCCGCATCGTCCGTCTTGCCGGCATTGTTGGTGTTGATAATGGTATGCGTATGCAGATGGTCGTAGTCGGGAGTGCCCGCGTCGGTATCGCCGGCTAAGACAAATAGCTGCTCCTGCATATAGTTGCCGTCGATGCCTCTCATGGCGAACGCCTTGACGATGAACGGGTCGTCGTCGTTGTTCTTGCCCAGAGGCATTTCCCATTTTTCAGCTAATGAGTCACTGTCGCTCCATCTGAAGACTTTTCCGCCAAGGAAAAGGAACTCCGGACCGTTGCCGCTGTTGGTGAAGTTGACAGCCGCGATCGCTATGGGGTTGGTGAGCTTGCGGTCTTCCATCTTACACAGACCGTTTGAGTGGCGGCTCGCCGTCTTCAGATCGCCGCGCTCATATTTGTTTTCTTCTGTGTTGTATTTGATGATCTGAACAAGGTTGGTGTCACCGTTCAGACCGCCCTGTGTGGTGTTGTATTTTGACGAATCACTGCCGAGGCCATCGTTCTTGTAGCCGCCGACGATCAGCGTCTGTTCGCCTTTGCCGTAGAGGTCGCCGTCGGTCGCGCTCGCGTATCTCATTCTGTACGAGCCGTTGCCGTAGGTGAGGTCGTCGGAGTAGACCTCCTTGAGCGATGAGCCGTCGTAGTCGAGAATCGCCATGCACGAACGGTTGTCATAGCCGTTGTAGCGCATCGGCAGGCTCGCGTTGAATACGATATGATCCTCGCCGGAGATGGAAGTCGTCGAAAGGCTGACAATCGGATAGCCGTCGTTGGGGAGCTTGTTGCCGTCGGATTTATAGACGAGCCGCCTGCCCTTGCCGCCCGATACGTCCTCGAGGCGGAAGCTCGCAAGCGTACGGAGAGAATTGTCCTTGTACTTGAGCAGATAAAAGGTCGGATGCTCGGTGGGGATATAGACCGCCAGCTCCTCGCAGCCGTCTTTGTCAAAATCGCCTGCGGTCAGCGCCATGTAGCCCATGGTCTCGTTAGGCTCAAGATCGGATATCGTCGCGCCTCCGGAGATATCCGTTTTCCATTCGGCCAGCTTTTTGTGCTTATCATTCGAGGAGTACTTCTGGGGATCATAGAGCTCGACGTACATCGGGCGTGATAATCTCAGTACAGCGATTTCGTCAAAGCCGTCGCCGTTGACGTCGATACCCTCCATATTCTGTTCCTGGGCATATTCTATACCGCTGTCGAATTGGTCGTTGTTATAGATCTCTCTGTTATTGACAAGGTTGAAGCCCTTGTCGGTGTTGTCTGTGAGTTTATCGCTTCTGTAAACGTTCAACACCGCGTTTTTCTGTTTGGTACCGTTATGATACATACCGAGGCTCATCAGACCGGGCACGGTGACTGACCTGTCAGAGGTGCTTGTTGAGCTGAAACGTATCGGCAACAATATCAACCAAATCGCAAGAAAGATACATTCCAAACGTTTCTTCTTTGGAAAATTCGATTCTGTTATCGAGGGTCAGCGAAAAATTTATGACGCGATTCTCGATTTGAAAGGTGATGACAGCTGATGGCAACGGTCATGTTTATCCCTGAGAGCACACAGAATCGCTTCGCAATGCGGGCGGTTATCAATTACTGTCAGCAGTAGTATAAGACCTTTGACATCAAATCCAAGCGCAGATTGGTCAGCGGTGTCAACTGCGACGGCGAGAATGCCTTCCGTGAATTCATGGCGACGAAGAGAGTTCACGATAAAGCTAATCCGGCTCGCTGATGACCTTGAAGTAAATTTTATTGATAGTTGCAAATTCCTGAGCGGCTGAATTCTTTTCTCCGCAGATAATCAGCGAACCGCAGCCGTCGAAGGTGTCGGGATTGATATAGCTGACAGATGCGGGAATCGTGATTTCACTGAGGTTTTTGCAGTTTTCAAACATACCGTATCCGACGCTGTTTTCATCGCCGAGCTTTTTAACGCCGTCCGGGATTTTCAGGTTCGTCAGACTGCGGCAGAGATCAGCTCTCCGCATACGATCCACAGCCACGGCAGAGCGAACAGCGCCCATTCAAAAGGCAGAAACTTCCATTCGTCCTCCGGCGAGATGAATCGCGTCATGGCAAAGTCCATCATAACGATCAACAGCGCAAAACACAGCAAAGAGTTGATTAAGGAAACGATCAGGTGCTTTTTTTCTCGTTTGTATCGAATCGCCTGAAACAGCTCGGCGGTCTGACCGATCATAAGCAGGATCGAAATAATGCCGATCAGGTAATACAGCAGCGGGCCGCTGATCGACTGCAAGCTCGTCATACAGCCCCACATCCCGTCACGTTGATCGTCAGGAAGGTGAGATCGTCGCTTAATTTGCGCTCGACAGGCAGCAAAGTCGGCGGCAAAGCGGGATCGCGCTCTGCTTCGATCGCCAGACGGATACCGCTCTTTGTCAGTGAGGCGGTCATTCCTTGCAGTGGTCGCAGTCATGGGGGAACAGATACGTGATAGTATCGGCAGCGGCTTGCGCATGGTCGCCGTCAGAAAACGACTCCTCCGCGTAATGTCCGCAGTATTCGCACTGGACGTACACGGTGCCGACTCCATGCTCGTCGTCCCACTCGACGTGGTAATCCTTGCCGTCTAACTCGTAGTCCGACGAACCTCCCGCGTGAGCATGCAGCTCGAATGCCGGAAACATCAGCGCGACAAGCGTTAAGCTCATCAGAATACTGACAACGCGCCGTGGGAGCGTTCTTCCGGTTTTGGTCAGTTGTTGTTTCATGTCTTTTCCTTTCATTTTAGCCTCCTTTGTTTGGGATCATTTGTGCGTTCTTTATCGCTGACGACCAAGCCGAGGGATTTCGCGTTCATCGCCAGCTCCAGACGGCTTTCATAGCCGGTTTTCTCCATGATGTTCCGGATATGCCGCTTGACGGTATTGGGAGAGATCTTGGCTGTATACTCGAATTTTTTGGTCACTACGATTCCCGAACCTCTCGGGTAAAAGTTTGGTATGCCCTTCATCATGCTTTCGATGCTGCGGTCATACCGGTTTTCTGTAAAATACATTGATTGCAGGTCTAAAAACGTCACACAGTGACGTTTTTGCCTCGCTTTGCTCGGCACAGTCGCCTTCGAGTCCCTATTGGCGCGGCGGGTAAAAGTGAACAGGAGATACCAGAATGGGTATCTCCTGTTCACTGTCCTATCCGTACAAAAAAGATTTTTTTCGGAGGAAATGCGTCAGGGACTTGAACTCCCGAAAGGATTCGACATAGTCACTATCTTGGTCAGTCAGTGACTATGTGTGTCTATGTGTGTCCATGAAATGGTTTGCGATAGTTTTAAGCAGTTACATATTTTTGCTTTTGACTCTTGGGATTATCAGGTATTGTCATTTTTAATTTACCTTCGGCAATTAGCGGCTTTAGATAGTGCTTTGAAAAATATGAAAGATTTTTATAATCCAGATAATCACAGATTTCCTTTCTTGTTTTCGGCTCTGTACAGTATTCAAGAATTTGGTCGGTTATGTACCACCGATACCGTTCGCAAACGCGCTTACGCTTTTGAGCCAGCTCTTCGGCTTGCGCTTTTCCAAAGCAACCTTAAAATCACATTTCATAACTGGATACCTCCATTCAATATTTTAACGCAGCCGCGTTAATTCTTTTTGGTTCAGAATCGTGATTTTTCCTCTTCTGAGTCGAACAATATTTTGCTTTTCCATGTTCTTTAGTGTCCTGGAAACTACCTCACGGGAGGAATTGATTTGATTGGCAAGCTGTTCAAGTGTGACGGATATCTCAGGGTTTCCCCTGCTCTGCCCGCTGACAAATCGCCGCGCATATCTTCCTCTGTGACTGTTCTCTGTTAGTTACAGACAAGTCGGAGGTTTTTTTATTTCAGTTTCAGTCCGTCTTTGAATGCGTCACCGACTCTGCCGCCGACCTTATAATAACCGTGGGTGTACGGGTCAAAGACAATCGCTTCAAGGGAGTCAACGTCCACCTTG
>NZ_JAHLQB010000059.1 GCF_018918205.1 Lachnoclostridium sp. MSJ-17 | reverse complement strand
AGGGCATATGCTATGGGCGAATATGGATATGACTGCTATCGACCTGTAAAACGGGCTGTCTCCCACAAATCGCGACAAATGCCCAACGCCGTGCAAACAATCCGTTCGGGTACTTTCTCGCCTTTCTCTAACAAATCGCACACAGGGCGACACACGACGAAACAGGGTGCTAACCTCGTTGTTCACATAGAAAGGCCGTAATATTCTTCGTCTTCGTCATCTACGTTATCGTCATAACCGTTATCATCGTTATTCAGATAGTCGGAATATGCGTTGTCGAAATCATATTCGATTGACGGCTGAGCATTCGATTTTTCGACAGCCTGCTCATTCTCCTGATTCCCAAGTGAAATCAAGTAATCAAGCATAGTCAGGATACCCTCTGCGGCTTGGCTGTCATAGACTTCTTCATTGATACCACTGCTGTCTGCACCTTCTTTCTGACCGTGAGCCAGCTTTTTCTCACGGATTTTATCTCGTTCTTTGCTGTCAGTCAGGGGCATCATCTTATTGAGCTCATCCAACCTTTTTCCGGCGCTGCTGACGATTTGTTTAGCCAACATAGAGAAAAGAAATCCTATACGGGCAGAATTTACACTCGTCTGAGCGTTGAAATTCATGCTCAAAGCCGTCCTGATAAGCATATTTTTCAGAGACCGAAGCTCGGGATTCTTCTCAATAGGTACGTCTGGTTTATCTTTCGTATCATAGTAAAGACTTAACTTCTCGCGGTTGACCTCATTCCACTTTGCATAGATTTCAGATAAATCACCGTCTTTGGCAAACTCATGCAGAGCGAAATCCACCAGCTTTTTTGTCTTTCTCGGCAGATAGCCGTAGAGCTTCTTTCCCTTCTGCTGCTGAACTTCATCACGGATTTTTCTCAGTAGCAGTAAATAATAATCGGAGTTCGGAACCGATTGCCGTTTTTGAATCTTCTGTAACTGATCAGCCAACTGCTCTTTCAACTGATTCCGATAGCCGGTTTCTATCGTCGCCAGCTTGTATTGCTCGTCGCGGAAGATGTCCTGACCGAAGGCGCGGCGTAGCTCCTTGATTCCTTTCTCGGATAGAAAACCCTCTTGTCCTTTCGAGAAAATAATCAAATGGATATGCGGATGGTGCGTTGTATTATGAAATGCGCCGTACCATTCCAAATCCTCCACCTTGATTCGGTGGGCTTTCGCAATCTCGTTTATATTACGGCGGACAAGATTTTTCCACGCTTCGGCATTGTTGAAATGCAGACGTTCCGCGTCCTCACGCCGCAGACTGACCACTTCCGTCCAGATAACACCGTCATGATTGGCGACCCGATCCGCAATGGTATCAAGGTCAATCGGCATATCAAATTGTGTAAACAATCCGTGAGAGCCGAGCTTTTCAACGCCGGGACGGTTGGAAATATAGCTCACCAAGCCCTTCAATTCATCAGCGCGGTCGGCATATCTTTCAGCGACGGCATCGAGAAACTCGTTGGCGTTCTCTCTTGTCGGCATAGCATAGAAGTCCTCATATTCAAGAAACTTTTTGCTTTGAGGAAAGTGCTTCACCACAGAAAGGATAAGGTCGTGCTGATTTGAAGTCGCAATTTTATATTTCTTGGTGTCCGACAGCTTTTCAACTCCCTCGCGGGTTGCCATATATCTTATGAGGTCAGCGATATCTTTTGCGCTCTTTTGAAAGCGGCATGAGACAATTATCTTAGACATTTTCTTCTCCGTCGATGTAATCTCTCGCCTTTTCCAAGTCGAGGACGCCGTTATGCGCAGCGACGAGTTGCTCTGATACAGCGTTCAAATAGTTCAAAGCGTAGTCGTTGAGGTCGCTGTTACGGGCAGAAAGAATATTGCTTTTGCTCACCTCAACCGCAAGTTTGAACAACATTTCGCTAAGGTTTTCTTCAAACCTACCGAGCACCAGCTTGATATTCTGACTGATGATCGGCGACAAATAGCTGATGTTTTCCTTTTGAGCGCGGTACCCGATGTAGTTATCCACCGCCTCACGCACCAGAGAACTGCGCGTGTAGCCTTGCTCCTTCGACATTATTTCATCCAACTTTGAGAGTTGGTCTTTCGTAAAACTGATAGTTACCTTTTTGTATTCTTCCATGTGTTCCTCCAAAAATATTTCATTTCACACAAACGCCGCAAATACCGAGGACTCCCTCAGCAAACGCCGGATATGTTCTCCAAAAAACTGCACAACGGTCGGCTCTGCCGTCCGATGTCCTTCGCGGGCCGTCCACCAAAGGACGGCTCGCTTTTACCTGCCTAATGAAATCCGTATAATAACAGCGCCGCTGTTCGGAGAATTCAAACCAAACAGCGGCGCATTTTAAATTTTTATTCGTCAGTCATCATGCTGCCCGATGAAAGATCAGGGCTTGGGGTTAGAGCTGGGGTTGGCAGGCATCTCCCAATCATCGGGTACCAACGAGGTCGCAATAACATCCTCTGTAACAAATCTAATAACCTCAAGGAGCGTTGGCTCATAAATTTCTTTGTTCATTCGTTATTCTCCTTTCAAGCTTAGTTAGGTTTGTAGGTGTAGGGGCTGTCTTCGATTCCGTCCGCATAAACATTTCCGCCGATGGTCACGTCGCCGCAGGTACAGAATTTGGCTGCTCCGATGGAGTCGGATTCGTCCCCGCCCTTTGTTGCGGTGACCATTGTGACAGTATCGGTAATTGTAATATTGCCGCAGCTTGCCTCAGTTCCACCTCCGATACCGGGTGCATCTTTACCGCCGATGGCTGTGACTGTACCGCCGTTGATTGTGATATTGCCGCAGGTTGCATCATATCCGCTACCGATACCGGCTGCATCTTCACCGCCGATGGCTGTGACTGTACCGCCGGTGATGGTGATATTACCGCAGGCAGAGAAGCCACTTCCGATACCGGCTGAATTGTTACCGCCGGTGGCAGTAACAGTACCTCCGTTGATAATAATGTTACCGCAGCCTATATAAAAACCGCCGCCGATGCCGCAGCTGTTGCCGTTGGACGAAGCGTTAAGCGAGCCTGTGCCGTTGATGGTAAGGGTGTGGTCTGCGGGAACATAAATGCCCGGATAATCTTCATGTCCGCCCTTGACGGTGTTCGTACCCACTAAGAGGATGGTCGCGTCGCCCAAGGGAGTGATACCGGCGTAATCACCGGTCAGGCTGCTGATCGTCGCGTCTTTTAATGTAACGGTCGCGTTAGCGGCTACGGTGATCTGATAATCGCCGCTAAGCGTACCGGTCAGCACGTCGCCGTTCTGTAATTCCTTATCGCCTTCAAGGGTGCTGAGATCAACGACGTTCTGAGGAGGAACCGGATCGTCGAAGTACGCGTTAGCCGCCTGATTGTAGAGGAACAGCGCTTTGGCGAGGTTCTTCTGAGCGTCGGTCATGCTGCTGCCGATGACAGCCTTGACATAATCGAGGGCAGAGTAGGTGAAGGTTCCGTTGCCAACGGTGAAGCTCTGCTGATCATCCAATTCTGCCGCAGGGATGTCCTCCTTTTGGACATAGTAATAATAGTCGGAACGAACGTCGTCAAACAACGCAGGGTCAAACGAATCGTCATTCTGGGTGAAGTAGAGCCTGAGTGTGTTTTGTGAGAGATAAAGCAGCGAGCTGGTGTAGAACTTCGCGCCGAGGTGTGCTGCGATAGCGTTCAGATCGGAAGTGTCGCCCTTGATGGCATCCTGAACAGCGTCAGCGGTAACGCCGGAGTAATCGGCAGCAGAGTCAAGGTTGCTGTCTGCGCGGTCGGGCTTTACGATCAGAGCGTCGGCAAACACAGTCTGAGCCTCTCCGCCGTAATGGAGCATAGCCGCTGCAAGCGCCTTGAACTCATCAGCCTTATCAGCCTTATCCTCGGGGAGATATTCTCCGGGATTTGCATAAACCTTCTCGGCGTACTCCTGTACGCTGTATTCGTCTGTAGCCACCGCTTCATCGTCAACACAGAGAGTCGCGGTGATCTTGTGCGCCATCTGAGCGGCTACTACGTTGCAGGTTACCTTGTATCCGTCAGCTGTTGCGGTTGCGGGAACAGCAACAGTCGTTTCTTTGCCGTCAACAGTAAATTCAACAGTCTTGGTTCCGTCACAGGTATCAAGAACCGCAGGATTCAGGTAGAAGTTCACGCCGATGTCGCCGCCGAGGGTGACGGTGTGACCGGCAAAGAGCTTGGGAGCAAACTTCGCCATCAGAGTCATATCCTCGCTGATGCTCTGATAGCTGAGAGCAACGTCGGAGGAGTAGAGGGTATCGCCGTTGTACCAGCCGGTGCAGATATAGCCTTCGTCGGGGATCGCGGTGATCTCGCCTGTGTTGTCGGCGGAGGGATAGAATGATACCTCGCCGCCTGTGGCGATATTGATCGAACCGCCTTCAACAATATTAACGGAGTGACCGTCAGCAATAAAGACTTTGGCGCCGTCAGCAACATTACCAGGAGCGGGTATTTCAGTATTATTGCTTGCATCGGTCGCGTTGCCGAAGGTGCCGTTGTCCATCACGACCTTGCCGTTCTCGCCGACGTGGAGGATAAGCTTTGCAGGAGTGGGAGCGGGAGCGTTCACCTTCACGTCGCAGGTCGCGGTCTTGGTCGGATCCGCGTTGGCGGTAGCCACTACCTGTGCTGTGCCGCCCGCAACGCCCTTTGCGTATACGGTCAGTGTTTCGGTAGCGTCAGCGCCGATCTCGGTGGTGCAGTTCTCGTCGGAGTACAGCTTCACAGCGTTCGCTCCGGCGACGCTCCACTTGATCTGCAGATCGGTGGCGTTGGCAGGGCTGATGGTCGCGGTGAAGGAGACGACCGCGTCCTTTTCGATTTCCTGTGCTTCTGACGGGTTGAGAGTTACCTCGCTCACGTTGATGTCAGAGGTATTCAGATAGTAGATCGTGTTGATTGTCGGATTTCCTGTGAAGGTTCCGCCGGTAGTTGCGAACATGCCGAGCATGGCTAAGCTTGCAGTAGTTCCTTGTCCGTCTTCGGGAAGCCTGTACGGAGTATCGTATTCATCCGTTTGTTCAGTTGATACTCTGATACTTGAGCATCCGGAAAACATGTATTGATAGCAACCTGATTTCAGAGTCGTTGCAGGTAACGCAGGCGGCGCGGTCAGGCCTGTGCAGCCATAAAACATGTTGTAATAGCAAGAGTTCGCCAAGGTCGTTGCCGGTAACTCAGGCGCCGTTCTCAGAGCTGTGCAGCCCCTGAACATGGAATTATAGCAATTTATTGCTATGGTCGTCGCAGGTAACGCAGGCGCCGTTTTCAGACCTGTGCAGTCTTGGAACATGTTGGCATAGCAATTTGTTGCTATGGTCGTCGCAGGTAACTCAGGCGCCGTGGTCAGACCTGTGCAGTCTTGGAACATGTTGGCATAGCAGCTACTCGCCAGTTCCGTCAACGGTAACGCAGGCGCAGCGGTCAGACCTGTGCAACCTTTAAACATGCCGTAATAGCAAGAGTTCGCCAAGGTCGTTGCCGGTAACTGCGGCGCCTCGGTCAAGCCTGTGCAGCCGGAAAACATGTAGGAATAGCAAGAGTTCGCCAAGGTCGTTGCCGGTAACAGCGGCGCCTCGGTCAAGCCTGTGCAGCCATTAAACATGTTGTAATAGCAAGTTTCCGCCAGGGTCGTTGCCGGTAACGCAGGCGCCGAGGTCAAACCTTTGCAGCCATTAAACATGCTGGAATAGCAACCTTTCGCCAGTTCCGTCACCGGTAACGCAGGCGCAGTGGTCAGGTTTATGCAGTCTTTAAACATGTTGTAATAGCAAGTTTCCGCCAGGGTCGTTGCCGGTAACGTAGGCGCAGCGGTCAGACCTTCGCAGCCATTAAACATGCCGTAATAGCAAGATTTCGCCATGGTCGTTGCAGGTAACTCAGGCGCAGTGGTCAGACTCTTGCAGTCAAAAAACATGTTATTATAGCAGCTATCCGCCAGTTCCGTCGCAGGTAACGCAGGCGCCGCGGTCAGACTCTTGCAGCAATAAAACATGTTATTATAGCAGCTATCCACCAGTTCCGTCGCCGGTAACGCAGGTGCTGTGGTAATACCTGTGCCGGCAAACATATAGCTATAGCAAGCTTCTGCCAGGGTCGTTGCAGGCAACTCAGGCGCTGTGGTTATGCCTACGCAGTTGTAAAACATGTAGGAATAGCAAGCTTCCGCCAAGGTCGTTGCCGGTAACAGCGGCGCCGCGGTCAGAGCTTTGCAGTCATAAAACATACCATAATAGCAAGTTTCCGCCAGGGTCGTTGCCGGTAACGCAGGCGCAGCGGTCAGACCTTCGCAGCCATTAAACATACCATAATAGCAGCCTGCCGCCAGTGTCGTTGCAGGTAACGCAGGCGCAGCGGTCAGACCTTCGCAGCCATAAAACAGATATCTGAAGCAATATTTCGCCATCACGGAACTCTCGGGTTTCGAATAATCCAGAAGTGTTCTGATGTCACCGCTGCAGGCAACCGTACCCGTTGTGGTAATAGCCCAATGAAAAATTGAAGAGGTACCGCCTGTTATTTTTGTGTTTCCTATTCCGCGGAAATAAAGTACATTACTATCCGAAGAATAGATCGTATTTCCATCCCACGTTGTCCAGGTTTCGGCGTCCGTAGAATACTCTATCGTTCCGTCCCAGTTCGCTTTATAATTAAAGGTATTGATGCTGAATTCCTCCGTGCCGGTAAATGTCAGGTAAGGCGCGATGGTGCCGTCCCCCGCGCTCGCCGTGATCGGCACGATCGCGAACACGCTGACGACCATCAGTATTGATAATATAATACTGACGGGTTTTTTGATTTTAGAAATCATATGGATTCCTCCTTTTCAAAATTGAAAGTTGAAAATTGAAAATTGCGGGTCGCTTCGCCCCGAATGATCATCCCGGTTCTTGCCAAACGCCGTTGCTTACAAATTCGGTCGCGGGTGTCCCGCCCTAAATTTTCCACTTTCCATTTTCAATTTTGCATTTTTATAACACTGCCGGTTTCGGTCTGCCCGCTGACCGCATATTTGACAATACCGGGTATTAGAAATATCCAAGCAAATCGGCAAAAGGTTACCATCGTTTGAGAACTTTAGTATAAACACTCCATTATATTTTATCACACATTATATAAATTATATTTGCAAATTAGAATAATTTTGTAGGATAGAAAGTGACATTTTGGAACACTCCGCAGCATTTCAAAGCAGGCTGCCGCTCACAAGCTGCGACAAACGCTTGAAAAAGGCGCAAATGGTTTTGACGGTACTTTCTCGCCTATCTTCAACAAATCGCACACACGGCGAAATACGGCGAAACAGGGTGCTAATCTCGCTGTTCACATATACAACCCGAAATATTCATCTTCATCAGTGGCGTAGCCGTCTGCACCTTCTTTCTGCCCGTGAGCCGGTTTTTTCTCGCGAATCTTTGAGCGCTCTTTTCGTAAAACTGATAGTAACCTTCTTGTATTCTTCCATAGTTTCCTCCTGAAAATATCTCGTTCACACAAACGCCGCAAATACTGAGGACTCCCTCAATAATCACAGCTTGTCTACTCAAAAAACTGCACAACGGTCGGCTCTGCCGTCCGATGTCCTTCGCGGGCCGTCCACCAAAGGACGGCTCGCTTTTACCTGCTTCAAATAATCACCGGCGTTTTGTGCGCCTCACAAAGTGATACTTGCAAAACAGGCTCCCCTCTTTGTTGGCGGATATTTATCACAGGTTGAAGCTGTCAGTCAATCCTACCAGCCTTGTAGTGTCACGCTTGACATAGTAGAGCTCTGTGATTTCCGAGGTCGTATGCCCGAGCAACTCCGCAACTTGCTTTACCGATAATGATTTCACGCTCCCGTCGGGCTGTTTCACGCCGTTGATCAACCGCGTGGCGAATGTGTGCCTGAACGTATGGAGCCCTTTATGCGGAATCCCAATCGCGTCGAGGATTCTGTAGAAGCGATTTCGCATATTGCGTGGGTTGGTGAAGTTTCCGTTCTCGTCCGGGATGAGCGGCGCGTCCTCGCCGAGGTAGACTTCCTTGCGCAAGCGTCGTATCATTTCTACTGCCGTATCATTGAGCGGAACGTCACGCTTACTCGTCTTGCTTTTTAGCTTGCCAACCTTGACTTCCAGCTTTGGCACATATTCCAGACCATCGCGGACATGAACTTCTTTAACACCGCGCTGAAGGTGTATGACCCTGTTTTCAAGGTCAATGTCGCTGTTGATAATACCGCACAATTCGCCTGCCCTAAGACCTGTGTTGAGCATCAGGAAGTATGCCGCCGACTGCTGATAGACAGGTTTGCCATTGGCGAACCGTTTGAAGGCTTCTGCTTTGATTTGCTCCAGCTCCTCGTCTGTGAACACAACCACCATATCACACTGCGGCTTGCTCTCCTTGTTCTGCGCGGCAAGGTAGTTGTCCTTTTTCGTCATATCAATCAGTGACATCGGATTGTTCGGTATCGCGCCTTCCTGATATAGCTGCTTGAAGAACATTTTGAGTAGCGAGTAGGCTTTCTTGCTAGTGGTAAAAGCATAACCCGCGTTCATGTGCTTAGTAAGCAGTTTCTTGATGTCGGCGGGTGTTACGTCGCCGACAGGTTTGTTGCCAATGTAAGGATAGATTTGGTGCTCTGCGGTACATTCGTAGCGGTCATAGGTCGTGCGCTCCACCTCCGGGAACTTATACACCCTCAACCAGTTTTTCATACTCTCTTTCAGCGGCTTGCGAGATTCATCCGAGTTTGCGACCTGCTCGTTGAAATTCTTTACATACTCCGTCATCTTCGCTTGCAGAGTCTTTTTCTTTTTCGAGGAAAAGCTCTTGCGTTGCGTTACGCCAAACTCATCCTTGTAACGCACCAGACCTATCCAACGTCCATCGCTTTTCTGCCAAATGTTGCCGTTGTCCAGTAATTCTCTTTTCATAGTATCAACCTCCTAGTTTTGGTAGCCACAACAATACCACAAGCAGTGGTCAATATCCAGCGAATAGCCTTACAAAATTAGCACCAGATTTTTGTGTATTACCAACCATATTGCTTCAATGAAAAATCCCTATAACTTGGCGTTTGTCAAGCTATAGGGATGAATGATTTATTCTTCTGTCCACACTTATTATATCGTATTTGTAAAACTGTGTCAAGGGCGTTTCCCCGCTATTTTCGTATTACCCAGCCGCATCGCAGCAGCTGAAAAAAGGCGTGCGGTTTTCGAATGCAAAAACGTGGTCGAGCATTGGTCACAGACCACAACAATGACGTGCGAGAATCAGGTACGTCACACGCGATTTTTGAAAAAGTAAAACGCGCATGACGTGCGTATCACACGCGGCAATACAAGTTCTTACTCAAATCGGCGTTTTTGTGTTGAAAAAAGCTTGACAAAACCGCGTGTCTGTGGTATCATAGTCCCTGCAAGTGAGCGAGGCTCACCACGCAGCAACAGAACACTTAGGGGTATAGCTCAGTTGGTAGAGCAGCGGTCTCCAAACGTCAACCGCGGCTTGATTCCCCGCATTATTACTGGATTTCTCAGGCTTGAAGCGTTGGTTTCAAGCCTTTTTTCGTGTTTTGATTTTTGCAAGTCGATAAAGTTATTTATGCAAAATCGAGATCAAAACCAGCAAAAGATTTCGCTACAGCATCAAAAGACCAGCAATTTTTCATTAGGTTGGAAAGAGCGATTATTCCTCGCCAAAAATCCACGGCTGATACTTTTTAGAGTTAGTTCATCTCAAATTTCATATCGGTCTCGCCCATCGAAAACCAATTAAATTTATTCCTCATCATAAATCTAAATTCTATCCAAATAAAGATTGAAACGCTGCACTCACCAAGTAATGTCAAGTGCAGCGTTCATAGTTTAATTTGTAAATGCTCTCAACCTGTCGTCAGTATTTTTTGCACGTTAGAAAACAGCTTTTCTTTGATTTAGCATCGCAAATTTTGACCGATAGGCAGCTCATATCTCTGACAACAGGTAAAGCAAATAATCTGTCCTGCCATCCATGATACGGATAACACTGACTGAGTTTTTATCAACTCTATATATGGCAATGTAATTTGAGAGGATTAAATATCTCAAGTCTGTTTTCTGCCCAATCTTCGAGGACAAATCCAACCCCAAGTATGGATTTGATTTCAGATTTGAACACCCCTTCAGTAATCTCTCGACGATTCTCGCTGCTGCTTGAGGATTTGCCAGTTCGTTTTTGACGTAATTCTTTATTTCATATAAATCCTGCCGGGCTCGCGGCGTATAGCGCAAAATCATGCCTGCACTCCGAATTCACTCAGCATATCTTCCTCCGAAATCCAATCCGATTCCGACTTTACGCTGTCCTCGCCTGCCTTGATTTCTGCCAACAAAAGCGCAATTGCCTGCTGACGCATAACTTCCTCGCTGTTTTGATTCATTAGAAACGGCAGTCCGCCTACATTGAGCGACTGCTGAAAGAATGCGTTTACCGCGTCGGTCAACGTCATTCCGCATTTCGCATATAGGCTTTCCACCTGCTTTTTAACTTCGGGATTGATGCGCATTTGAAATGTCCCTGTTTTGGGCGCGTCTACAATATTCATACAATCATCTCCGTTCTGTTTTCTTCATTATACATCAATCGCAAATAAAATGTCAATACATTGTCATTACTTATTCAAAAAAATAATTGCTGAACTTCTTATGTCTTCAACTTTACCATAAATCTCGCAACTTTTACCGCTTTATTGATTTTCACTCATAAATGTATTAAGATTATTACATAAAACAATACGGAAGTAATTAAAATGGAACTTGCAATTATAGATGATGAAAAAGCCTTTGCCGAAAGGCTGCGTGCACATGTTATAAAACTCTTTGCAGAGAAGCATACCGTTGCTGACATAACAGTTACGGATAAGTCGTTGTTTATTGTGATCGGTTTTCTTGTGGCGATTATTTGTCTGTTTTTCTATCATTTTTTTCTTACCTTCGGCGTGATCAACAGAAGGTATCACATATAAAAATGGCAAAGAATCATTTTTTCCGCGATGCTTGCCGTATTAACAGCCCCTATTACATATTTTGTTCCGTATGAATGGATAAAGGGATTCTTGTATTAAAGCAACGGATTGTCTATGTTATCATTCTTTCTGTTATTGCTATCATTATTGCCGCGCTCGAAAAACTGAATAACAGAAAAAAATAGAGATATATCGCTTTTACTCCCGAAAACGCTCAAAATGATAGTTGGACGCTGCATATTCTCACTCAGGAAAGCGACACCCCAAAAGAAATCTGCAACATCAACACAAGGAATATTTACCTTGTAGATGATAAGTGGGTGTATTTTTCAGACTACGGCAATACGATTTATCGTATTTTACCCTCCGGCGAAAATTTGCAAAAGGTGATGTGATCGATTTCATAAATCACTCCGTAGATCTATGGATTTGATCTCTGCCGACATTACAAAACGGGCTGTTGCTCACAAATCGCAACAAAGGCTCAACACCGCGCAAACAATTCAGTCGGGTACAACAAACACGCCCGTCTTTGCTCAACAAATCGCACACAGGGCGACACACGGCGAAACAGGGCGCTAACCTCACTGTTCACATAGATTTGAGTTACCCCCAATTATAAATTTAAATTCTATTCCGATCAAGCTAAAACGCTGCACTCAACAAGTAATGTCAAGTGCAGCGTTTGCTGTTTGATAATAAAGCTTTCCAATCCGTCGTCAGTATTCCTCAGCAACGGGGAAAAACGTTTTCCGGTTTTATACAGCTATTCAGTAACCGTGCAGCTGTTTTTGAGCTTCCAGTCGGTTTATACCTTAATTTGCTGTCCAGCCATACCCGTTCCGGATGTGTATTCCGCAACATACTTCTGAATACAGGTGACGTCGAGGATAGAGATTCTGCCGTCTCCGTTTACATCGGCAAGCGTATCGATGAAGACTCCTTCAACAGGAAGATCAATGGAATATTTCTGAATCAGCGTAGCGTCGATAATCGTTACAACGCCGTCCCCGTTAACGTCACCGATGATTCCGCCCTTGGCGGGAGTTACGGTGACCTCAACGTCCTGACTTACATCGCCGCAGGTTATCGTGACAACCGCAGAGCCGGTTTTCAGCGCGGTGACCTCGCCGTCCTCGCTGACGGAAATAATATCGTTATCCTCCGTTGAGTAGCTGAACTGAGCCGTATCCGCCGCGGACGCGGGAGTAACCGCCGGAAGCAGAAGCTTGGACTCGCCGACAGGCACCTCGAGCGCGTCAGCCGAAATTTCGGTGATCTCATCAGGCTCTGGCTTGACAAGCTGACCGATGCCCAGCTCGTCGAGGAAGTTGTAGGGCTCGTTGCCCTTGACTTCCTTCCAACCGATTCCGTCGCGGGGGGTAACGGCAAGCTTGAGGTTGGCGGTGTTGGTTCCGTATTTGTCAAAAATGCTTTCGGGAATATCGTCGCTGACAAAGCTCAGCTGCACGCTTGAACCGACGGCGATCTCGGGGATTTCAGTGCCGCCGTAATTGATGTAGAACGGGTCGGTATCGGGTACGTCCGGATTCATCACATCCGCCTGAGCAGCAAGGTCGTTGAAAATGAAGTTGAGCTCATCGCCGCCGCTGTAATCGTTGTTGCCGACATTGGCGATTGTCGCGGTCACGTGATACCTGACGGCGTCGTTATCATCCGTAAATTCGTTTTCGGGGTCGGCATTACCGATTTCGATGCTCAGCTTAGGCGCGTAACGGAATTTGTCCGGCACACAGCTGTACTTGCTTTCTCCGTCGTCAACGATCTCATAATACAGCTCGACTGTTCCGTTCGTGATCGCCTCGGGAACGGTGTAACTGAAGCTTGCTTCCAGATCCTCTCCGGCAAGCCATACGGGATACTCGACGGAGTCAACCTTTTCAACGGTTCCGTTGACCCTGCTCATGAGGTTCAGCGTTACGTCGTGTCCGTTTTTAAAGCCGATGTTTGCCGCCTTCACGTTGACCTCAACGGTTTCGCCGGGAGTGGGATAGTAATCGGAAAACTCGATCGCGTCGTCCTCATCCTCAACGCCGCTTGTGTAATAAGGCTTTAAATCAAACTCGGAAATTACAAAACGGTTGTTGATGCGCTCCATTTTTTCGCCGCTGTAATCATAATCAAACGCTTCATAAGCGCCGAGCAGATGATTGCTGTCAACAACAGCCGCGTCAAAATTGCCTTTGTAGAAGCCTGTTCCGCCGGCGTCTTTGATGCCGCCTGTCGTCAGGTTGACCTTGTTGCCCCAGTAGCCGTTGAGGATCTTCACGGGCTCGTCGAGCTCGTCGGTTTGCGTAGCGCCGTCGGCGTTAACAACAGCATTTCCTGTTCCATCTATTTTGGCGACCTCGGTTTCGTCCGTAATAGAATTGATTTCAAACTGTCTGCCCCAAATCTGCTGCTGATCACCTTCGGAGAGCGTCCACAGCGCATAAAGCTCGCCGTCGCCGCCGTAGTAGACCTTGAAGTCCTCACCGACGGTGTGATCCTCGTCCATAGTGATGTATTCGGGCGCGTCCGCAACATCATCGGCGTTGTAGAACTCGCGGAGCAGATACAGGTTGTTGACGTTCTGGTAGCCGTAGCGGCCGTTATGCTTGTAGAAGAGCAGGGTGTTGCTGACGCCCTGATAGTTGATGTCGACAAACTCGGGATTGGCGGTCACGTCCTCCTCGTCCGCTAACATCATAGAGTGAAGCTCCGTCAGCGCGCCGCTTTCGCCGACGTCGTAACGGTTAAGATACATTCTGTTCTTTGTGCCGTATTGAGAGGCGTTTTCGATCCCCTCGGTTTCGGTGAGCGGCTGCTCTAAGATGCGGCTGTTCTCTTCGGCACAGATGTAGGAAAGAAGAACATTGCCTTCATAGGAGGTTGCCGAGTAATCGGAAACCGTGTTGCCGTTCGTCTGCACGGGAGCTGCCGGTGTAAAGCTGAGCTTTCCGCCGCTGACGTCAGCGCCGGCTGTGCTGAGGCTGAGCGGACGGTCGCCGATCTCTTCGAGCGTTGTATCATCGGTGATGCCGTTGACGTCAATGCTCTCATAGAACACGTGAACGGTCTTTGTTTCGGCATTATATACGCCGCTGATCCTGTCGGGGAGCTTGCCGCTGCCATCGTCAATAACGCTGTAGTCGGTGAATTTGCCGGTGGTTTTATCATAGAGCATTCCCATGACCTTAAAGGATTGCAGGAATTGAGGAACGGTGAGATCCTCGCTGTAATCGACAATGCAGCTCTCCCACAAAAGGAGCAGCTTATCGCCGCAGTCTACGATGTTGATGCCTGCAACCAGATCCTCGCTCTTGGAAAGAATCCTCTTTTCTTCGGCGTTGAGGCTGTTATAGCTTTCGGAATCAGTGAAATCACATACGGGGTCAAGCTGTTCGACAACCTTCTGCTGCTGTGTATCGTAAACATAGCAGCGCAGGCAGACTAAGCTGTCCTCATCGTCAACCGCGTTCGCGATCAGATAACGGTTTTCGGAGATCTGACCGATAACGGGAACCATCTCGGCGGCGTTGGTTTCCTCATAGGTATCGACAACATTCGCGGCTGAAGCGTCCGCGCCGACGGCGTCCCCTGCCTTGTCGCTCACGACGGAGGTGTCATATCTTTCCGACGCACGGGCGATCGTCAGGTCGGAAAGCTTGGTGTTCGCAATAAAGTCGTCGCTGTTTTCACGCAGAATATTCGCCGCGACAGAGGTCGCCTTCGCGTCGGTATCAAGGAGCACCTCCTTGTCGATGTCCCACGTGTAATCGACCTTGAAGAACACCAGCTCGGCAAAGACGCCGCCCTTGATGCCGAATTCCATCTTTCCGTGGTTGGAACCGCTGATCGTCGAATCCAGATTGAAGTCGATGTGTCCTCCGATGGACGCGATTCCGTCATATCCGACGCCGACGCCGAATTTCAGCGAGAATTGCTGTTTGAATACGCCGTGCGTGTCGTAGAAATAGCTGTTGTCAAGCGTGTTCGCTGTCCAGTAGCCTTTGGTTTTTTCATTCGGTGAATGAACAAGATAGCCCACGTTGTTGACGGAAATGTCGATATAAACAAAGCACGGAACTACAACGATGGTAAACGGAATGGAGATCTTCACGCCGAACTTCGCGCCGAGCAGGAATACGCTGGCGGTGTAGTGACGCGCGCCGCCGTCGGCGGTGTAATATTCCAGCTGATAGGCAAAGGTGACGCTAACGGAAATGGTCGTTGAGGTGTTCATTCCCTGCGCGGGATCCGTGGTTTGCTTGTCCATCAGCTTGGAAAGCTTTTCATACTGCTTTGCAACGCTCGTAACATCCCAGCTGCCCTCTTCGGAGCCGGTGTCCTTTTTTGCGATGCTTAACTGTACGCCGATTTCAAGGCAGTAAAGATCCTTGCCGGATTTTTTATCCTTTTGACCTGTCGCCTTGTCGGAATAGATCGGCGTAAAGCCGAACAGTGAGAACATCGGGCTGATGGGACCGATGCCGGGCGCGGAAGGCAGCTTGACGCTGCCGCCGCTGCTTTCCTCGGTCGGATCGTCGTAGAAGCCCTGATCCGGCATATAGCTGACGACCTTTTCGATGTTGGCGTTGACAAATTCGTAGCCGACCTCAAAGCGGCCGTAGGAGGTTCTTGTGTCGCCGGTCTTGTTATAGAACTCGATGAACATCCGGTCGCCCTGCTTTGCCTTTTCCGAAAGCACGACGTCGTAATAGGCGATGGTGGATCCGGTTTCGATCTCTCTTTCATCCGCGCTGTGCTCAACGCCCTTGTCGTTTTCAAAGCTCCAGCGCGCGAGGTTCACCGGCTTGCCTGCCGGGACATTTCGTGAATCAAAGCTGACTCTGAAGCTGACGGGATAAGTGTTGACCAGCGTGATAGTGGAGCCGTAATCGCCCGAGATCTCCGAGCTGTACGCGGTCACCCCGGTCGGAACAACACCGCCGGTCGAGTTGGAATCGAGCGTAATTTCCGTCGTTGCGCAAAGCTTGACGGCATTTGTCAGCTTGACCGTAACATCGCAGACATAGGTGTTGCTGTTGTAAATAACGATCGCGCGGTTTGTCTGGGTGTAGTTGCGCTGGTTCGTCTTGTAACCGCCGAGCTGGAGATTCGCGTAATCGGATTGATTAAGGTCTTCCTTGAGGATAAACTGACCGTTTTTGTCCGCTCTGCCGACATAGCCGTCCATATAGATCAGCGCTCCCTCGGCGGGCGTTTTCTTTACCGACGCGGATGTCGCAGGGTGAAGCACGGTGCCTTCGGGGATGGTGATTTTGCCCTTCAGCGGCTTGTGCAGGTTTTCCTCAACCTTTTCGAATGACAAATAGACAAAGTTGTCATTGACGAAAAACGGATTTTGGACGACAAAATGGAAGGTGTTTCCGTAGCGCGTAACCTCTTGATGCGTTACCGCGTCCGTGTATTTCCACACGGCGTAATAGTCCGGGTCGGGCTGCGCGGTCAGGTCAAGGCGGGTACCGCAGGTGCTGTCCTCAAAGCTTTGATCGATTTTGTCTGTTTTGATGCCGGTGACAACGACCGTGCCGTTCTCCCCCGCCTCGGCGTACTTTGTATCCTTTGAGATAAAATTGCCCTTGTCGGGATTGGAGACGACAAGCCTTGTTTTGGCGTTTTTGCTGACAATGATGGGCGTAACGGAGAAGTACCTATTCGTCAGCCTGACGTTGATGTTGTCCTTTACCTCGTTGCTGACGGTTATTTTATCCGCCGTTTTCAAATCCGACTCCACACTCGCGCAGCGGTACTGGTAGTTGACCGTGTCGTGCATACCGTAGGAGGTCGGGTTATAGGTGAACTTGATTTCGTCACCGTCGTAGTATTTGCCGTTTCTGCTGCTGTCGGCGCTCCAGGTAACGGTGCCGTAGTCCTGACCGTTGACCTTGATATAGCCGATGTGATGATCGTTATCAGCCGTAAACTGCATGCCCGTGGTTTTGTCCTCGTAGCTTTCGACCGTGAAATTAACGGGATCGAACTCGTAGCAGGGCTCGATAACGATTTTGTTGCTCTTGATGTAGTTGGAATAGGTTCTGAGGAACTCGGGAGTAAGGGTCAGCTGACCGCCGTTGGAAAGGGTGATCAGCGAGGAACGGGTGTTGTTGTCGTTGGGGTCGAGCAGATAAATCCCCTTAAAGGTCGCCTTGCCGTACCGGGAATCTACCGTAGCCGAGATAACGGTGGAATCGTAGCGGTAGAAGGTGGTGTGGTTGGTGGTACCGCCCGACGCGTCGTTTGGATTGGTGAACTTGGCGCCGGTGACGGTTTTGACCATTTCCAGCTTGCCGTTCACATACATCGGCACCTCGCCGGGATCCTTGATGGTGACGTCGTAAGACTGCAAATTCAGGCGCACGCAGCAGTCGTTGTTGCCGTTGTAGTCGTGCACGCGGAAGCCGGCGTAGCCCCAGCACGCGTTTCTGTAGGTGCATATCCAAAGATACTGACCCGATGAATGGTCGGTGATATTAAAATCAAACTTTTTGTGATCTGAGCTTATGTCAACCAAATCATTATAATCGCAGTTTGCCTTGCTTTTTCTCCAGCTCATACCCTTATCGCCGGAGGTCGAAACGGAGCTTGCGAAGCAGATAACGCCGGTGTCTGCTCTCACGGAGCCCGAACGGATATCATAGCAGACGTGCGCGCTGTTAACGCCGTACAAGTCGATCGAGGAGCTGGAGCGCGCGTAGGTGGTCTGCCCACTTCCGAACGCGGGAACCTTGTAGCCTACCTCATAGGAGGGCTTGCCGGAGTCGTATGTGGTGGTCGCCTTGCTGCTGCTGCCCGTCGTGGTGTAGTACTGCATCTTGCTGAGGTCGACAAACTCGTAGCTTCTGTCGGAGCTGTTGGTCGTTTTGTAGGTGATGTCGGTGACGAATTTTTTATTCACCGCGCCGACGGCTTCGCTGCCTTCTTTTTTGCTGTCAAAGGTCACCGCCGCAGTGGTGTTGGCGGCTGTCGCGTTGCCATTGACGTCGCTGAGCTCCGCCGTAAAGCTCTCGCCGTCCTCCGCGCCGTCGAGGATCGTAACGGGCACCTTGATCTCACTTTGGTTGGGAATGAAGTGCAGATCCATGGCGACTGCCTTGTAGTCCTCCTCCGCCTTGGCGGTGCCGGACTGCGTTGTGACACGGAAGGAGTCGTAGCCGCCGAGGTTACCGGTGCGCTTGACCGAGATAAACGCCTCTTCGTCATCGGGATTGGCGCCGACAGAGGATATCTCCAGCTTTGCCGCAGGCTTTTCACGCTCCTCCGTGATTTTATATACGCCCGAGGTGTTCGCGCTGATGGAGCAGTTCTCGGGATCGGAGAGCGTGAGCATCAGCTCGAGGTCGTCGGTGACTTTCTCGGGCTTCAGGGTTTCGATATATACCGTTTTTCTGTTTTCGCCCTCGGCAAAGGTAAGCACCGTTTCGGTTGAACGCGGCATGCTCTGAGCGGACATATCGTTGATTTCGGACGCGTCCCGCTTTGCTTCGTCAAGATCGTCCACATTATCCTGCGTCAGGGTTTTGGTTTCTTCCTCGCCCTCACGCGCGATATACGGAATGCCGGTTTCGTAATAGTAAAGCTTTTTTTCACCCTCGACGGGATTTTCGTTCCATTCGTCGGTCAGATAAAGGCGGTATGCCTCGTTGTAGCCCGCCGAAAGGTCAACGGTGGACAGCTTGATGCTCGCTTCGCCCTTGACGCCCCCTTGGCGGAAAATGTCAATGGCGTAGGTTTTGCCCATATCCAGCTCGGCGGATGTTTCCACGATCATCATCGCGCCGTTGGGATATTCGGCGGCGCGCGCCTCGCTGTCAGACAGATACTGCGCTTCCAGCTCGCTCAGCTCCGCCAGACGGATCACAGCGCGTTTGGCGTCCGACTGTGCCGCGAACGCTGTAGGAACCATTCCGACGAGCATCACCGCGCAAAGCAGAATCGCAATTGCCGGTTTGAAAAAACGTTTCATAGTATTCCTCCTACAAAAAATATTCGAATAAATTATAACACAAATCAAGGTGATTTGTCTATAACATATGTCGCAAAAAACTAATCATTTACAAAAAACATTATAAATAATTTAAATAAAGCTCTTTATTAGCCTCGAATAATATGATATAATGACTTTGAATATGGATTTCAGGAGGTTAATGTATGAAGCAACTCAGTAAAACCTGCAAAAAATCTGTGAGCATACTGTTATCAGCCGTCATGATCATCAGCTTGTTCACAATCGTTCCCTTCACCGCCTACGCGGGGACAGTCAGCATGACCGAGCTGACCGGAAGCTACACGGCGGAAGGCAATATCGAGGTCAATAACAGGATCGCCTGCGACGGCGACGTGACCCTGACGCTCGCCGAGGGATCGACGATGACCGTTCACTGCGGCATCAGCGTAACGGAGAACGCGTCGCTGACCATCAACGGCACGGGCACGCTGGTAATTGACAATGTCGATTCCGGCAACGCGGGTATCGGCGGCGGCGAGGACGAAAGCCTTTCGGAGCTCACCGTCAACGGCGGAACGATCACCGTTGAGGGCGGCATCGGCGGAGCGGGTATCGGCGGCGGCAAGGGCGGCTTTGCCGGCAAGGTCACCATCAACGGCGGAAACGTGACGGCTCAGGGCGGCGAGAGCGCCGCCGGTATCGGCACAGGCGATTTGACGGATACCGAGAGCATCGGCTCCGATGATGACGAGATCAACATCACAGGCGGCACCGTTACCGCGAGCGGCGGTCCAAAGGGCGCGGGTATCGGCGAAGGTGAAATAGTTGAGGTAACCGAGGAAGCCGAGACAGCGACAATAACGATCGAGGGCGGAACCGTCAACGCTCACGCCGATTACGGAAGTGACGACAGAGGCAAAGCGAGCATAGGCGGCAGCGGCTGCACCGTTTATGTTTTGGGAGGAAATGTCACGGCGGAAAACGGCGGTATATATGCCGGCTCGGACGAATCCATCGTCTTAAGCTGGAAAAGAACGAGCGACAGTATTTATTCGTATGATTATATCGGCTCAGGTACTGTTGTATTTGAAAAACGCTTCAAAATACAAGGCGCCGATACGTATTTTGAGCCCGGCGATTACAGCGAGGAAAACGCGGCGTTTGATAACAAAACGCTTGTTCCCCCTTATGACGGCTGGATAGACAACGTAGATTATATAGATGAAAACGGCGTCCGGCAGACCGTCTCGAGAGCTATCGCGCTGGATGAAAGTATGACGGAGCTGCCAAGCGGCTGGTTCACGGTCGGCGGAGAAGACGCGCTTGAAACCTCTCCCGACATCAGCGACCGCATCGTCTGTACGGGCGACGTAAACCTTATCCTCTGCGATTACTCCACGCTGAACGCTCTCGGCGGCATTACGGTAGCCGAGGGCAGCAGCCTGACGATCTACGCCCAGTCGGGATACGATCCTGACGTCGAGTACAGCGTACTCGGCAAGTTGATATCCGGCAACGGCAACGTGACCGGCAACGCGTCTATCGGCGGCGAAAGCAGTCAAAACAGCGGTGATATAACGATCGTCGGCGGCAGCATAACTGCTGTCGGCAAAGAAAACGGCGCGGGTATCGGCGGCGGCGACGGCGGCAGCGGCACGGTTACCGTGAATTGCAGCGAAGCGTATCCGGCTTATGTCAACGCGGCAGGCGGTTATTACGCCGCAGGCATCGGCGGCGGACGTAACGGCGAGGGAAATGTTAAAATCTACGGCGGTTATGTTACCGCGACCGGCGGAACCCGCGGCGCAGGCATCGGCGGCGGACGTTACGGCTCGGGAAGCGTAGAAATTTACGGCGGCAATATCACAGCAAACGGCGGCAATAATGGTGCTGCGGGAATCGGCGGCGGAGAAGAAGGAAGCGGCAGCGTTACCGTAAGCGGCGGAACGGTTGTTGCATATAGTAACGCATCCGGCGGCGGCGCGGCGATCGGCGGCGGAAATAACAAAAACGGCATAGTGGAAATACGCGGTGGAAATATTACCGCTACTGCTTATTCAAGCGGCGCGGGAATCGGCGGCGGCAGATACGCGATGACAGCTTGGTCACCATCAGCGGCGGTGAGGTTCACGCTGTAAGCAATTACACCGCTGCAGCCATCGGCGGCGGATTTAAAACCAAGGGTAACGTCATCATCAACGGCGGTACCGTTACGGCGAGCGTTTCGTCATCAGTTACTTACGGTCCTGCGGGAATCGGCGGCGGCAGCGGCGGCGCAGGCGAGGTCACCATTACCGACGGAACCGTTACCGCGACAGGCGGCAGCGGCGGCGCGGGCATCGGCGGCGGACGAGAAAAGGCGGGAAATATAGAAATCAGCGGCGGAACTATCACAAAATCGATCGGAGGCAACGGAGCGGCAGGAATCGGCGGCGGAGATTACGGCGAGGGTAATGTAGAAATCAGCGGCGGCGTCATCACCGAAGCGAGAAGCAACACGACCTCTAATTACGGCGGCGCGGGTATCGGCGGCGGAAACAGCGGCAAGGGAACGGTCAACATTTCCGGCGGAACCGTCACAAGCGCTGTCGGCGGCACGTACGGCGCGGGTATCGGCGGAGGAAATGAAGCGGCAGGAGAAATAGAGATCAGCGGCGGCACCATCGCCGAAGCGCAGGGCGGATACAACGCAGCAGGCATCGGCGGCGGAACCGGAGCAGCCGGCAGCGTTACCATCAGCGGAGGAAATGTCAGCGCGACCGGAGGATATTCCGCCTCGGGAATCGGCAGCGGATATAACGCTTCTACTGATTCGACGATCGATCTCAGCTGGACAAATCAGGACGACAGCATTTACGCAAGCAGCTACGGCGGAACCGTTACGCTTGAAAAATCGTTTAAGAACAAAGACGATGACAGCGAGGTATTTACTCCCGGCGTTGCTTCCGTGAATGATTTGGCGGACAAAACCATCGTTCCGCATATTGCTTACACCGTTACATGGAACAACTACGACGGCACGACGCTTGGGACCGACAGTGTGGCGTTGGGCGAAAGCTCCTCATACCACGGCGAAACGCCCGTAAAGCCCGGTTCAGGCGACACGCACTATTTATTCAAGGGCTGGACGGACGGCGAGACCTCCTACGCGGCAAACGACACGCTTCCGGCGGTCACCGGCGATATCACCTATACCGCTCAATTTACCGAATCGCAATACGTCGCGCAGGTTGAGCCGTATATCGACGAGAACGGCGAATATCACCTCGGCAACGTCGCGTATTATGTGATCGACGGCAAGTATTACTCGGTCGGCGAAAACGGCGAGGTCGGCGGGGAGCTCGGCGAGGACGAAATTCCTCTATCGTATTTCGACTTTAAGCTCATAAACAACAATAACGAGTATCAGATCAACTACTACACGGGTCCCACAGACGATCTGTCAGAGCTTGTGATCCCCAAGACATTTATCGGCAAGCCGATCACCATACTCGGCAGCAGCTATCAGGAAACGCTGATCAATTACGAGGAAAAAACTAAAACGCAGTTTGAGCTGACGCTCAATGAAAATATCCGGGAAATCAAGAAATATACGTTCTTCACCCTTTGGGTCACCAAGGTCAAGGGCAACACCTCCAACCTGAGCACGATCGGCGAATACGCGTTCTCCTGGGCGAACAGTCCCGGCGGCTACACACTGGATATGCAGCTCGACTACGAGGGCATGATCACGCCGGGAACGGGAATGTTCAACAATATGAACGTGACGCTGCGCATAAAGCACGCGACAAAGCTGAGCGAAGTGAACCTCAACGCGCAGAGCATCACCTACATCTTCACCGACGCGCATATCTACGGCGATAACCCCTCCCCTGCATGGACATGGGAAAGCGATAACTCCGGCGCGGCGGCGACCTTTACCTGCACGGACTCGCGCTGCAGACACGAAGAACCCGTTCAGGCTAACATCACCAGCGCGACCGAGAACGGGATCATCACCTACACCGCGACCGCGGAATTTGAGGGCAAAACCTATACCGATGTTAAAACCGCCTTTGCGGACGGCATCGGTGCGGAGCTCGTCGGTTATTCGCTCAGCCTTGACGGCGACATCGGCGTCAACTTTTATATGGATCTGAGCGCTGAGATCGCGAACAGCAGCACAGCGTATATGGAATTTGAGATCCCGGGCAACACAACAACCGTTCAGCGCGTTTATGTCAACGATCAAAACGACCCGTCAAAGGCATTCGCGCGGCAAAAGACGGTGGAAGGCTACGATAAAATCTATTACGTGTTCAAGTGCAGGGTAGCCGCAAAGGAGATGACCTCTCAGATCAAAGCGAGGATGTATGAATCCGAAGGCGGAAAAACGGGTGATCAGTATACTTATTCCGTCAAGGACTACGCTGACTATCTGCTTGCGCACACAGCCAACAACCCAACCTTCCTCGAAGCGGCTGAGCTTGTCAAAAAAATGCTCAACTACGGCGCGTACGCGCAGCGATATTTTGACAAGAATCCCGCAAACCTTGCTAACGAAGGCTTGGACGACGCCGACAAGGCGCTCGACGACGTCACCGTCACAGCGCCGCAGACCGAGTTTATTTTGCCCGACGGAATCACCTATGAGGGCGCAACGCTTTCGCTCAAATCCGAGACCACGCTTTCGCTCTATTTCAAAAGTGAACACACGCTCACCTTTACAGTTGACGGCAAGACGGTAGAAACCGTCTTAAACGGCGATTATCAAGTCGCACGCATCCGCGGTATTCCGGCGAATGAATTGTGCGAAAGCTTTGAGCTTAATATTTCGGCGGAAAACTTAAGCGGCAGCGTCACCTACAGCCCGATGAATTATTGCAGCAGCGTTTTGATCCAAGCGGCAGCAACACCCGATGAACCCGCTTCAAATTTGGAGAACGTTATTAAAGCGCTGTGTCTGTATGCTCAGGCGGCGAATGATTATTTCGGCAATCGGGAGGGTTAAAATGAAAAAAGAAAAATATACGCGCACCGAATTGGAAATCCTCAAATTTCAAACCGATGACGTCATCACCACCAGCGGCTTTGAATACGAAGAGGATGAAATTTCGCTGGTCAAGTAAACACTTTTTTTGATAAAGCGTCTGCGATCACATAACACACAGCCACCGTGAAGCGGATACTCACGGCAGCTGTTTTTCTTGATGAAAAATATTGAATTACTGCCGACGGTATGATAGAATGGTGATGTCAGTTATTATCCGATAAAACAAGAGGAAATCATAATGTATCGGACGGCAAAAACAACTGATCAGCTGATGTTTTCCTTTTGGACACGGTGATCGATGTAGTTATCCACCGCATCCACCAAAGATTTTCGCGTGTATCCCGGTTCCTTAGACATTATGTCATCCAGCTTTTCCAATTGATCTTTCGCAAAGCTGATAGTAACCTTTTTGTATTCTTCCATGTGCACCTCCATAAAAATTTCATTTCACACAAACGCCGCAAATACTGAGGACTCCCTCAATAATCACAGCTTGTCTACTCAAAAAACTGCAAAACGGTCGGCTCTGCCGTCCGATGTCTTTCGCGGGCCGTCCACCAAAGGACGGCTCGCTTTTACCTGCTTCAAATAATCACCGGTGTTTTCGGCTCGTATTTGGCTACAGGTTGAAGCTGTCGGTCAATCCTACCAGCCTTGTAGAGTCGCGCTTGACATAGTAGAGTTCTGTTATTTCCGAGGTCGTATGCCCGAGTAGCTCCGCAACCTGTTTTACCGATAATGATTTCACGCTACCGTCAGGCTGTTTAACGCCGTTGATTAATCGTGTTGCGAAGGTGTGCCTGAAAGTGTGCAGTCCCTTATGTGGCAACCCTATCGCGTCGAGTATGCGGTAGAACCGATTTCGCATATTTCTCGGATTGGTGAAGTTGCCGTTCTCGTCAGGTATGAGTGGCTTATCCTCGCCAAGATACACTTCCTCGCGTAAGCGCTTTATCATCTCTATCGCTATGTCATTAAGCGGTACGTCACGCTTGCTCGTTTTGCTTTTCAGCTTGCCGACTTTAACCTCGAGCTTGGCGACGTATTCAAGACCGTCTCTGACATGGACTTCCTTCACTCCGCGCTGAAGATGTATGACACGATTTTCGAGATCAATATAACTCACCTGCCCTCAATCCGGTGTTGAGCATCAGGAAGTATGCAGCCGACTGCTGATAGACGGGTTTGCCGTTGGCGAAGCGTTTGAACGCTTCTGCTTTAATTTTCTCTAGTTCCTCGTCAGTGAACACTACCACCATATCACATTGCGGTTTACTCTCCCTGTTTTGCGCTGCGAGGTAATTATCCTTCTTCGTCATGTCGATCAACGACATCGGATTATTCGGTATCGCGCCCTCCTGATATAGCTGCTTGAAGAACATCTTTAACAGTGAGTAAGCTTTCTTGCTCGTTGTGAAGGCGTATCCGGCGTTCATGTGCTTGGTAAGCAGTTTCTTGATGTCGGCGGGCGTGACATCTCCGACAGGTTTGTTGCCGATGTAAGGATAGATTTGATGCTCGGCTGTGCATTCGTAACGGTCATAAGTCGTTCGCTCGACTTCCGGGAATTTATAAACTCTCAGCCAGTTCTTCATGCTCTCTTTCAAAGGCTTTTTTGATTCGTCAGAGTTGGCGACATGCTCGTTGAAGTTTTTGACGTACTCCGTCATCTTCGCCTGCAGCGTTTTCTTCTTTTTGCTGGAAAAACTCTTACGCTGTGTTACACCGAACTCATCCTTGTAACGCACCAGACCTATCCAACGCCCGTCGTTTTTCTGCCAAATATTACCGTTATCTAATAATTCTCGTTTCATTGAAGCAACCTCCTTTTTAGTAACCACAACAATACCACAAGCATTGGTCAATATCCAGCTAAATTCAAAAAATATGGGGTTCACTTTGTCAATTTAGGAACTCTTAAACTCTCTTAAACTCAATTATAAACGGATGGGTGTACAATAAAACGGACACCTCGTTGATATGCCCCCTGGGTAGACATTTTTTGAACGTAATACCCAGCCACATCGCAGCCTCCGAAAGATTACGTGTCTTTTTCGGGTTCAATAACAAAGTTGAGCAGTGGTCAGATACCACGTCATACACGTGTGCAAACAAGCTATTCTGCACGTGATATCCCTGATAATGAAATGCAATTGACGTGCGTTTCGCACGTGGAAAACACTGTTTTTATTCAAATTGGCGTTTTTGTGTTGAAAAATGCTTGACAAAATCGCGTGTCTGTGGTAATATATCTCTTGCAGTGAGTTAATGTCATTATGCAGCAACTAAATATTTAGGGGTATAGCTCAGTTGGTAGAGCAGCGGTCTCCAAACGTCAACCGCGACTTAATTCCCCGCATTATTACCGGATCTCTCAGGCTTGGAACGTCGGTTTCAAGCCTTTTTTCGTGTTTTGATTTTTGCAAGTCGTTAAAGTGATTTATGCAAAATTGAGGTCAAAACCTGCAAAAGATTTTGGAACAGCATCAAAAGACCAGCAATTTTTCATTAGGTCGAGAAAGGCTGTTTCCCGATGTCTAAAAACATTTGGCTGATACTTTTTTGAGTTCATCCAGATCATTTTTCAAAGCCGTCTCCCCCTTGAAAGCCAATTTGAATTAACCACCATAAATCTAAATTCCGTCCTGATATAGTTTAAAACGCTGCACTCAACAAGTAATGTCAAGTGCAGCGTTCGTTTTTTAATCGCAAATGCTCTCACGTCGTCAGCATTTTCAGCACAGCAGAAAAGGAATTCTAACCATGTTTTCGTTTTAAGAAAAACTCCCTTTCTTTGTTTTATGCGTCGCAAATTTTGACTGCTCGCAGATATCAATGAAGTCATATCTCCGACAGTAGGTAACGCAAATAATCCGTTCTGCCATCCATGATACGAATAATACTGACCGTATTATTATCTACTCTATATATGGCAATGTAATTTGAGAGGATTAAATATCTCAAGTCTGTTTTCTGCCCAATCTTTGAGGACAAATCCAACCCCAAGTATGGATTTGATTTCAAATTCGAGCAGCCCTTTAGTATTCGCTCGACGATTCTTGCGGCTGCCTGAGGATTTGCCAGTTCGTTTTTGACGTAATCCTTTATCTCATGTAAATCCTGCCGAGCTCGCGGCGTATAGCGCAAAATCATGCCTGCACTCCGAATTCATTCAGCATATCTTCTTCCGAAATCCAATCCGATTCTGACTTTACGCTGTCCTCACCAGCCTTGACATCTGCCAGCAAAAGCGCAATTGCCTGCTGACGGATAACTGCTTCGCTGTTTTGATTCATCAGGAACGGCAGTCCGCCAACATTGAGCGACTGCTGAAAGAATGCGTTTACCGCATCGGTCAATGTCATTCCGCATTTTGCGTATAAGCTTTCCACTTGCTTTTTTACTTCGGGATTGATACGCATCTGAAATGTTCCCGTTTTGGGCGCGTCTACAATATTCATAAAATCATCTCCGTTCTGTTTTCTTCATTATACACCAACCGCAAAGGTGTGTCAATACATTGTTATTACATTTCGAGCAAAAAATTATACCATATTTAAGCCTGCTTTATTGCTCTTAAATCCATACACATAGATAATTGGAAAAAAGAAAAATCAGGCTACCGCAATATCTGAACAATTACGGCAACCTGTTTTTATGTGTTATTCAGCTAATTTCCTTTGAATCTCTGTCACGTCGCTGATAGAAGCCGTACCGCTGAAATCTTTGACGGCGCGGTTTAGAATCGCTGGGTTGACAGAAGTGATCTCCGCAATATGCTTTTGCAGCTCGGTCGCGTCAGTGATATCGACACTGCCGTCCGCGTTCACGTCATACAGCGCGACGGGCTCTCCCTTGGCGTTGAGCGGCACGAAGGATACGCTATCGTCCCTGTCGGCAAAGCTCTGGGCTTCCGTATCCACATAACCGTATAACGTCAGCTCTCCGCAGCCGACAAACGCGTCCTTATCAATGGTCTTGGTGTTTTTCGGAACCGTCACTCTTTTCAGTTCGGTGCAATCCTCAAATACACGCTTGTCGATCATCGTCATTGAGTCGGGAAGGACTACGCTCTTGAGCGAGGTACAGCCCTTGAAGGCACTGCTGCCGATCCGTTGAACGGAACCGAGGTCTATTTCACCGAGAGACGAGCAATTCTCAAAGGTCTGCGTATAGATTGCTCTCACATTGCCGGGAATCACAATGGATTTGAGCGAACTGCAATTCCTGAACGTGTAAGATTTAAGAGTAGTGAGCGAGTCGGGCAGCTCTACCGTTTCGAGTGAGGAGCAAGCCTCGAACGCGTTGTATCCAATGACATCTACCTTATCCCCTAACCGCAATTCGGTTAAGGAGGCGCAGAACGCAAGCGTGTTGTCGTTAATCTCCGTTATGCCCTCAGGGAAGCTGATGCTTTTCAGCGAGGAACAGACAAAAAACGCGTTTCTTTCAACAGTGGTCAGCGTGTCGGGAAGGTCGATCTCCTCTATCGCGCTGCACAGCTCAAATGCTCCATTTTGTATCGTCTCCACACCTTTACCGAGGTCAACCTTTTTGAGTTTTTTGCAGCCTTGAAAAGCGTCCGTGCCGATTGTCTTGACCGTATCAGATAAAACGATCTCTTCCAAATCGGCACATTCCGAGAACGCCCATTTGCCGATATAGGTCACGCCGTCCTGTACAACGAGCTTCTTGATATCAGAGCCCCACGGCAGCGTCTGCTTAAATTGATAGTCGCCCATCGCGCCTTTGCCGCTGATCGTAAGCACGCCGTTTTCACCAAGCGTCCATGCACAGTCACCTGTGACTCCGCTTGTTGGCTGCGGCTCGGGTGGCTCGAGTGAATCAAGCAATTCTTTCAACGCGACGGCAGTCTTGTCAAGCTCCTCCTGTGTACCCGCGTAGTAGTATTTGACTTTCGCTTCATTGAGCGCATCCTTCAGCGCTTCGTAATCATCGCGTGCCCTTGCTTCGTCCGTATCGATAAAGGCTTCGAGCTGTTCGATCAGCGACCACAGCTCCGCCTTATCTCCCTCAAACGGCTCAAGACCCTCAAAGGCAGCCTGCAGCTCCTCACGTGCGAGAATCAGTTCCTCCGCAGACGCGTTTTCGTCGTTATAAACCTGTTCCGCGTAGCGGTTCGCATAAGTATAGTCATCGGCGGAAGCCTTAGTAAACGCCCCTCCTACCGGGAACAGGAGAGCGATCTCCGTGAATTTATCGCCGAGCGCCTTGCGCGCATCCTGAACGCTCTGTGCGATCTGCGCTTCGTCGGGGGTTGCGGGTTGGTTGTCGAGAAGAATGTAGTCTATATCATACATTCTCGCGTAAAACAGCGCGCGTGAATCGGTATAGACATACGCCGTGAAGCCGTCAACCTTTACCGTTTTGTAATTATCGTCATATTTCAGTCCGAACGGCATATCGCCGACTTCAACGCAGTTCTTTGGAACACTGAGCTTTTTCAATGAATCGCAGTTGAAGAAAGCCTGTTCGCCGAGCTTTGTCATGCTTTCAGGCAGGCTGACATAACTGAGCTTCGCGCAGCCGATGAATGCCCTGTATCCGATTTCCGTAACACCTTCGGGAATGGTGACGTGCCTGAGAGCGGTGCAGTCGAGGAAGGAACAATCGGGAATACTCTTTACGCCATCGCAAATAGTCAGCTCCCTGAGAGCGGAACAGAGGTAAAAAGTATCAGGACCCCATTCGGTAACTCCGCCGCCGATCACCGCGGTTGTCAGTTTTTTGCAGTAAGAAAAAGCGCTTTCACCGATTATATTGCAGCTGACCGGAATATTGATTTCATTCAGTCCGCTGCTTTCAAACGTAAAATCCCCGATTTCACGGAGTGATACGGGAAGCTCCACATACGCAAGCGTTTTCTGTCCGCCGAACGCGCCGCCCGAGATAAAGGTTGTACCGTCTGCTATGGTGACGGTTTCAGGGCATTCCCCTTTATAACGGTACAGCACCTTACCGAGATATACAGCGCCGTCTGGCTGATCGTTGAGCCATTTGCTGTTTAGGAACGCGCTGCCGTCTATGCTCGTGAGCGCGTCGGTGTTATTGATAACGTCAAGCTGACTGCAGCCGTAAAAGGCATTGATCCCGATAGACGCGAGTCCCTCGGGCAGGGTAATCTCCTCGAGTTCACGGCAATTACTAAACATATATTTATTGATTTCCATCAGGTTTTCGGGCAGAGTTACGCGCTTGATACCGGACATATTAAAGAGCGATGTTCCCAATTCGCTGATATGCTTCGGGAGCACGGCGTCTGTCAGCTTTGTGCAAGCCGTGAACGCGCCGCCGCCGATGTACTCCACGCTTTCGGGCAATGTCAGCGAGGTGACCTCCTTTTGGTCGTACAGCGCACGATCCGCTATGCAGTATGTGCCTTCTCTTGCCTCGACTTCACCCGTCAGGGTTCCTTTGGCGGTATACAGCGAATTTCCGAGATACACCAAGCCGTCGGGCTGCGCTTTAAACCACGCGGTATTCCTGAAGGCATTCTCACCGATATGCTTCAACGCAGTCGGGACGGTGATCTCAGAAAGGTTTTTGCAGCCTGAGAACGCTTCTTCGGCGATATCCGTCACGCTGTCAGGCAACGAAATTTTTTCAAGCAGCTCGCAGTTTTTGAACGCTTCAAAACCGATAGAAACGACGCTTGACGCGATAGTTACCTCGGTCAGCTGGCGGCAGCTCGCGAACGCGCATCTTCCGATTTGGGTAACGCCGTCCTCAATGATAACCTTCTTAATATTATAACCCCACGGCGTTTTGTTGACAGCCGTATCGTAATATGCAGTAGCACCGCTGCCGCTGATCGTCAAAACGCCGTTATCCAACGTCCACGCGCAGTCACCCGTTACTCCGCTCGACGCTCCGGCAACGCCGTCAGTTTCCGCCGCGTAAGCCGAAACAACTGACGGGAACACGCCCGTTGCCTGAACGCCAAACAGCATTGCAGCCGAAAGCAGCAGCGCAGACATTTTCTTCAATGAATGCTTCATAAACTGACCTCCTTCTTCAGAAAACACTTATGTACTATTCATACCATTCCTCGGGCAGATCGAAAACGACCTTCTCGCCCGTCCTGCCTGCGCCGGAGGTGAACTCCGCGATGTACTTCTGGATGCAGGTCACGTCGAGGATCGAGAGCCGCTCGTCGCCGTTCACGTCGCAATAGCCGAAGGGATGAAAGACATGGAAGCCCTCGAAGTACTGCTCTCCCAAACCGACTGCTTGCTGCTGGATCGCGGTCGCGTCGGCAATGGTGATCGCTCTGTCGCCGTCCGCGTCGCCGTAATAGTACTCTCTGCCGCTTTCGGGAGCGGGAACGCCCGTGACGACAATGTCGCTGACATAGGTCGCAGGTCTGCCTCCCAGATCGAAATACACCTCGTTATATTTATTGCCCTTGTCCTCCACGTAGTCGGACGCCAAATTCATTTTGATCTGCTGCATTTTGCCGCATTCCATCATGATCGGGTGCCATTCTATCATTTCGTTCACATTGTTGCTGTAGACCTGCATGACGTAATCCTCGTCGGTTTTCCATTCCCAGTCGCCGAGACCCAGCTTCATGGAAACCTCGATGCTCTGATAGCCCTCGGTGTTGATCTTCAGGCAGAGCGAGCGACCCTGCGGCTGTGCTTGGATGCCGTCGTCACCGACGGGGTTTTCCGACCAGCGGAATTCCTGATTGTCATAATTGCCGTAGCAGATGACGGGACCGTCCTCATAATAGACGTCGTAGGTAAAGGCGTTCACCACATGATTGATCACCTTCGGCTGACCGGTCACCAGATGCTCGGTCACGATCTCGCCGGGTACTCTTTCCTCCGCGCCGGTGGTAAAGAACGTCGCCAGCGTCTCACGCGCGACAGGCTTTTTCTCCGCCGCGAACACGGTGACGCTGCCCGACAGCAGAGTCGCGGCTAATAGTACGGATAACATTTTTTTCATTTCAAAACCTCCTAAATAAAAAATGCGTGACCCAAACGAGCCACGCCAAAAACACAGCTCATTTGTCGCCAAACAAAACCTTTCCAATTTCAAAACGAAAGTAATAAGAAAGTAGAGCCTGTATTTTTTACAAAATACAAACTTTCGTTTTGAAAGAATTCAGTTTTGTTTGGCACTACTATCATAGCATATTTTCCGCAAAAAAGCAATCCAAAATTACCCTTGACAATTTGGCAAGAATGTACAAACACCCAACAAAACAAACATTCAAATGTTCGGCAAAAGCGGCTGACCTCTACAGCTTTATCATAATATGTCTGTATGAAAAAATCAACAAAGTGGTAAAATTTGATCGTTTTCCGGTAAAAAAGAAGGAAAAAATGAGACGCGTCCAAAAATCGCCGACGCCGTGGAACAGGGCGCAAAAGCAGCTACCACGAAATCCACTCAAAGGAACTGTTATCGGGGTATTCGGATTCAAACGCTTCGACGCTGAATTTCTGCAAGTCATACCGGATATCAGCGTCCTCTGTTACTTCGATTCCTAAGCTGTTGGTATAGGAAACCGTCGGATATTCGGGAACATCATAACTGCTGATATCCAAAACATAATACACGTTGTCCGAAAGGATAAACAACCGTTCATTTTCAAAGGCTGCTTTTTGAAAATCGGCTTCCAGTATCCGCTGCTCCTTGCCGGATTCACCATCAAGATACAAGCCCACATAATCCTCGCGTCGTCCGCGTGCATACGAAAGGTGGACGTTATGATCATAAATGTAATCCGCACCATTTCTGCCGTATAGAATCCTCAAGTCTCCGTCCTGACTCTCAAAAACAGATTGCAGAAACATTCCGATCGGATTGCAGCCGGATAGAATCAGAACGATTGCAACAGCCATGATTATGATGCGTTTCTTCATATTGGCTACCTCCTTTATTCGATTGTTTTGCAGTTAATCCACCTGTACCGTTCCTGATTGGGATATGCTTCCTCAAATTCATCAGGCGTATATGTGTGATAGAAATTATTGTTCACAAATTCGTGTAATCTCACGTAACTTACACCACCGTTTTCTAAATCTAAACCTTCTTCTTCTGTTGTGGGATAATGATAATCATCCAGATCAAATACATGATATACACCTTCACAAAGGACAAATATTTTACCGTCTGTATGGACATATTTTTCAAAATCGCCGTAGACAAGCGTTATTCCGCCCATAACGTCATCTTTTTCTCCGAGCACATTTAGTTTGTCTTTTGATAGTTGAGCAAACTCGCCATGAGTCGGGTGCTCTAAGGTTGCTTTATCGCTATAGTTGAAAAAATTACAATCTATTCCGCTGTAATCTTTTGCTCCGTCCAACGTATAACATCCATAACACGCAGACAGCATTACGCCAATAAGAGTAAATGACAAAACAGATAGAAAACCGGTTATCAATTTTTTCATCGTCATTCCTCCCAATTCCGATATTCGAGCAAATCGCCCGGCTGACAGTCAAGCGCTTCGCAAAGCTTTTGCAGTGTGGAGACCTTTATCGCCTTTGCTTTTCCGTTTTTAAGTATAGAAATATTCGCCATTGTAATGCCCACGCGCTGAGACAGCTCCGTAACACTCATTTTGCGTTTGGCGAGCATGACGTCTATATTAAATATGATTTCACCCATATCCGTCACCTCTTAAATCGTCAAATCGCTTTCTTCCTGCAAATCCGCTGCCTTGCGTGATAAATACGATAGAATCGCCGCGGCAGCCGCGATGGAAGCGCCGATAAACGTCAATACAAAGCTGACCAGATACACCGCGGGATGGTTCATGTTCAACAGAAAGAAAACGGTATTGCCGGCAAAGAAATAGACCGTTGTCGCAAGCGCCAGAAGCGAAACCTGACGGAAACGCTTTGCATTGATCGAGGAAAACGCCTTGTCCCTGCCGATCGAATCCGAGATTTTCCACGCGTAAACCAGAACCGCGTAATCGGGAATCACCATCAGCTCCATGAAAATCAACCACGGAAGGTAGCAGTATTGCAGATCAGGCGCATCGGCAAGAAGCTCGCGTCCTCCGAACGGAACAGCAACGCCGTAAAAGGCGACGCCCAACAGACAGAATAACAGAATGATGACCTTTGCCAGTTTTGAGAGTGTTTTTTGCGTCATATTGATGACCTCCTTTGCTTATATTATAAGCCCAAGAGCCGCAATTGTCAATAATAATTTATCGTGTTACGATATATTTGTGATAAAGCAAGGCATTTTATGTTGATTTCTGTTGTAAAAAATTTTTCCTCATTACAAATCTAAATCACGTTCAGATAAAGATAAAACGCTGTACTCAACAAGAAATAATTAAGCATACTTTACACCCAATATTTCAAATTCTTTAACACTAAGATGAAAACAAAAGCAAATACGCTTAAAAAAGCCAAAATCATTGTGACTAATACCAAATAATCGAACACCGTCATTGAATACACCACTTCACCGTGGTTGCGAATGATTCGGTAGTAGCCTAACATATTTGATTTTATATATACATCGCCTTTTTCCGACTCGAAATGATTGATTCGGCATATTGCGCTATATGTTTGTGTGTCTTTCTCTTTTCG
>NZ_JAHLQB010000123.1 GCF_018918205.1 Lachnoclostridium sp. MSJ-17 | reverse complement strand
ATAGTACATTTCCGTGCCGGCATCGGTGGTCTTTGTTTCAATGCTCGCAACGCCCCAGTTGCCTTTGCCGTAAAGGTTTGCAGCTGCCTCGCATGCTTTAAAAGCTGCTTTTTGCTGATCTGCCTGCGATTCCTGTTCGTCGGAATTTGCGCTGTTTTGTGTGCTGCCGGTGTTTTGATTGTCGGAACTGTTCTGAACGCTTGCAGCAGGAGTGGTTGCGGACGCAGCGGTTGTCACGGCAACCGTTGTGGGTGCTGTAGTTGTTTCCGTTTTGGAACTGTTGTTACCGCATCCCGTAAAGCAAAGTACTGCAATTAACGCGCAGACTGCAAGACCGGATGTTATTGCTGTTGTTCTTTTGATTGTTGTCTTTTTCATTTTGATTACCTCTTTCTTGAAATTTATTTTTGTTTTTTGTGTTTTTGTTTCTGCTGTGCCTATATATTATCACATTATTTTTTGAAATACAACATACGATCCGCGCATAATTTGTCTAAAATAAGACACTTTATCTGCGAATTGTCTTTTTTCAGACAGGTCGTTATTGATATGTCTATATTATTGTCAGTGAGCTGTTTGAAGAACGAGCATCGTCATATCGTCAGATTGCTCCGCGCCATGCGTAAAGGAATTGATTTCCTCTGTCACCGCGTTCAACACGCCTTTGGCGTCACTGCGGATATGATCGCTCAGTACCTTCTCCAGCCTTCCGTCGTCAAAGAGCTTACCCTCCTTGTTTTCCGCCTCCGTTATGCCGTCGGTATAGAGGAACAGACGGTCTCCCGCTTTCATCTTGACCGTGTATTCCGGAAACTCAATGTCCGAAAAGGATCCTGCTATAATGCCGCTTTCGGTGTTCAGCGCGGTCATCTTATCGGATAGTATATACGGATAGTTGTGACCCGCGTTTGAGTATGTCAATTCTCCCGTTTTAGGATCGTATACAGCTATGAATGCCGTAATAAACATCATATTCGGATTGTGCCCGACAAGATTGTTATTAAATTCAAAAAGCGCTTTTGACGGAGAATATCCTAACTGCGCATATTGATTCAGCAGTGTGATCGCGCGCGACATAAACAGAGCGGCGGTGATACCCTTGCCGGAAACGTCGCCGACCGCGACAAAGACGTTTCCGTTTTCCAATATGTTATAATAATACAGATCGCCGCCAACGTCCTTTGCCGTTGTCATAGACGCTTCTATTGTTACCGTGTCGTTTTGGAAGGACGGCGGCTCCAACAAACCCATTTGAATGTTTTGGGCGATATTCAGCTCGGCTTTTTGGCGGTTCAGCTCGGCAACGTCGTCGATATATTGCTCAAGCTCCTCAGCCATTGTGTTAAAGGAATCCGACATTTCGGCAAGCTCGTCCGTACCCTTGACAGGCAGCTTTTCAAATCCCGCGTCACGGTCTGAGACAAAGCCCTTCATTTTCATACTCGCTTTTTTCAGCGGCTTCGACACCTTGAAATACAGGATGACCGCAGCCGAAATACTGACCGTCAGTGTGGCAATAAACATAATGACAGCAAATTCACGGAATTTCTTATTAAAATCACCGGTTAAGTTTTTGATAGAGATCTCGGCTCTGACCAGTGATTTTATGTCCGTTTCGGGGCTTTCACTTTCGGGGTTTTCGTAATACAAGACCGGCATATAGCAAACTAACTTATCCTCGCCGCCGTTAGTGATATGGGTTGTGATTCCGCTGTCATCGCCTGCAAATGCTCTTTTCATTTCATCGGACATTCCGCCCTCCACGTATTGACCTGTCAAGTCGTTTGAAAGCTCACTTTCCTGTCTTTCGGCTTGGTGTGCGCTTATTCCTCGCGCCAAATATTTTGCGCTGTTGTCCTTAGAATCAGGCAGAATAAGATACACGGTGTCAACATCATACTGAATACAGGTGTTAGTGAAAATGATCACAACGTCCTTTTCATCATCAGAGCCGACAGCAAACTTATCGGGATTTACATAATAGATATGATCCGCTGCGGCACGGGCGGCGCTCGTTACATTCACGGTCGCTTCATTAACAATAGTATTATATGTATAGTTGTATAAAGCGACAAACATAACAAGCTCAACCACGGTAATGATTATCAGCAGCCAAAGCGATACCTTTTTGAATATAGAAGATTTCATGCGCAACCCTCCCGATCATCATTATTATACATTATTCCGACGCGATTGTCACTAACAATAAAAAAACTAGCGCGGATTTAATGACAAATCAAAAACGCTGTGTTATACTATAAGAAGTAAAACTAAACGGAGAATGAACTATGAAGGTTAAATCATCAAAAAACGGCAGCGCCTGCACACTGACCGTTGAAGGAAAAATCGACACGATGACCGCTCCCGAGCTGGACGAAGCGGTAAAATCAAATCTCCCAAAATGCGATAAAATGATTTTTGACTTCACCAATGTAGAATATATCACCTCAGCAGGCTTGCGCGTGCTGGTGTACGCGCATCGCGAGCTGATGAAGAAGGGCGGTGTCACGGTAACGGGTGTGAACGAAAGCATTAAAAAGGTATTTACCGTTACGGGAATACACAAGGTACTGAAAATCAAATAATACTGCGTTATATCGAACAGGGGTTTCCGGTAATCGGGAATCCTTATTTATTAGACAATTAGTTGGTCATCTGTCTAAAAACAGACACTTGACCTAAAAAGCGTCCAAATGTAGACAAACAGCGGCTTTTTTGAAGATTGTATTTGCCTTGGTTCGGTGTTATTATATAGCCACAGAAAACAAAACCAAAGAAAAGGAGATAACACCATGAAAAAGACAAGCAACATCAAAACAAGGATCATAGCAGGTTTATTATCCACCGTCACCGCTTTCTCGGTAGGAGCGATCACTATCAGCTCCGCTTCGGCAGCGGAAACAAATTCTTCCGAATATATTTTGCAGCAGAACAACGCAAACGATCCCGTGAGCTATGCGACGGTAAAAGCCGAGGACTACGGCAAGCAGGCAGGCGTAAACGCTGCAAACGCCGCGTTTGATACGCTCGGACAGGTTTTCCCCGGAGCGAGCATTTTAGTTTCTCCGTTCAAAACCCTGTTCAATATGAACGTTAACGGCGACGACCCGATCACAGCGGTGAACAACAAGCTCGACAAAATGGATCAGAAGCTTGATGATATCAGCAAAAATCTTAAGTCTCTCAACAACAATATTGACCGCAATATTGCGTGGCTCGGCAACAAGACCGAGCTGAGCGAGCTAAAGACAAACTACCGCAATCTCAGCGCCGCGCTTGAGGACTTTGCAAAGGATATTTATTCGATCGAATCCGATGACGAGCTCAACAATCAGCAGAAGATGATGAAGCTGGCGACACTGAAAAAGGGCGCGGATTTCAGAGACGTAAAGCGTTACTGCACCATCATCAGAGATTATATGGACGGCAGCAACAAATATGTATCGGATTGTATGTTCGACCTGCTCTACAACGACAAGGCTCCCTCATGTATGATAGAGCGCGAAGCCTACAACAAGGCGTTCGGCGCGGCAGAGGATCTGACAAAGCAGTATATGTACGCGGTCTCTCTTATCGCAGAATGCCAGAAAGCAGCCGACGCGGTTTACTTTTTCACGGAAGCGGACGTCAAGGCGCTCGGAAACGGCATATTCAAATCCGATTACGACAATTTTGACAAAGCAAGAGAGATCTTGGATGCTGACGACGCCGCAAAAATGCTCACAGCGGCAGCCACAGGCGCGGATAACTTCCGGAAGCATAACACCGGCAAATTCATCTTCAAGGGAACCAAGTCGATCGACAAGGTTTGCGGACGTTTTGAATATGCAGAGCTCTATCCAAACAGAACTTCCAAGACAAACGACTACATCAACAAGAGCACGCTTTCCACAGACGATATTAAGGCATTGGCGGCATATGTGCGCGAAAATTATCCCAACACCTCTATTTACACCTTCCTCAAAAATAACAAGGCGCTTTATTGTGATTTTAATTTGAAGAATGTCGAGACAGACATCCTTCCGGGATATATCCTGACCGATTCTAACCTTCAAACCGAAGAGCACAGAGTCGGAACCGAGGATTTAGGCGAATATGGCGGAAGTCTGTTATATGACTGCAGTGTTTACGCAAAGGGTATCAATATATGTGACCCTAAATGCGAGGAAGAGAACATTTTGGTTTATACTTATCGCAGAGCAGACATTTATATGTACTTCATTTACTGCCGTTCCAGCTATTATTACTGCAGCTCTTACGAAAAGAAGATCGTCACGCTCGGCGATCCGATCACAACGGATGAGAAAAACGCGGTAAACAAGTTGGACGAAGAAAAGGCTCAGGAAGAAAAAATGAGAAATGAGCTCTCCGCATGGAAAAACTCTTGTCCCGCATTCGCGGATCTCACCTTTGAGGATTACAAGGAATATGCCGGCTGGAAAAAGTGGAACGAGAGCAATAACCATTATGATGAAAAATACTTTGCGGATTATATCAGAAATATGAAGGAATTTAATAAATACGGCAGTTATATGGATAAATACCTTTTTGTACAATATATGAAAGTCAAATTATCTCCCAATCCCAAACACGCAAACGCTCCCTACGAATTGTATCAAGAGTACGTAAAATTATATAATAAAGGTAAATATAACAGAGAGTACGGAATTTGGTTGATCGAATATAAAGGAATGTAAAATACAAAATTATCCCCGTGCCAAATCGGCACGGGGATTGCTTTGTGCTTCATGAAAATAAACCTTCTATACCGTTGTCAAGCTCGGTGATGGTCTCCACAATAAACTCCTTCGGCTCGGCAAAGCCGCCCTCGACCCACATTGAGATCACTGCCAGACAGCCCTGCGCGCGGTAGCGGCTCATATAGGCAAGGCGCTTGTCGTCGAGGTTTGAGCCGGTTTTCTCGCTCTCTACCTGACGGAACACGCCCTCTATCATTTGTGTGAGGTCGGCGTGCAGCTGTCCGGTGTTGTTGGGACTGAAAATCATTTTGAACACCGCGCGGTTATCATACATATAATCAAGCAGACTCTTGAAAAATGCCTCCGCGGGCTGTTCACCGAGTTCCAGCGCGATATACGCGATCTCGGTCATGGTTTCTCCCTCGATTTTTTCGTTGAGATCGTATATATCAAGATAATGCGTGTAAAAAGTCGCGCGTCCGATATCCGCTCTGTCAACCAGCTCCTGCACGGTGATCTTGTGCAGCTCCTTTTCGGACAACAGCTCGGCAAACGCGGTATAGATCGCCCTTTTGGTTCTTTGCGTCCTGCGGTTGTGCTTGCTCTCACTCATCATATCCACGCTCCTTCGGTATGCTAGTATCATATCAAATTTTCCGGCGGATTGCAAGATATAGACAATTATATTGCAAACTGTCCGAATATAGACGACTGTTCTGCAAACTGTCCGAAAACAGACAGATCGGCGGAGAGTTGAATATGGATTATATTTTGATTAGATGTTATCATATAACCACAGTAAAAAATATGACACAGAAGAAACGGAGAAATAAAAAATGAAAAAAATATTTTGTGCTCTTATTGCAGCGGCAACTCTTTTTGCATCCACGGTCCCGGCTTTTGCTGCTGAAGTAAATACAGCCCCGTCCACGGATATTGACGGAACAAAACACAGACTTGTGAAAAGCGTAAAAGTGTACTGTGCTGACTATGATACAAATGAATGGAGCTTGGATTACACGCAGAACGTGGAATATCAAAACGCGTATCCCACGATGATAGAACAGGTTTACAGCGATGAAGAGATCGGCTCATCGAAAATACTTTTTGAATATACTTTTGAAAACAATATGCCTAAAACTTCCGTCATAAAGAATGACGCTAATCATGAAACCACGAAAATCGAGTACAACAACGGAAGGGTTTACAACGTCCATACCGATAACGAGGGCGGCGGATCAAGCGACACCATCTATCAGTATGCTAACGGCGACGGATATTTTACTTCTCTTTTGGGTTCAAGGTACACGCCGGGCACTGAGTATTCTCCTGAAGAATTTGCCGAGGAGATGGATTCGGTTCAGATTATCACAGAGAACGGCGTAATCAAAAAGAGCATCAACACCGGCTACTTTACAAAATGGACGTCCGGATCAAAGAAAAACTGGACGAGATTCAACGGTACTTACACAACTGAGTATGACAGCGACGGCATTGTAAAAATTATGTCGGCGGATTTTCGAGAAGCTCCTTCTCAGATTCAAAAGACCGTAGAGGTCGAGAAGGAAAACGGTATCATAACCGGCACAATCCTAAAATCAGGAACAAACGGCGCGGTAAAATTCGAGTTTGAATATACCGACGAGGAAATCAACGCGGCAAGATACGCTCAAATGATGAACTACTTTATCATCGGAGCAGGAAGCAATTATTACAACTATAATTGGTATTGATGAAAGGGCGCTCCGGGCGGTGTAACTGTATGTCAGTTTCAAATTCATTGGATTGGAAGCATCTTTTCCACCAAATCAAAATCATTTTTATTCTGTTATGTGCCGTATCCTACCATATATGGTGTCGAGATTTTTCGAGGATAGTTTCTCTGTTATACAAAAAATATTATTTATGACGATTATTCTGCTGCTTGTGGTTGGTCTGGATTTGGTCTTTTTTAGGTCATTTTTGGTGTGATACGAGTTGGATGAAAGGTGATTGCCGTGACTCGGAATGTGCCTATTATCCGCATAAACACGTCACTTTCGGCGATTTGCAAAACTTTCCGAAATCCGCTTCACGTTTCTTCGAGCCCCGTTATCTCCACCAGAAAACACGGACAATTCTTTTTTGGATTGTCCGTGTTTCTTTATTTACAGTGTATTTACATACGTGACGAAATCGTCGATGCTGTAGGTATACTCAACCTTGGCGGATGCTCCCTTGAAAATCAGAAATTCGCTCAAGCCGTATTCCGTGCCGTTGTCTGCCCAGTCGTATGTATATCCGAGTCTTGTCCATGGATACGCGCTGTCGAAATACGACCAGAGAATAGTTGAATCGAACCATGACTTGTAGCGCTTGTCAAACTCCTCGTTGCCCGTAGGCTGATAGGTAGTCGTCATCTGGGCGGTTATATCCGTTACATAAGCGGGACGGTTCAGAACGCTTGCGTCGACCCAGAGCGCGGTGACCGTTCGGGATATTTGTGAGTAATGGTCACGAGCACCTTGTCGCCGTCCCATATCACCCTGTCGTCGTCCTTAGTGATGTTGACAAGAGGCATGATCTCATCTTCGTCAGCAAAGACAGCGTCGCGCACGGAAAGCTCGTACAATTACAATTCGTCGTTGCTGAGCTTTCTGTCCAGCGATGACGGCAGCCCCGCGAGAAACCGCTGGATATTTGTCGCATCGGAAACGGCAATCTTTCCGTCGCACGTCACGTCCGCCGCGTCAAGTACGATTCCTACGGGAAAATCAGCGAGATAGTTCTGGATACAGGTGACGTCCGAAATGCTGACGTAGCCGTCGCCGTTCGCGTCGCCCTTGACCCACGCGGTCTTTGTCTCAGCCGCGGACGCTGTCAATGACGGCGCCGCGCTCAAAATAAGTGTGACAGCTGACACAAAAGCAGCGATTGCTTTTTTCATAGTATTCCCCCTGATTAATAATCTTGTTATTCAATACGGTATATATCATAGCACAAAAGGACTAAAAAGAAACAAAAATTTGTTGCGGCTGAAAGACTTCAGGCTTGCTGATTATCCGCGGTGAATCTCCTGAATCAGTCCGCGGCATTCATTCAGAAGCGCTCTGAGCGCCGACGAGGTTTCGTTCTGGGCGGCGTTGGCGGAGCGGATAACCTCGATTTTATCGTCAAGCTCCGAAATAGTTCCGCCCAGCGCGTTGTCGAGCTGTTCTTCGGCAAAAACTCTGCCAAAGTCCGCAAGCTCGCCCGCAAAGCCGTAAAACTCGGCGCGCACGCTCTGACAGAATTTTTTCAGTTCCCTTCGCTGAGTCTCGGCGTCGTAATCTTCTTTGATTTGCAGCCCTATATCAAGGGCTACTCCGAGCACGTCCATTACCTTTCCCGCTCTTGCAAGCCCGCGCGCGATTTTCTCAGCCTGCCACGGCTTGAATTTCACATTGAACGCCTTGCCGATGTCGAGCACAGCCTTGTGAACATTGCCGCCCGAATAACAGGCGAGCTTTATGCCAGCGTTCTCGGGATTGACCGCGTTCTGCACAAGGATATCGCCGACTCCCTTCATAAATCCGCCCGCATTGACAAGCAGGTTCCTGATATTCTCCGGAAGGGTTCCGATATTGCTTTCGAGTCTTGATTTCAGCTGCATCGTGAACGCAGAATTATCCGCCTCCGAGATATCCTGCTCAACGTCCGCCAGCCCTTTTTTAAGAATATCCTGCGCCTGCTGCTGACAATCGGTAGCGGCGATGTTTGCCTCCTCGATTTTTTGCGAAAGCTTTGTTTCGATTTCCTCGGCGCTTTCACCGCTGTTCACAACCTCGGCGGCGTCAAGACCCGCCTCGCGGATTTTGTTGGAGGTATTGGAAAACAGACTGCGGATATCCCGGCGCAGGCGGTTGCGCGCGTCGGAAAGCATGTAGCGCTGCTGAACAAAGTTCTCCTCCAGCGCGCTCAGATCCTCGTTCTCGGATTTCAGCTCGAGCGCGTCGATTGCCCGCTGCAACACGTCCTCTATCTGATAAAGCTCAGTAGTCAGGCGCGAGACATAGCCTTTTTCAGCGACAAAGCGGTTGACCGTGTCCGTGAATTCGGCGAAGCCGCTGCGGTTTATCAGTCTTTCCGCCCGCCCGGGAGAGACTTGCATTTTTGCAATTCCGTCAAGGTACGACTTCGCGTCGAGGAAGCACAGGTGAAGCTCCTCCGGTGTGTACGGGTCGATCACCTTCGCGATATCACCGCGTATGATCTCCCGCTGACCGGGGGTGTTGCCCTCTGCCGTCATCTGCATTTTATTGACAACAAGTATCATCTCGTTTGCCTTGTCGTTATCAATGGCGAGCTTTCTGAAATGCGCGGCGATGTTTGCGTCGAACATCTGACTTGTGACGACAAAGATAAGAATATCCGCCGCGGCAATCGCGCGGTAGGAAATCTCGTCATGATCGGGGCGCTGCTCTGTATGGATACCCGGCGTGTCGGTGATCACCATGCCGTTCCAGAGATAGCTGTTTGTCCGCTCGGTCGTGATACCCGCGCCGACTGCAATATCGTTCCTGCCCGTGAGCATGCGGATAATGGTCGATTTTCCCGCGCTGTACTGACCGGCAAAAACTATGTTGAGCGGGCGTGTCTCATCGGAAGGCGGCGGACATTTGTAATCCGTTCCCTTCAGCGCTTCCTCCGCCCGGGCGCGAATCTCCTGCACCCGCTTTGAATATTCCGCGATTTTCAGCATAATATCACCTCGTTATCACTATCCCGCTCAGCTGCTGAGCGAGCTTTGCTTTGTTTATCACAACAGGATCATCGCCGTTTTTCAGTACGGCCGATATCTTATCGCCGCGCTTTTTAAGCGTGCAGCTTCCGTTTCCGAGAATCATGCGGACAAGCTCGGTTTTATCCTCCGCATACGGCAAAAACCTTATGCTCTCGCCGAGCAGATTGCATAACTCCTGACGCTCGCGTTCGGGGAATACGGTATGCGGCGCGAGCACTACGGCGCATTCGAAGCCCGGAATCATTGCCGCGTCGTGTATCCTCATTGAAAGCTCGGGACGTCCGATCAGGCTGAGCGCCTTGCAAAGAAGAGAGCGGTGCAGCTCTCTCAGGCTGCCGCTGAGCTGTTGCGCAAGGGTGCCCTGTGTTGACGAAAGCTCAGAGACGACCTCGCATACGCTGTCGAGGTCTGCTTCGAGCAGATTGAGCTTATCGAGGATCTCACGCAGGCTCTTTTCGAGAGAATCCCGGTACTTTTGGCAGATCACATTGATATTTTCTCTGAGCTGATTCTCGATTTTCTCCCTTGCTCCTCTTTCAAGCTTTGCTTTGTCCGGCAGATAACCGCCGAAAAACTCCTTGACCAGTCCGACGCCGACGGAAGCGAGAAGCAAGACCGGCGCCGCCGCGGGAAATACCAGAGCGGCAATCACAAGCAAGCCTCCCGTTGCGACCATTCCCCATTCAAAGAGCTTGCGGGTATCCAGTATTCTCCGGCTTTTCAGCGTCATATCCGCAGAATACGTAACGGCGAATTCGAGCTCCTTTTTCATTGAACGCGTGAGCTCGCGGATCTCATCATCTGCCTGTTGCGAAAGCTCCTCCATCAGCTCTTTGCCGCGTTCGTTCAGCTTGAGCTCTTTGAGATATTTATCCCATTTCGAATTTATTTCCCTGCTGCCGATATTTCGGGCGGCAAAGTCCGACGCGTCGGAATAAAGCTGACTTTTCAGATTGTTTACGTCGCTTGCCACGCGATCGTACGCGCTCTTTTCAAAGCGTTCGATCCACTTGTGCAGCGACTTTTTCTTGTCGCTTATCATATCGCTCTGAAGCTCGTTGAGACAGCTCTGTTCAAGCAGCAGATCAACCGTGCTGCCGATCGGAGCCGCCACAGCGTCGATAAAGGTTTTTACCCGGTAGAGCTCTCCGCGCGTCGATACACGCTGCGCTATTGCGTTTTTCAGATTATTGATACGGCTTGCCGCTGTCAGTATCCCGGCTTTTTGAGGATCCTTTGTCTGCTGCGCTAAAAACGCCGAACGCAGGTGTGTGTATACAAACGGGACCGCGTTCCAGTCCTGACCCGCCAATGAGCCGAAGGCTATAAACTGACGGCGGATCTCCTCGAGTCTCGGTATCTGAAACGCCTCGTCGATATCCTCGGTGATATACCGCACGTCCTCGCTGATATCGACGCTCGCCTTGACGTTCATAATGCACAGCACCGGCTTGCCGAGCTCCAGAATTGAGCGGAAGCATTCCGCCTCCTGAGACTGCACGCCGTCGTCGGTCATCAAAAACAGGATCATATCCGCGTTTTTTGCAGCGTCAAAGGCAACGTCCTCGTCCTTCTGGCCGTTGAACGCTCCTATTCCGGGCACGTCGGTTATGCGCAGACCGTTCCACTCATACGAGCGGATATCGCGCGTCTTACGCTGCGCGCCGTTGCCTATCGCCTTGCCGTCTCCGTGCGTGAGAACCTCCATAAGAGTCGATTTTCCCGCCATTGTCCTGCCGAAAAGCGTGATATCAAAGCTGTTGAGACTGCCGCGGAGCTTTTTGAGCCGATCGCGCGGCTGTTCGCTCAACTCACCAAACGCCTTGCAGATATCCTTTATCTGACGCGACAGAAGCCTGTTCAAATCCGAAAGGTAAACGGCCTTTCCGCTGAGAAGCGCTGCCGACCGCTCGGTTTCCTCACGCGCGCTGCTCAGAGTCCGTTCGATTTTCCCTAGCTGGGCTGACGCCGCTTCATATCCGTCCTGGGCGCTCTGACGACACCGGGCGAGAGCGCTGTTCAAATCATAATTATTCCGGTTTTCCATAATATACTCCGTTGCCTGATTCTTTTACTTTATCATACAACATTATTCTTGTGCTTTCAAGATTTCCGTGTAATAAATCTTCCGCATTATCATCTATTTCCAAAACAACGGCAAAAACCGCAATCTTCAAAAAATTTGACCTGAACCGTTTGCGCGGCTCAGGTCTTTTTTTACATTATGGCATCGACTTTCTGACTGTAGATAGCTTCTATGAATTCAGGAAAAATATATCTCCAGTAATATACGCGGTGGTCGCCCTTGTCGTACAAATCCAGCACCCTTCTGTCCTGAGGATAATCCAGCTTTTCGAGAAGCTTCATCATCGGCTTGGCGAAAATGCCGTTGTCCTTGATATCGTCGCCGGCGTACATATACACAAAGGGCACGTTTCCGGAGAAGTCCTTCTGTTTCAGGTACTCTTCCCAGGTGCTCTCGTCGTACATCCAGAACGAAGGCGACATCGCGCCGATATTGCCGAATTTTTCGGGGTGCTCCATTCCGATATAAAACGACTCCAAGCCGCCCAGCGAGCTTCCGGCAATGGCGTTATGAAGGGAATCGGTGTACACATTGTACTTCTCCTCTATCGTGGGAACCACGGAATTTACAACGAACTCGCAGAACTCGTTTCCGTCCCTCACCTCGTACACTCCTTCGGCAAGCCCGGACGGTTTGCCCAAATCGGGAGCAAGCTCGCGGTAGCGGGTATTTTCGCGGTTTGCGATACCGACAACGATCGCCTTGAAATCGCTGTACTTCATCGCGCTGATAATACTCTCGGGAGCGCCCCATGTGCCGAGGTTCTCCTCGTCCGCAAGAATACTGTCGCCGTCAAGGAGGTAGATAACAGAGTATTTATCCTCCGAATCGGGGTCGTAATCCTCGGGCGTCCAGACGTACACGTCCTTTTCCTCGCCCTGAAACGGAAGCGTAAATCTTGTCACCGGGAACTTCTGAGTGAACTCAACTCCCTCGGTGCAGGGAAACACGCCGTAGCTCGAGATGTACCAGCCGTCTGTCAGCTCGTTGAAGGCAACCTCGTCCGTCTGCTCGCCGTCGTATGTAAAATACACCTTGTTGTACGCTCCTGTGTTGCCTTCGCAGCTGTATTGACAGAAGCCGTCGCCGTCCTCGCCGCGCTGCATTGTTTTTTCCTCAGTTCTGCCGTTGGACTTGTTGACAAAGACCGCCTTAACCTCGTCTTGAGCATAGTCGGTTTTCAGGTAAAGCCTGTGGTTGGCGATATTTTCGTCACCTTTTGAAGCGCAGCCGGTTGACATAAGCGTAACAGCGGCGAGAGTTAAGCAAATTGACGGTATGATTCTTCTCATTTCGGTTCTCCTCCACGTTTTTTCTCGTTTTTCTGTTATTAATAATACATCGCCAATCTGAATTTAATCTGAAGAAATATAAAAAAAGGGCAAGCCTTTCAGCCTGCCCAAAAATTATTAAAATTCAGTCATCGGGTCATATTTTTCGCCGTTCACGCGGCATTCAAAGTGGAGGTGCGGTCCGGTAGAGTTGCCGGTCGAGCCGACAAGACCGATTACCTGTCCTTTTTTGACGGTATCGCCCGGCTGTACGCCCGCGCTGGTGAGGTGACCGTAGATGGTCTCCTTGCCGTTGCCGTGGTCGATCCACACGTAGTTGCCGTAGCTTCCGCAGGCACAGCACTTTTCCTTGCCCCAGTTGTGAGGACAGCCCGTGAATACGCCGACAACTGTTCCCGCGTCCGCGGCAAGCACAGGCGAACCCATGATTCCGCCGCCCGCGATATCGATTCCGCCGTGGAAATACGAGGTGCGGTTCTCGCGGAACAGAGAGGAAAGCGTGTAGTAACCAGGACACGGCCATACATATTTTCCATCGGTGGCGATGTCGGCGGTCTGAGCCTTCTTCTCAAAGTACTTGCGGATCTGCGACTCCATAAGGGTCTGCTCATTGCTCGCGTCAGCGAGGAAATCCTCTGCTTCAGCCGAGGAATCGCGGAGCTTTTTGAGAGTTTCCTCGTTCTTCTCAAGGGTCTCGTTCAAATCCTTGAGGTCAGCGTCGAGGGTCGTCTCGTCGGCAAGGAGGTGTTCCTTGTCCTCCTGCATCTGAACCTTCTTATCCTCTATCTCGGCGAGCTTGGTGCTGACATTGTCGATCAGTTCCTCGTCGTATTTTGTGAGGGTTTTGACAAGGTTCACCTTGTCTATCATGTCGGAAAAATTCTTCGCGCCGAGAATGATCTCAAGATCGCTGGCGCTTCCCGCCATATAAATCACGCGCAGACGGTCGCAGAGGGCGTCAAGCTGTCCCTCAATGTCGTCGTTAGCCTGGTCGATCTCCTTCTGACTGGTGGAAATGCTGTCGGTAAGGTCTGTAATCGACTCTCGGGTAAGAGTTACCTTCTCGCTGAGCACCTTGATTTTTTCGGTGAGAGCGCGGTTGTACTCCTCTTTATCGGTGATCTCCTTGGCGTTTTTCTGAAGGATTTTCTCATATTCTTCCTTTTTCTGTCCAAGGTTGGAAATACGCTCTGCAAGCGAATGCGTGTCGACGACGGCTTGTTCGTCCTCCTCAGCGGAAACGGAAAATACCGTTCCCAGAGGAGCGACCGTTATCATGCACACGCCGAGAAGCGCACAGAAAAACTTCTTACACTTCGTCATGGCAACCGCCTTACATCAGCGCTCTGTAGCCAATCTCAACGTCGGGATCGTAGGTGTAGCCGTTCAAGCGGCACTCAAAGTGAAGGTGCGGTCCTGTGGAGTGTCCTGTTGAACCCATAAGACCGATCTGCTGACCGGCGGACACTGTCTGACCCTCGCTTACGTCGACGCTTGCGAGGTGGCCGTAGATAGTCCACTTGCCGTTGCCGTGGTCGATCATGACATAGTTGCCGTAGCTGCCGCCGCAGCCGCAGTCGCCGCTCTTGCCCCAGTTGTGTACGCAGCCGGAGTATGTGGCGATAACTGTGCCGCTGTCAGCCGCGACGATAGTGCTGTACATGGGACCCGCGATATCAACACCGCTGTGGCTGTAGCCTCTGTCGGCGGAATCGCCGTAGTCGGAGCTGATATAGTATACTCCGGGAGCAGGCCATACGTAGCTGCCGCTCGAGGGTGTGGGATCGGGAGTATAGGGAGTCGGGTCAGGCTCAGGCTCCGGCTCGGGATCGGGCTCATTAGTGGTCGCAGGTTCTGTCGCCTTCTGTTCTGACGAGCCGCTGTTTGAGCTTGAGTTATCGGAGTTCTTTTTCTTGTTGGCAGCTTCGATAGCCTTGCGTGACTCCTCCTGCTGCTCCTGGAGGATCTTGGCAATATTAGCCTCAAGCTCGGACTTGCTGTCGCTGAGACCGCTCAGAACGCTCTGTGCGTCGCTCCTTGAGATCTCGAGATCGGCGAGTCTGTCCTTGTTGGCTTCGAGGGTTTCGTTGAGGTCATTCATATCCGCGTCAAGGGCTTCCTGGTCGGCTACAAGAGCCTCCTTGTCCTTGAGCATGGCGTCCTTGCTGACCTGTATCTCGGCGAGCTTTGCGTTGACCTGGTCGATCAGATCCTGGTCATACTTAGAAAGGCTCTTTACGAGGTTCATCTTGTCAATAAGATCTGAGAAGTCCTTCGCGCCGAGAATGATCTCGAGGTCGCTGGCGCTTCCCGCCATATATATCGCTCTGAGACGCTCGCAGAGCGCGTCGAGCTGACCTTCGATGCTGGCGTTGCCCTCATCGATTTTCTTCTGGTTTTCGGCAATACTCTCATTGAGCTTGGCGATAGACTCACGGGTGAGGTTGATCTTCTCGCCGAGCACGCTGATTTTCTGAACGAGAGCGTCATTATATTCCTTCTGGTCGGCAATCTCGTTCTCAGACTGGCTGAGAATCGTCTTGTATTCCGACTCCTTCTCCTTGAGCTCGATAAGCTGGGCGCGGAGAGAATCCACGTCCTCAGCCGAAACGGAAATGACCGAGCCGAACGCGGGTACGGAAACAATGCAGACGCTGAGCATTGCGCAGATGATCATTTTTAATCTTTTCATGTATACTTCTCCTTTCGGGGGAATTACCATCCGAGAATTTCGTTACCTTCCATTTTCAGATACTTGCGGATGGAGAGGAAGCCGCCGCAGAAGCCGACGAAAACGCCGAAAATGGTGAACGCCGCCGCTACGTAGGGCAATACGTCGATATACGGAATGAAGTCAAACATGGACTGCGCGTTCTCAACCACCATGCCGACGCCCTGATAAACAAGAGCGAGAGCGCCTGTGGCGATAAGCGCGGAAATCAGTCCGATGACCATACCCTCAACAAGGAAGGGCATTCGTACAAATGAGTTTGTTGCGCCGACAGACTTCATGATGCTGATTTCGAAGCGGCGCGAATACATTGTAGCGCGGATGGTGTTCGCTATGATGAACAGCGAAATAACCAGCAGCGCGGAAACAACCGCGATCGAGAAGATCGTGACAAGGTTGCTGATACGGGTGAGCTTGTCCGCGAAATCCTTACGGTTGAGGATCGTGTCGGGGTCTACGCCCTGGATCTTCTGAATCTGAGCGACTGTGTCGTCGTACTGTGAGAGGTCGTGCATCACGACAATGAAGGAATCCGGAAGCGGGTTTCTGTCCTCGATTCTTGAGAACAGGCTGTCGCCGAGAGTTGAGCGGTACTGCTCAAACGCCTCCTCCTTTGAGTAAAACCTCGCGGAAGCGACATTGGGCACCTTTTCGATTTCCTTTCCGACATAGACGGCCTCAAGCTGTGAATAACCTTCCTGGATATAAACGATGGTTTCGTTACTCTCTCCCACCTCGTCAACCATTTTTGAGACGTTGATGGAAAACAGCGCCGCCGCACCCGTGAGGATAAGACAGCTGATGAGCACGCAGACAGACGCGATACTCATGATCCGGTTACTCCAGACGTTCTTGAAGCCCTCTTTTACAAGATAGCCAAAGCCTTTCATATAATTATCCTTTTCTTGCGCGAAAACTCGCGTTATTTTTTAGCCGAGACGGTCGTCGTCATCGGGAACGATCACCACGTTGTCGGGATACGAAGGAGAGTCGCCGTCCGGTTCTCCCGAATCGTCAGCGTCGTCATAGCCCAGACCCTCGTAGCTCTCGAGGATCTCGTCGTCGGAAAATTCCCTCTCGCCTGTGAAACCGCTCTCCTCGCGGTACTCGTTGTAGTCGAGGGAATAGTCGTCCTCGTCGTAATCCTCGGAAGCGCCCGCGGCAAATCTGCCGCTTCTTGAATCGCTGATGACCCTGCCGCGGTCGATAGTCACGACGCGCTGGTGGAATTCGCGCACAAGCTCGTGCTCGTGGGTAACGACAAGCACCGTGGTTCCCATCGCGTTGATCTCGTTGAGCAGCTCGATGATCTCGTGCGAAAGCTCGGGGTCTACGTTACCTGTAGGCTCGTCCGCGATGATGATCTCGGGGTTGTTTACAAGCGCTCTCGCAAGGCTTACGCGCTGCTGCTCTCCGCCCGACAGCTCGTTCGGCTTATTCTTCATCTTGTCCTGAAGACCGACGAGGTTAAGAACATAGGGCACTCTCTTTTTGATCGTGGCGGTGTTCTCACCCACCGCGCGCATCGCGAAGGCGACGTTGTCAAAGACGGTCATCTTTTCGATCAGGCGGAAGTCCTGGAACACGATGCCCATGTGGCGGCGGAGATACGGCACGTCTCTGCGGCGCAGCTTTGAGAGCTTGTTGCCGTTGATGACGATCTCGCCCGAGGTAGGAGTCTCCTCGTGCATGATGAGCTTGAGGAAGGTACTCTTGCCCGCACCCGAGGCGCCTACGATGAACACGAACTCGCCCTTGTCGATGCTGAGGCTTACGTCGTGGAGAGCGTGGGTGCCGTTGGGATAGGTTTTTGAAACATTCTGAAATTCAATCATAGAAACACCTTTGTCTGTGATTTGTGCGGAACAAACGACTTTTTCACAAAAAATGAAGATAAAAAGTGCAATTTGTCATTATCCGCTAAAATACCAATGCCCTGAACACCCATTTTGGGCGTTCAGAGCCATTGATCAACGCCGGTTTTTTTGTAAATTAATACTTTGTGGGACTGGCGTTGAGATATTTTTTAACCATTAACGCTACCTTGAATACAATAGCGTCCTCGAACTCACGCAGGTCAAGACCGGTGAGCTTCTTGATTTTCTCAAGTCTGTACACGAGGGTGTTGCGGTGTACAAAGAGCTTTCTCGAGGTCTCCGAAACGTTGAGGTTGTTTTCGAAGAAGCGCTGGATAGTGAAGAGGGTCTCCTGATCGAGGCTCTCGATGCTGCCGCGCTTGAATACCTCCTTGAGGAACATCTTGCAGAGGGTCGTCGGAAGCTGATAGATAAGACGGGCGATGCCGAGGTTATCATAGCTTACGATAGTGCGCTCGGTGTCGAATACCTTGGCTACCTCAAGCGCTGACTGAGCCTCCTTGAAGGAGCGCGCCAGATCCTTGATGCCGGTAACGGTGGTACCGATACCAACCACGCAGTGGGTGTAGAATTCGCTGGAGAGGGTGTCCGCGATGGAGCTCGCGAGCTTTTCGAGGTCGCGGCTCTCGGTGTCCGCCTTAACCTCCTTGACAAGCGCGATTTCTTCTTCGTTGATATTGATAACGAAGTCCTTTGTCTTGTCGGGGAAGAGGTTCTGTACGATATCGTAGGCGGAGACGTCTGTCTTGGATACGATCTTGATAAGCAGGCAGACGCGCGAAACCTCGGAGTTGAAGTGAAGCTCTCTTGCCTTCAGATAAATATCTCCGGGGAGAATGTTGTCGAGAATCACGTTTTTGATGAAGTTCGAACGGTCGTACTTCTCGTCATAGTACTGCTTGATGCTCGCAAACGAAACGCTGAGCAGCTGAGCGTACTTCTGCGCGTACTCGTCAGTACCCTGAACGAAAACGGCATAGTCATACTTGGCGCTGCTGCCAAAGGATTTATAGGTGTATCCGTTGATTACAAACGGAGCAGTCGAGCTGAGAGTCTCGGAATTGATGCTCTCATTCACCTCGCCGATTTTACCAAGCTCAGAGCAGGCGATAACAACGGAAGTTTCGTCGATTACGCCGATGGTTCTGTCGATTGCATCTTTCATCTGATGCACAATACCCTGAAATAATCTGTTAGACATAGCATTAACCTCTTTTTCTCCTAAATTTTATGCAAAATCGGTATTATGTACCGCAAAGTACCGGTCAGTCCGCTCCGAAAACCGTATTTTTAGGCACAGAGCGAGAAAGTTACAATACCCTCATATACATATTACACAAAATTGAAGAAAAAATCAACCTCTATCAACAAATTTCTTTAAGTTTTTTTAGGAAAAGCGCTTCTAATCTGTGCAGATACGCCAAAGCGCCTTCCAACCTGTACTTATTGTAACAGATATATGTGACAGAATTGTGACAGAATTGTAACAATTTTCATTGTCGCCATATATTATACCATATTTTTTCCAAAAAAGCAATAAAAAAATCCATGCCTGAGCGTCAAGGTTTTTATGGAAAAGCGAAAAAAGGCGGCAGGATAACCTGCCGCCGTGAAATATTCAGAATCAGTTTGTGATGATCTGCTCTGTGTCCTTATCAAAGATGTGGAGCTTATCAAGGCTGAAGCAAACCTTAATGTCGTCGCCGACCTTAGCTGTGGAGGTAGGAGCAACTCTCGCGGTGATGGACTGACCTGCGATGGTAACGTAGAGATAGATCTCAGCGCCCATAAGCTCGGTAACGTCAACCTTAGCGTCGAAGAGCATCTTAGCCTTTGCGATTTCCTCGGGCTCGTCGTGAGTATGCTCAGGACGGATACCGAAGATAACTTCCTTGCCAACATAGGGATCAAGCTGACCCGCGGAGCACTTGTCGGCGGGAACGGGAACCTGATACTTGTCGAAGTCGAGGGTATACTCGCCGCCCTTCTTGGAAACGGTCGCGTTGATGAAGTTCATCTGAGGTGATCCGATGAAGCCTGCTACGAACATGTTGCAGGGAAGGTCATAGAGGTGCTGAGGAGTATCAACCTGCTGAACGATACCGTCCTTCATAACTACGATTCTGGTACCCAGAGTCATAGCCTCGGTCTGGTCGTGGGTTACGTAGATAAATGTTGTGCCGAGTCTCTGATAGAGCTTCGAAATCTCGGTACGCATCTGAGCTCGGAGCTTTGCGTCGAGGTTTGAGAGAGGCTCGTCGAGAAGGAATACCTTAGGATCACGAACGATAGCACGACCCATGGCAACACGCTGTCTCTGACCGCCGGAGAGAGCCTTCGGCTTTCTCTCGAGGTACTGCTCGATGCCGAGGATGCGGGCAGCTTCTTCTACTCTTCTCTTGATCTCCTCCTTGGGAGTTTTTCTGAGCTTGAGACCGAACGCCATGTTGTCATAAACGGACATATGGGGATAAAGAGCGTAGTTCTGGAATACCATCGCGATATCTCTGTCCTTAGGAGAAACGTCGTTAACGAGTCTGTCGCCGATGTAGAGCTCGCCCTTTGAGATGTCCTCAAGACCCGCGATCATACGGAGTGTGGTGGACTTACCGCAACCGGAAGGACCTACGAAGATGATGAATTCCTTATCCTCGATTTCAAGGTTGAAATCCTTAACGGCGGTTACGTTTCCGTCGTAAACTTTGTAAATGTGTCTTAATGATAGACTTGCCATATTTGATAACCTCCAATTTTTTGTAAACATAATTTACATAAATAAATATACCACTTTCAGCAAATTTTTACTATGCTGATTTTGACTAAAGATTTATCCGATATTTTATTAAAAATAAATATTAAGTAAAAATCGCATCTTATTTTTAGTGTATATTGCCCACAAAAATTGCATCTATATCCAATTTCGTCAGCTTTTTAGCATTTCCTATAGGCAAATTGCTATCCAAATACAAATTTCCAATTGATATTCGTTGAAGATGCACAACTTTGTGACCGATCACGGAAAACATTTTTTTCACCTGATGATACTTTCCTTCACAAATAGTGACAAGTCCCGACATCCCTCCGCTGTTCGGTATAATTTCGAGCTTTGCGGGCAGGCATTGTGTGCCGTCGGCGAATACTATGCCATTTTCAAACGCCTTTATCATGTCATCGGTGATCTCGCCGTCGATTTTGGCTATATATCGCTTCTCAACGTGCTTTTTCGGCGAAAGCATGCGGTGTGCAAAATCGCCGTCGTCGGTGATGATCAGCAGACCTTCGGTATCCTTGTCCAGCCTTCCCGCGGGAAACAGACCCTTCCTGCGCAGCTCGGGCGGCAGGATATCAAGCACGGTTCTCTCGCGTCTGTCCTCTGTCGCGGAAACCACGCCGGCGGGCTTGTTGAGCATTATGTAAATGTGTTCATCAGCGCAGACAGCCTGTCCGCGCAGCAAAACGGCGTCGGTATCGGGATTTACCTTGAAATCCGTCGTCCGGCAAACCGCAGAGTTTACCGTTACCTCGCCGCTCTTGATACTTTTTTGCGCTTCCCTGCGGCTTATTCCGCTTCGGGAGCTTAAGAATTTATCCAGTCGTTCCATCTTTTTCAAGCGGCGCATCGTCGCCGCCGTATTCTCCGTCCGTCAGATGTCCGCCGATGACCTCTCCGTTTTTGGCGAGGACCACAGCGTACTCATTGCTTTTTCCGCCGAGGGAGTATGTATACCGCCTGACGGTTTTTCCCTTGTATTTGCTCAAATCAAAGCCGTTTTTCTCCTGCATGGCGCTGTAATCGGAGTAAACACCGTCAAAATCCCGCGGGATCTTCACGCTGTCGCAGGCGACAAGCTCCCTGTCCGTATAGCCCAGCGAGTCGAGATATTCACTCACGGCGCGTTCCTCGGCGAAGTTGCCCTCTGTGATCGTGGGTACAGAGGGTTCCGTCCTCTCCGCATTCGCCGCGCAGAAAGCGCAGATGACCGCCGTCAGCACTGCCGCAAACGCCGCCGCGGCTGCCGCTGCCGCTTTTGATTTCAGTTTAAAATTCAAAACAAGCATATTCAAAACCTCCGCTACAGCATATGCGGAGGAATGAATTATTATACTATTTTAAAAGCCCAAAAATCTCACCGGGAGTTCCGGCGAAAACAGCAGCTCCCTGCTCCTCCATAGCTCCGATATCTCCGTAGCCGTAGCGCACTCCGATGAAATCGACGCCGCAGAGCCTCGCGCCCTTCGCGTCGTACCATGTATCGCCGAGCATGACGGTTTTTTCTCTGTCGCGCTCAAAGTCTCCGCCCAGACAGGCTACGGCGTATGGGATCAGGTCCTTTTTGTCCTTGCGGCTGCCGTCGATGTTCGAGCCGCATACCGCGTCAAAGTCTCCGTCCAGCCCAAGAATATCAATGATTTCCTCTGCGAAAGGCTCGTACTTTGATGAGCATATGCACATTCTCACGTCCTCTTCCCTGAGCTTTTGAAGCAGCTCGGGAATGCCCTTATATGCGCGGTTGAGGAATTTTCCCTTTTCATTATAATAGTCGCGGTAGAGCTGCGCTCCGCGTTCAGCCGTTTCGGGGTCGAGCCCGACGAGGTTCAGAAATGTATCGATAAGCGGCGGTCCGACGTAGCGCGTGCAGTCGTTCAGATCAGGCATAGGCGCTCCGAGGGTGCTTATCGCGTACTCGAGAGAAGCGCGTATACCCTCAGCGCTCTCGCTTACCGTGCCGTCGAGGTCAAAAAGAATATATTTATACTTCATCGAATTTTCTGTCCGCCTTTTCCTGGAATCTGTCCGCCTTCACGCTGACGCGCGTGTGCGTGCCTTTGGCGATCTCGCCCTTTTCGTCGCTTGCTGTCACATCAAAGTGAAAAAACCTTCCCTCACGCGAGGTGAGAACCGCCGTTGCGGTGATATCAGCCGCGATAGGAGTAGGGCTTGTGTGCTCGATCGAAATCATCGTTCCGACCGTGGTGAGCGTCTCGTCGGCGAGAATCTCATCGGCAAGAGCTGCCGCGGCGTTTTCCATAAGCGCGACAACAGCCGGAGTCGCAAGAACCGCCAGACTGCCGCTGCCCATTGCGCAGGCGAGGTCCTGTTCCTCGACATGCAGGGATTTTGTAAGAGTATTTGACATAAAACCACCTATATACTTGTATTTTTTCCGGTTTTATGATACCATATTAATAAGTAATTAACAAGTGACAAAGGGGAATAATTTAATGAAATTAGGTATTGTAGGACTTCCGAACGTCGGAAAAAGCACGCTTTTCAACGCGATCACAAACGCCGGCGCACAGAGCGCGAATTATCCGTTCTGCACCATCGAGCCGAATATCGGCGTAGTCGCGGTTCCCGACAAGCGTCTTGACGTGCTCGCCGAGATGTACGACCCCGACAAGTACACTCCCGCGTCGATTGAGTTCGTAGACATCGCGGGTCTTGTAAAGGGCGCTTCAAAGGGCGAGGGTCTGGGCAACAAGTTCCTGTCGAATATCCGCGAGTGCGACGCGATCGTTCACGTCGTCCGCTGCTTTGAGAACGACGATATCATCCATGTTGAGGGCAGCATTGACCCCGCCCGCGACATTGAGACAATAAACCTCGAGCTGATCCTCTCCGACCTCGAGATGATGGAACGCAGAATCGACAAGACAAAGAAGATGCTCAAGGGCGACAAGAAATACCAGCGCGACATCGACTTCTATCAGCGTGTGCTCGAGGCTCTCGAAAACGGCAAGCCCGCGCGCTCTGTTGAGTGCGACGAGGAGGAAAAGGCGCTGCTGGGCGAGGTCGCTCTGCTGACGAGCAAGCCCGTGATCTACGCGGCGAACATGAGCGACGAGGACTTTTCAACCGGCATTGAGCAAAACGTCGGCTATCAGGCGGTAAAGAAAATCGCCGCTGAGGAGCACTCAGGAGTTCTTCCTATCTGCGCCCAGATCGAGGAGGAGATCGTCGAGATGGACGCCGAAGAGAAGGAGCTTTTCCTCGCGGACATGGGACTTGAGGAGAGCGGTCTCGACCGTCTTATCAAGGAATGCTACGCGCTGCTCGGACTTATCTCCTACCTCACCGCCGGCAAGCAGGAGGTAAGGGCATGGACGATAAAGAACGGCACCAAGGCTCCTCAGGCGGCGGGCAAGATCCACTCCGACTTTGAGCGCGGCTTTATCAGAGCCGAGGTGATCGCCTTCGACGACCTGGTCGCATGCGGCAGCATGGCGGCTGCAAAGGAAAAGGGCTTAGTCCGCAGCGAAGGCAAGGAGTACGTGATGAAGGACGGCGACGTGGTTCTGTTCCGGTTTAATGTATAATTTTATAACAGACCGCCTGATTTTATATCGGGCGGTATTTTTTATGCACACAAAGTCTCCTGCGCAATAGTATGTAGTGTAAACGAAAGGAGGCAAATGTATGAATTTCTTCGGTAACAACAACGGCGGCTGCTGCGGCATCATCATTCTCATTCTCATCCTCTGTTGCTGCTGCGGCAACAACGGCAACGGCAACGGATGCGGCTGCGGTAACAACGACGGCTGCGGCTGCGGCTGCTGATATGCGTCTGAGAACGCTTTCTCCGCCTATTGAAAGGTTTCGCTGAACTAAAACCGCCATCAACGGCGGGATTGAGCGCTGCGATGGGGCGGAAGAAGTGCTCAGCTTTATCAAACGTCACAGCTCTATGGAAGTAAAAAAAACAAAGCCGGTTCCACGCGAACCGGCTTTTTAATGTTTAAGACAAGATATTAACTGTTATCGGCAGTTTCCGACCATTGAATGCTGCCAACTGCCAACTACCCAACTATCTACTACCTACTCACTTTATTTTGCCCTCAAAGAACTCGGGAATGTACTCCCTGATTTTCGGGAGCATGCCGATTCCGTCGGGAGTGTGCGGCGGGAGCTGCCAGAAATCGTGGGCGCAGTAGGTATTGCCCTCGATGATTGCTGGGCCGTTAGGCATTGTCGCGACGTCCCAGCCTACATAGCGGATCTGCGGAGTAATCTTCGCCGCCTCAAGACACATCTGAACGGCTTCCTTTACATAGGGAATGACATAGCCCTGAAGCTTGACGTGGGTATCGGGGTGCTCGGTATAGATAATTCCCTTGAGCGTGTCGCCCGAATGCGCCGGGTACATTATCTCGCCCGTTTCGGGATCAACAGGAGTGAACAAGCAGTTGTTGTCGATGATACTGCCGCCCAGCCCCATTTTCTGAACGATATAGAGCACATGAGCCTCGCCGTCCTTGTCCAGAACGGTGATGATACGCATGGAATTCACCGCGTTGGGATAGAGCTTGCTCAGCGCGGGGTGCTGCTGAATATTGTCCTCGAGGGTGCAGAAGCCCTTGTCGGTCAGGTATTTGTAAAGCTCGTCAAAGCTCTTGTAGTCGCTGATTTTGATGCGCTCGCAGCCGTGGCCGCACTCGAGATCCTGCATTTTGCAGAAGATATACTCGCGCTCGGAACAGAACTTTTCGACCTCTTCCTTTGTCGCCTCCTGGAGCTGCACAAACTCTCTGCCGATGTATTTCTTGTAGAGCTTATTGAACTCGTCCTTGTTCTCGAGGAAGTGCGCGTAGTCGTAGTCGTTCATGAAGGTGTTGAACTTCTTGCTGATAAGACGGGTAACATAAGTCGCGCGCTGTTCCTTTGTGAGATTATAGAACGCGAAAATCTGGTAGTCGTAGTATCCCGCGCCGTACTTTTTGGCGCAGTAAAGCATATCAAAGAAAATCTTGACGCTGTTTTTGCCCGAACGCTCGTGGACGGTCTTGACCGCCTCGCGCATTTTACCTAGACTCGCGTGCGCGAGAATCCTGAAAATATAATTAGCCATTGTTCACATACCTCTCATTTGTACAGATTAATATTCGTAAATACGCGGAACCCGCTTTGAAATGCCGCAGACGATCTCGTCGACGTTGCAGTCGAGCAGATCCGCCATCCAAAGCACGCTCAGCTCCTCGTCGAGCAGGCTGACGGTATCGCCGCGCTTTACCTCGCCGATGTCGGTCACGTCAACCATGAACTGATCCATACAGACCCTTCCTATAATCGGCGCTTCCCTGCCGTTTATCCTGACCTTGCCCTTATTCGAGAGCTTGCGGCTGTATCCGTCCGCGAAGCCCACTGGAATCGTAGCGATTTTTGTCGGGCGCTGTGCGACGAAGGTACCGCCGTAGCCGACCTCCGTACCTGCCGGAACCTCCTTGACCATGACGACGTAGGTGTACCAGTTCATGACCTGCATGAAATCCTCGTTTTTCCAGTCGTCCTCGTCAATCGGACAGAGACCGAACAGCGCGTCGCCCGCACGGACGGCGTCGAGCTGAACCTCGGGACGAAGCAGAATCGCCGGGCTGTTCGCGACATGCTTCATCGGGATATGAATGCCCGCGTCCTCGAGCTTCTCGATAAAGCGGATATATTTTTCAAACTGCGTCTTTGCGCTCTCTCCGTCGGGCTCGTCCGCGCGCGAAAAGTGAGTGAACGCGCCTGTGATTTCAAGGTTTGACATCTCGCTGATGCGCCGCACCGACTCAACCGCGCTCTCGTCCGCGGGAAAACCTATTCGGCTCATGCCCGTGTCGATCTTGATATGTACCGGCTGGGTAACTCCGCCCCACTTAGCGAGGGTGTTGAGCTTTTCGGAGGTATCGAGAGAGAAAATCGCGGGCGTGAGATTGAATTTAATAAGATTCTCGAGCTGACCGTCGCAGGTATCTCCGAGAAGGAGAATCGGCTCTGTGCAGCCCGCGTTTCGCAGGGACGCGCCTTCCTCCCAGACCGCGACAGCATAGCGTTCAATGCCGCAGCTTTTTAGCGTGGGATAAATTCCCTTTTCGCCGTGACCGTAGCCGTCGCCCTTGAGCACCGCCATGATTTCCACGCCGCTGCCGAGTCTGGAGCGGATATTTTTTACGTTGTGCTCGAGCGCTCTGAGATTTACTACCGCTTCGGTTCTCTGAGTAAGCCTTCTCACCTTGTTCCCTCTTTTCGCGAATATACTATTTAAATATGTATTATTTTGAACCGAAGATAGTATACCACAACTTTTTTCGCTTTACAACATTTCGCGCAATATTCGACTTTATACACAAAAACAACCCTCCCAAAGCCTTGAGAGGGTTGCAAAAATCAGTTGATTATTTGATTAAATTACTGCCATTCGCCGTTCATGTACTTGTCAGCCCAGCCTGTTGTCTTGAAGGTGCCGCCAAGCTTTGTAGTCAGGTCATTGGTCTGGTTCCAGATGTTGCCCCAGTCAACCGAGGGAGATTCACCCTGAGGCAGTCTGACGAAGATGATGCTCTTGCCGATGTTGCCGCTGAACTGTACGGAGGAAGCGCTGCCATTACCCTTTACCCAGTGACCGTCGGAATCTGAACTCCATGTCCACGCGTACCAGTCCTCGGTGCCGGTGCTCGTAGCGGAAGCGTTAAGGGTAACGCCGCCTGAGGGAGGAGCCGTAGTTGGCGGTACATAAGCCGTGGTGGGCTGTACGTAGCTTGTGGTGGGCTGAGGCGGATTTGTGGGAGTTGTGCCGCCTGTATATGTGCCGGTGTAGTTCGAAGCGCTTCTGTTGAATACGAGATAGAGCTGAACCATTGTAGCGTCGGCTATGTTGACAGAACCGTCCTTGTTGGTGTCCGCTGCGGTCAGTCTGTCGCCGGTGAGCAGCTGCATGCTTGCAGCGTGCATCTGAATGAGGGTAGCGTCAGTAACGGTAATATTTCCGTCGCCGTTGGTGTCGCCGATAAGAACATTTCCTACGGGAGCCGTTGTGGGCTGAGGAGTTGTGGGCACGGGATTGTCATAATCGACGAGCTGGTGATTCGCCTTGAATATCTTTGATTTTCCTTCGAGGGGAAGTCCGGGATCCTTGTCCGCGGGATAGCGGTGGTCGGTCGCGTCCTTGCTCTCTGTGAAGATAACCAAGCCGTCCTCAAAGCCCTCGGGAACCTCAAGAGCGAAGTAGCCTGTGGAATCCTTCTGCATCTGAGTGCCCGGCCATGCCGCAGCCTCTGTCTTGTCAGCGTAGATGTAAGCGTATACCGACGACCAGTTGTAGCTTGAGTTGTCGAAGTATACCATCTGAGCCGAGTTGTCAGACTTGGTGTAGGTGTAGGTCTCGGGATCGGAGGTGGTGCTGCCGTCGCTCGCCTTAACGGACACGGTAGTCTGGGTGCCTACGGGCTTGCCTGCGCCGATGGTGATAGTCTGACCCTTGGTGTAGCTCTGATAAGCGCCGCCGTCGATCGAATACTGACCGGAGGTAGCGTTGTCATAGCTGAGGGTAAGGGTGATGGAATCAGTCTTGTACTTTGAGGAGCCGGGTGTTACGGAAGCTGAGGGGCCTGCGGGCTTCGCGTTGTAAACAACCGCAACGCCTGTGCCGCCGATATTGCCGCTGATCTGACCGCCCGATACTCTGAACGTGCCGCCTGTAACCTCATCGGTGTAGGTGCCGTCCTTCATCTTGTTTGCCTTTACGTTAACGGAGGTGCTGCCGCCGTTTAAGTTTACGAGGACTACGCCCTCGGTGCCGCGCTCGTTGTAAACGATCGAGCCGCTTGAGGACATATACTCGGATTTGCCTACGAAGTAGTTCTTGAAGTGGTTAACAGCCGCGACCTCGGGATCGCCCCAAGCGGTAACGCTCGCGGTACCGATTGAATCGCCGTAGTTGCGCGGACGCGCCATGTACATAGCCTGCGCCTCGGCGCGGGCACCTACGATAGCCCAAGTCTTTTTCAATGTGGTGTCACTCTGACCTCTGGACGCGCCGTCAGCGTATGTATCGTGAGACTCGTTCCAGAGAACGGCTTTTTTGCCGGAAGGTGCGCCGCCGTCGGAGTACGAGAAGTCTGTTCTCTTGGCGCCATTGGCGTCGCCGGAATTGACCTTGTTTCTGATGTCGTTTGAAACGCCGTTGCAGGTAAGGCTCATGTACTGGGTGTACTTGTTGGTGATGTTCTGACCGCCGCCCGTGGCGTCGAGAACTTCGCCGTAGTAGTACGGCTTGAAGCCCTTGGTGCTCCGGGCATAGGAATCTGTCGCGCCGAGGAGAGTCGGCCAGAAGTCGCTGCCCGCGCCCTTGTCGTCGTCGGGAACCTCGATGTGCTTGGCGCCGTCGAAGCGGAAGCCGTCAACGCCCGCGTCGATACATTCCTTCATGAACGCGATCTCATAGTTCTGGATCTTCTTGTTGCCTGTGTTCAAATCGGGCAGACCGCCCATGCAGTTGTGGGTAACGTCCCAGCGGTCATTGTAGTTCTGGGTGTTCTGGGTGATCGAGTGCCAGCAGTTCGAGTCATTCCTGATATCGTCGGGAATGGTGTTCGACAGGGTGTTATCGCCCGCGTTAGCCATGTGGTTGAGTACCGCGTCGACTACGACCTTCACGCCGTACTTGTGAGCCTCGGCGCACATTGCGGTGAAGTCGGACTTGGTTCCCAGCGCGTTTGAGCCGTTGGTGTCGATCTTGAAGTTTGAGGGCTGATAGTAAACCCACCAGCTGCCCTGCATCGTCTTGCCCTGAGTAGACTCCTTTATGGTCTGGATCGGGGTAGTCTGGACAGCGGTAAAGCCCTGCTCAGCGATTTTTTTCATGTTGTTTTTGATGCCGTTGTAGCTCCAGTTCCACGCCTGGAGAATCTGGCCGTCCTCAATGTTCTTGGCAAGACCGTAGTCTGCACCGACAGTCTCGTCGTCAGCCTGTGCTGAAACTGCGACGTCTGCGGTGCCGGCGGTAGCCGAGAAGCTGCCGACCGCGATGCACGAGAGCAGCACGCACACCGCAAGCACAATGCTTGTCACTTTCTTGTTCAATTTCTCTCACTCCTAAATAAAATTACTAAAGGCAGAATTCCGCATTCTGCGTTCATTTTAATGATAACAAAAAACCTCGATTTTATCAATTTGCTATATGCACAATAAAGGTGAAAATTTTTAGCAAATATGCCAGTTCAGCAATTTTTGTACGGTTTAAAAAAATAATTGAAAAAATCTCCGTGTTGTGGTAATATACAGTTAATAATATCTGGGAGGTATAAATTATGAAGATATACAAGATCATCACCGCGGCTCTCTCGGCTCTGATCATGAGCGTTATCGGCTGCGTCTGCGCCGGCGCGTACACCGTCCAGCCTGTGCTTGCAAACGAGAACAAGGCTACGGTCTGGATTTTCGCGGGTATCGTCGCCGTCGCCGCGATCGGCGGAGTCATTTACTTCTTCATTTCAAACAAAAAGAAATAACCTGCGGGGCGGTCGCCGGCTGCCCCCGTTATTTTGCTCTTGAAAAGTAACTGCTTCAATGCTATAATTAATGTAAAATTTTTGGCTTGTCATTATTAAATGAAAGCCGTTATCAGAAAGGATGTAATAATTATGAGAAGTGACGCGATAACAAAAGGCGTTGCCTGCGCACCCCAGCGCTCTCTCCTTCACGCGCTCGGTATGACCGACGAGGAGATGAAGAAGCCGATGATCGGTATCGTCAGCTCCTATAACGAGATCGTACCCGGACATATGAACATTGACAAAATCGTTAACGCCGTCAAGACAGGCGTAGCTATGGCAGGCGGCAACCCGATCGTTTTCCCGGCAATCGCGGTCTGCGACGGTATCGCAATGGGTCATCAGGGCATGAAATACTCCCTCGTAACCCGCGACCTTATCGCCGACTCCACCGAATCCATGGCTCTCGCGCACGCGTTTGACGCTCTCGTCATGGTTCCCAACTGCGACAAGAACGTTCCCGGTCTGCTCATGGCAGCGGCAAGACTCAACATTCCCTGTATCTTCGTCAGCGGCGGTCCCATGCTCGCGGGCAGATTCGCCGGTCACAAGACAAGTCTTTCGTCGATGTTCGAGGCTGTCGGCTCCTACAACTCCGGCAAGCTTACCGCCGAGGAGCTCAACGAGTACGAGAACAAGGCGTGTCCGAGCTGCGGCTCCTGCTCCGGCATGTACACCGCAAACTCCATGAACTGCCTGACAGAGGTTCTTGGCATGGCTCTGCGCGGCAACGGCACCATTCCCGCCGTATACTCCGAGAGAATCCAGCTCGCAAAGCGCGCCGGCATGAAGATCATGGAGCTGCTTGAGAAGGACATCAAGCCCCGCGACATCATGACCGAGGCTGCGTTCCGCAATGCCCTGACTATGGACATGGCTCTCGGCTGCAGCACAAACTCCATGCTCCACCTTCCCGCTATCGCACATGAGTGCGGCATCGACCTCAACCTTGATATCGCCAACGATATCAGCTCAAAAACTCCCAACCTCTGCCACCTCGCTCCGGCTGGCAGAACATATATTGAGGATCTCAACGAGGCAGGCGGCATTTACGCCGTTATGAACGAGATCAACAAGCTCGGTCTCCTCGACACAAGCCTTATCACCTGCACCGGCAAGACTATTGCAGAGAACATCGAGGGCGTTGTCAACAAGAACCCCGACGTTATCCGTCCCGTTGACAAGCCCTACAGCCCCACCGGCGGTATCGCCGTTCTCCGCGGCAACCTCGCTCCCGACAGCTGCGTCGTAAAGCGCTCCGCGGTAGCCCCCGAGATGCTCAAGCACACAGGTCCCGCGAAGGTTTACGAGTGTGAAGAAGACGCTATGGCGGCTATCAACGGCGGCGAGATCGTCGAAGGCGACGTTGTCGTTATCCGCTACGAGGGCCCCAAGGGCGGCCCCGGCATGCGCGAGATGCTCAACCCGACCTCAGCTATCATGGGTATGGGCTTAGGCAGCACAGTTGCGCTGATCACCGACGGACGTTTCTCCGGCGCGACAAGAGGCGCTTCGATCGGTCACGTATCGCCCGAGGCAGCGGTCGGCGGTCCTATCGCCCTCGTCAAAAACGGCGACATGATCGAAATCGACATTCCGAACAACTCCATTACACTCAAGGTCTCAGACGAGGAGCTTGCCGAGAGACGCGCGGCATGGGTTCCGAGAGAGCCGAAAATCACAACCGGCTACCTCGCCCGCTATGCTAAGCTGGTTTCCTCAGGCGCTCAGGGAGCTGTATTGTCATAAGGAAAATGCACAAAAATTCATAAAATCTTTGTGCATGGTTTCAGGATTTCATAGCAAAAAAAGCAATTCGCACAATTCACCCTTGTCCTTTTTGGGCAAAGGGTGAATTTTTTTATTTTCCCTAAAACTTTGTTGTTAATTCTGTACAATTATGATATACTGAATAAGGATTTATTTTAGATATTTGCTGAATATGTCAATTTAGAAGAAAAATATCAATTATATAAACGAAGGGAGTTTTTTCTTTTGAAACAGTACGATGCGAAAAAAATCATTAACATCGCGCTCGCGGGACACAGCGGCTGCGGTAAGACCTCGGTTGCGGAGTCCATCCTCTATCTCGCAAAGGTCAGCGACAGACTGGGCAAGATTGCCGACGGCAATACCATGCTCGATTTCGACAGCGAGGAAATTAAACGTCAGGCGTCCATCATGACCGCCGTGGCTCCGATAGAGTGGAAGAACACAAAAATCAACCTCATCGACACACCCGGTCTCTTTGACTTCGCCGGCGGCGTCGCCGAGGGTATGCGCGCTGCGGACACCGCGCTTATCGTTGTTTCCGGCAAGGACGGCATCAGCGTAGGTACCGAGAAGGCTGTCGAAGCGGCTACAAAGGCAGGTCTGACAAAGATGTTCTTCGTCAACGGTCTGTGTGACGAGGACGCGCGTTTCTACCGCGTATTCGAGACTCTCAAGGCGACCTTCGGTCCCTCTGTCTGCCCCGTTGTTGTTCCCTACATTCAGGACGGTCAGGCTAACACCTACGTCAACCTCTTTGACTACAAGGCTTACAAGTACGACGGCAAAGGCAACGTGACGCCTACCGCGCTTCCCGACATGGGCGACAGACTCGAGGGTCTGCGCGAGGCTATCAAGGAAGCGGTTGCAGAGACAAGCGAGGAGCTGCTCGACAAGTTCCTCGAGGGCGAGGAGTTCACTCCCGAGGAGATCATCCTCGGCGTATCACAGGGCGTAAGAGACGGTTCTATCTGCCCCGTATTCTGCGGCGACGCTCACAACACCTTCGCTATCGACCAGCTGCTCAACAGCCTGACATGGCTTGCTCCTTCTGCGGCTCAGGGCGGTGAAATCGCCGTTGACCTCGACGGCGAGCCCGTTGAAATCAGCGTTAACAAGGACGCTGCCACTGCGGCTATCGTATTCAAGACAGTTGCCGACCCGTTCATCGGCAGACTTTCCTATATCAAGGTCGTTTCGGGCAAGATCTCTCCCGACACACCCGTCATCAACATGCGCACAGGCGCTCAGGAGCGTATCTCCAAGGTGCTCACCATGACAGGCAAGAAGCAGAGCGACACTGACTACATCGGCGCGGGCGACATCGGCGCGGTTCCGAAGCTCGTTTCCGCAAAGACGGGCGACACCCTCTGCTCACCGCTCAGAAAGGTTGTTCTCGACGGCATCAACTACCCCGTTTCCAGCTACACCATGGCGATTTACCCCGCCAAGAAGGGCGACGAGGATAAGGTTGCGCAGGCGATCTCGAAGCTTGCCGACGAAGATCCCACAATCCGCTTTGAGTCAAACCACGAGACCCACGAGATGCTCGTATCCGGTCTCGGCGAGCAGCACCTCGACGTTGTAATCTCAAGATTAAAGAGCAAGTACAACGTAGAAGCCAAGCTCCAGAACCCGAAGATCGCTTACCGCGAGACAATCCGCAAGAAGGTTTCCGCTCAGGGCCGCTACAAGAAGCAGAGCGGCGGTCACGGTCAGTTCGGCGATGTTTGGATCGAGTTTGAGCCCTATGAGACCGACGATCTCGAGTTTGCAGAGAGAGTTGTCGGCGGCGCTGTTCCGAAGAACTTCTTCCCCGCCGTTGAAAAGGGTCTCCGCGACGCTATCAAGAAGGGTGTGCTCGCCGGCTATCCGACCGTAGGCATCAAGGCCACTCTCTACGACGGCTCCTATCACCCCGTTGACTCCTCAGAAATGTCCTTCAAGACAGCGGCAAGCCTTGCGTACAAGAACGGAATCCCGAACGCCATGCCGACTCTTCTCGAGCCCATCGGCAGCCTCAAGGCTTACGTTCCCGACAACAACATGGGCGACGTTATGGGCGAGGTAAACAAGAGACGCGGCAGAGTTCTCGGTATGTCACCTGCTGAGCACGGCACACAGGTTGTCGAGGCTGAGGTTCCGATGTCAGAAATGAGCGACTTCTCGACCTTTATCCGTCAGATCACCCAGGGCCGCGGCTCCTTCGAATTCACCTTCGCGCGTTACGAGGATTGTCCCGCTAACGTTGCACAGAAGGTTATTGAGAAAGCAAAAGCCGAAATGGGCGACGATTAATTTAAAACACTACGAGGGCAGGAAAAACCTGCCCTCGATTTTTTTGAAATATTTCAGATGAATGATTATGCTAATTCATCATAAACCTTTTTAAATGTCTTGACTACATACTCCGCCTCGGCGTCGGTCATAACCGAGTTCATCGGCAGCGTAAGCTGGTTTCTGTGCATATTATAAGCCTCGGGGAAATCCGCGATATCGAATCCCTTGCTGCTATATGCTGTCAACATAGGCAGAGGCTTGAAGTGAACATTACACATAACGCCGTTTTCCGCCATCTTATTATAAAACTCATTGCGGAAGTCGGAATCCTTGCCGTTGAAACGTACAAAATACAGGTGACCATTGCTGCGGTGATTTTCATCGGCATGATTCAGCACCTGAATGTCGAGGTTCCTGAACTCCTCGTTGTAGTAGCGAATCAGTGCGTGACGACGATTCAGCATCTCCTCGTATCTGTTCAGCTGAGCCAAACCGATTGCCGCAAGAACATCAGGCATATTACATTTATACTGTGTGTCCACGACATCATATTCCCACGAAGCGCCGGTGTTCTTTGCAAAGGCGTCCTTGGTCTGACCGTGCAGCGACCAGAGCATATATTGCTTATACATTTTTTCTTCGTCAATACGAGTGCGCAGACGATGCACAACCGCACCGCCCTCAGCGGTAGTCATATTCTTTACCGCATGGAAGCTGAAGTTTGTAAAGTCAGCGATTTCACCGCACATCTGACCGTGCCACTGTGCGCCGAACGCGTGCGCGGCGTCTGCCATGATAATGACTCTTCCAAGCAGCTCCTGGATTTTACCGTTGGGACGGAACAGCTCGCGTTTTCTTCTGACAGCTTCGTAAATCCGATCATAATCGCAGACAACACCGGCGAGGTCAACAGGAATAATTACCTTAGTGCGCTCGTTGATTGCCTCTTCCATTTTATCATAGTCCATCTCATAGGAACCGGGCTTGCAGTCGATCATGACAGGTGTTGCGCCGACATGATAGATTATCGACGCTGTAGCTGTGTATGTATATGCAGGGACAATAACCTCGTCTCCGGGGCCTACTCGCAGAACACGAAGCGTCATCTCAGCGCATGCTGTTTGCGAGGACAAGCAAACTGCCTGACCGGTGTGACAATATTCACCGATTCTCTTTTCCAACAGCTTGGTCTTGGGACCGGTTGTGATCCAGCCGGTTTTCAACACCTCGGTAACTAATTCAATTTCGTCTTTGCCGATATCCGGCGGTGAAAATGGAATCTTCATTTCAGGAACTCCTTCGATTTATCTCCAAAACAGCTTCTTACTGTAAATAATTCTATCACTTCATTCCATATATTTCAAGTGGAATAAGCGGAATTCTATCATTTAACTAAATGCAAATTCGTTAAATAGAGTATTTTATACATTTCAAAAAATGTATCAGTATGATTTGAGCGACTCTGCTCGTCAACTCATATTTCAAAAACAAGGATTTCGTGACAAAGAGTCGCAACGGGATATAAAGTGAGGGCAGGTTTTTCCTGCCCTCGAATTAATTTAAAAAAAACTCACTACAAGTATTGGCGTCTTCCTATTTTCACAGCCCGTTGCCGGGCAACTATCGTCGGCACTACAGGGCTTAACTTCCGTGTTCGGTATGGGAACGGGTGGACCCCCTGCGTCATCAACACCAATTAAATTGTAGTGAGTTTATGGCTCCCCCAACTGGGCTCGAACCAGTGACATCATGATTAACAGTCATGCGCTCTACCGACTGAGCTATGGAGGAATATGTTTACACCTTTTCAGATGTATTTTAAGTGGTGACTCGT
>NZ_JAHLQB010000097.1 GCF_018918205.1 Lachnoclostridium sp. MSJ-17 | reverse complement strand
CGGTGCGGTTCACAGCGGCCGGCAACGCCGACCGCAAGCCATTTTTGAGGGTTTCCTGTGCAGTATTCTTAGGTTGACACCTGTTTTCGGTTTGGTGTAACAAATAACGCTGTTATTTCTGACATTCGCGTGTCTATCGAAAAAACGGGCATTTTTTGGTTGCTCACCATGTTGGTGTAATTTATTTGGAGGGTTAAAGGAGGTGAAAAATTGGATTCGGAAGACAAACAAAGGGTAAGTTTGTACCTTGATAAGAAAACGGTAAAAACGGTCGATACGTTCATCAAAAAGCACGGATTTCATTCGCGAAATGAGTTTTTTGAGAAGGCTGCGGAGAACCTGATTGCCGACGAAGCTATCAAAGCCGGCGGTGATGTAATGAGCGAAAAGCTCGCAAAAGCGGTTGAAAATGTGTCTGAGGACAACGCAAAGGCGATCTCCAAAGGAATGTTCCGATACGCGGTTCAGCTCGAAATGCTGATGAGAGTCATCGCAAAGGCAAATCATTTTACCGATGACGAGCTGGAAGATATGCGCAGAGAAGCCATCAATAACGTCAGGAGAACGCGTGGCAGAATCAAGCTCGAGGACATCGCTAAAGGCTGGTACAACGAAGAATAACGCTGAAAAATATCAAAACGTCAGAGCATTGTCCGTACAATGGGACAATGCGGTGTGCTATAATAAATCAGACACAGAAAAAATTTTTCCATTTCGAGTGGAAATCTCTGGATATTATTCAAAAAATGTGGTAGTGTTTGGTGCAAAAGAGAGGAGGAATAGTCCATGTCACAAAGAGAAATCCTGACAAACGGCAACGCATTTAAGAGAACAGACGGTCGCTGGGGCGGCACAGTATGGTATCTCGACGAGCACGGCGAGCGCAAACGCAAGAGTTTTTCGGGCACGACCAAGGCTGAAGTCAACAAGAAAATGAAAAAATATATCATTGAGTTCAACGAGGATAAAAACGATTCCGTAGAATCTTTAAAGACGCTGGAGGAGGGTTTGCAGAATTGGCTGCAGGTTTTCAAGTTTCCAGCCGTGGAGCGTACCACCTATGACAGAGCTGAATCTATCGCGAAAAATCAAATCTATCCCCGGCTCGGAAAGAAGGTAATCGGAGATATTACCGCCGCGGATATCAAAAAGCTGCTCAATTATTGGATGACTGAGGACTACGCATACACGACTGTCAAGAAGGTTTACACACTCCTCAACGAGTATTTCAGGTATCTTTATCAGCAGGAGATCATCACAAAGAACCCGATGGCGAACGTCGAAATGATCAAAAAAGCGAACTTCATGTCAGCTCAGGGTAAAGAAAATCTCCCTCCGACGGACACGATTACAGTGCTATCGGAGGAAGAAATTGAAAAGTTCAAGGCGGAAGCATTCAGTGTGTTCGGCAACAGCAAAAGAAAATACCAGCAGGCGGCAGCCTACATTCTTATGCTGAATACGGGAATGAGGACGGAAGAAGCCCTCGGCTTGCTCAACTCGGATATCGATTTGGAGAACCGTGTCATGCACATTCAGCGCGGCGTAAAAGAGGTCAGCAAGCGAGACGGCGTCACTGCGGAAAGTGGGAGAGAGGTGATTGTCGGCAAACTCAAGAGCGCCACCAGCAAGCGCAACGTCCCTCTCAATGATACCGCTATCGAAATGATCAAAGACCTCCGCAAGGAATTCTACTTCGGCGAGGACAGCCCGCTCATCCCTGATGAGCACGGAGAAGTCACCCGACCTGTCAACTTCCGCAAGAGATTCTACAGAATCCTCAAAGCAGCCGGCATAGAAACAAAAGGTCTTCATTCTCTCCGTCACACCTTTGCCACTCGATTGATCAACGGCACAAAGGACAAAGACGGCAACATCAAGTCGCTCACCCCGCGTCAGGTAGCCGACCTCCTCGGTCACACCACCTCGGAAATCACCGAACTCTACTACGTCAAGCGCGATATGAAGATGCTCAATGGAATTACGGATGGGTTTGAATTGTAAAGAATAAAAGTAATTGTATCGTTGACGGCTATCAAATGATATGGTAAGATTATTTATAAAAATAGTTGCGTTATTACACTAAAAAATTTGAGGCTTCACTAGAAAGTGTGGGTAACCTTAATCCGCGTTTATGCCGCGAAAGCTATTGACAATGAGTATGCATATGGTAGGCTAAATGCCGGGCAGCAGCCCATTTGTGGGGCTTGCCTGCGCTGACGGAATACCATATGCATAGAGGCTCATTGTCAATAGACCGTGGAATAAATGCGATTTACAGATTTATCAGTTGTTTTCTACTATACTGCAAATTCTAACCCACTGGTTCTAGGGAAGAGCCAAAAATTTTGTGCGAAATGTGGGGGATAGAATTATGATTGAGTCAGAAAGAATACCATATCTGAAAACGTTGATGTACATTGCAGCGTCGGATGATGATATTGCTGATGAAGAAGTGGAGTTTTTTGTTGACGCTGGTTCATCCTATGGGATTAGTCATTCCGAAGTGTTATCTATCAAAAATGAGATTGTTGACAATGATGAGAGTTTAGAAGAAATTGTAAGCGGAATCACAGAAGACGAAACCAAGATGGAATTGTTATGTGATTTGCTGACAATTTGCTATGTTGATGGCAAATATTCTATTTTGGAACAGGCTGGATTGCGCGCTGTTTGTGAGATGATGAAATTGGATGAAAAACAGCTTATCGCTTTGGAAGAAGAGGCAGAGGAATCTTTTAAGAAAGAAAATAATCCATTTAATCTGTTTAAGAAGAATTCATTTCGGGGTAAAATGCTCTCCGGACTAAAGAAAGCAGTTGATTCTTCAAAAGCCGGAACAATAATCGTCGGCAGAAAAATGAAGAAAGGTGGCAATGCTGTAGCCCGTTCCGTAACCTTAGGGATCGGCTTTGCAGGCAATAAATTATCAGCCTCTATAGAATCCGCAAAGAAACTGAGGGAGGAAAATAAGGCTCTCAGAGAAAAACTGCAAACCAATACCGTCAGTGAAAAAGTAAAACAGAAAGTAATTACTCAACTTAACTCTAAAGTTTCAACTTTGTCGGCTCAACTGAAAATGGAACGAGAGCGTAACCGCAGAAATGAAGAGATGATAGAACTTTTACAGGCTCAAATAGATGATCTTACAATTACTCTGGATGTTGCGCAAAACGCCAAGACCGCGTAAGGAGACATTATGGATAAAGACAGCGTAATATTGAAGTATGAGCAGGAAAGAACGGATGATATAGAAAGAGAGACCTTGGAGCTCGAAAAAAGCGGCAAAAGCCAAGAGGAACGTCTTAAAGAGATGGAGAGCAAGCTCCAAGGATTGTATGCTAAAGCCGGAAAGAAGCCGCTGAAAGAGCGAGTTGGTCAAAGACTGAAAGAGCTGAAGAAGGACAAACCCGAAGAACAGCCCGAGTTATCTTATGATGAGCTGTTCGCGTTAGCAGAAGATTCTCTCAAAGAGAGAGGTCTTTCTCCGGATGAAATGGATTATCAAGACCTTGTGTCCGAAGAAGAGTTGAAAGAGGTCATCAGGGAGTTAAACGAGCCGATACCCAGAGAAGCAACATGGATAAAATCTGATTTTATCATCGTGTTTATCGCTGCTGTATTAGGCTGTGCGGTAGATATTGTGCTCAGCAACAGAGATAATAAGTTAACCGGAAAAGGCTCTAAGTTCGAACAAAAACTCCGTCAGATTCATGATAAGACTCATCCGCACGCCAAAAATGCTCCTATTGATTATCAAGGAAAAGGATTTGGCGGAGGCATGCACCGAAGCAGAACCAGAGGTCACGATCCGTTGCGGTTTGTTGAAGGAATAAAGCAGTTCAAAAACGGAACGTTTGAGGGTGTTTATTATCAAAATAATATGCCGGTTCATGTAAAAGTTGGCAGCAATCAATTTGGCACTCCCTACGGTCAGCTGTCAATGATAGACGCAGTTATCAGGTATCTTGACCATATGATAAAGGATTTTTGTTCTGCGGCCAGTTTGCCTTTCCCTGGTTTCTCTTTTCTTGCGGAATCTAACAGCAGACAGATTCGAAAACTGGCAGCTGATATGTATGAAAACGGCTTTAATTGCAGGAACATCGCTACTCAGTCGTTGTCGGCAATTATCATAGAAATGATTATCCGGCTGTATTTCAGCATTAAATCGGTGCAAACATATATGAATAATGTTGAAATAGCGGAGGACTACTCGAATTATGAAGCTATAAAACAATTCTTCAAGCCTGCAAACAAGGAGAAGCTCTATGAAATGCTGCTCGTTGCGCATTCCATTGTTACTGCTGTCAATGTCGGCAAAATTGTAATTGAAATCGTTGCATCCGAAGGTGGTGCGCTTGCTCCTGCATTATCGAAAATCAATATTGCAGAAATCATTGCAGTCGTGAATTACGGAGCAAAGGTGACCAACGCGACGCTAAAACGAACCAACGAGTATAACAAGGTGGTTTATTACTTTGACGGAGTTGGTGAAAGCTGGGAATCTTTGGATAAGGAACTGACAGCTGGGGAGATAGAAGCGATTACAAGCATAGAACGAGATTAATCAACGCCATTATGGACAAAACGATGATATCATGAATTCCAACGTTCGATTGTATTATAGAGGCTTAAGATTTGCTTCTTTAAATCTAATACATCATCTGCATGGACATCATCTATGAAATTTACTATTTCTGTAGCAAACTTAACTTTTGAATTTTGAAAAGAACTGCATTCGGGCTTTATGTAATCGGGAAAAAGTTCATATTGATCTATTTGAGGTTTATTTGTTCGGTATTTGTGGTTGATACTGTTTGCAGACAAATAGTTTTCTATTTCTTTTCCTTTGGTTATCCAACAGAATAGGTTGTGGTTTTTAAATTCTGTTTTTATTCTTTTCTTTGTATCGTTTATCTTTGCAAATTGACTTTTTTTATCTGAATCAATTACAATTGCTGCATTTCTATTGGTAACAAGAACATTTATTAAATTATCCATGTCATTGGTAGAGTAATGCGCTAATAATTTGCCGCCGTAATATAAAAACTGATAGTTTGAACCTTCTAAATATTTTGAATCGCAAAACAGTTTTAACCAATGATTGATATATACTCTGTCAGAAGGACCTTCTACCCAAATAATGCCGTTTGTTTGAAATAAGTCACTGGCTTTAACATCTAAGTCATCAAGAATCCTGACTTTATCCAAATGACTTTCTACGTCCTTGATGGTGGAGATTCCGTTGCTCTTTTCAATGTGGTACAACTTGGTATTATCTTTACAGAACAATGTGTTGATGGCAACGTGTGAATGCGTCGTAAGAAAAATATGGGTATCATGGTGTAAAGCAAAATTATATATGTATTCAAATATTCTTCTTTGAAGGGCGGGGTGGAGATTGTTTTCGATTTCTTCAAAAGCATAGATTATCTTTTTGCCTTTATATTCCTTCAAATTTGGAATGATATATAGATTTATCAGAATAAGGATTATCGTTTTCAATCCGCTTCCTGATTTTGATAAAGCAAATCTCTTGCCGTTTTCTTCAAGAAAAACTTCCCAAACATTCTCCTCGTTTCCGTGCTGAATCTCTTGAATTCTGATATTTGTAAAGACGGTCTCCGGTGACATGATTTTATTTAGCTCTTCAAGCAGAGTATTCTCAACCAATTTCTCATCATAGTCGCTGTGATTAACAAATCGTCTCAAAATATTGGTTGCGCCTTCACCGCTGAAGGAAACCTCATTGCTTTTTCTCTCTTCCTCAGGGACAATATCCCTTTCTGCGTTAATACGCCTGAATGAATAATCGTTAAGATATTGGCGGTATGAATTAGCAACTGTATGCCACCGTCCGATTTCCAAGATGGTGTTTTCTTCTTCAAAAAAGGATGAATTCAATTGCAGATGTTTATCTCCACCATAAGGTCCGGTTATTCCTAATCTGCAAAAGAGTTTTTTGCCTAAGAAGTTCTTTCCATAAGAGAAATGATTGCCTGATATTTCTCCACCGTATGTATCTTTACTGAAACCTGACTGTATATGTTCTTCGTCTAAAAGAAAAGAAACATCTAGTTGTTTTATATTATGATTGTTATTTACATAGTTTTCAAAGATTAATACATACTCGATAATGTCAATTACACTTGATTTTCCGCAATTATTTTTGCCGATAAAAGTAGTAACATAGGGTGTGAAATCTATCTCGTGCAAGGTATCATCAGAAAAGCTTTTATATCCTGAAAACCTAATCGATTGAATATTATCCATGCCAAGTCTCCTCTAACTTAGTAAGATTATATATTCAATTATATCATGTTTCATAAAAAAATCAAAGATGATTTGCTATAGTTTTGAAAAAGCTGTCGGATTTGTTGAATTATACAGGATTCTTTGATAAAATAATAATCAGTAAGAGTTTAAGACCATAGATTACAGGAGTATAATATGTTGCAATTCTTAAAAGATATCTTTGGCTCATTGGATAGATTTGCAGTTTTTGTTTCAGCCATTGCGGCATTAATGGCGGCTGTTTCTGCTGTTGCCGCAGTATGGGGGAATCGCCGCAGTCAAAGGCATTACAAGGATAGTATTAGACCGCAGTTGAGCATGAAGCTGATTGATTATAAGTATGAATTGTATTTATATATAAAAAACACCGGTCGAACTGCTGCAAAGAACATTTCCATACAGATCAACAGTATTGAGAATAATGGCGACAGAGATTTAAATCCCGGAAAACTGTTTGAGGCTGCTTTTGAATTATATCCCGAAGAATCAGTACAAGAAACGGTTGCGTATTTGGGAACGAATATTGCCTATCACGCCTGCCCTAAAGTGGGTATTTCGGTTGAATATACCGAAGGTAATAGAAAGAAGAAAATAAAATTTTCAAGAACGGTTTCATATTTTCCTGCTTATTCTCAGAAGGTTAGCGCAGATGTTAATCTTGACACAAGCAAAATTGACAGCTCGTTGGCGAGCATTTCACGTGCAGCAGTTCGTACAGCAAATTATTTGGATGGTAAGCAAATAGCCAGTTTTGATAATCTTGAAATCATTTCAAGAAAAACATTGGAAAACGATTTACGTAAGTCATTGGGAAAAGATGAAGTACCTGTAATGAAGCGCGAAGAGGTTTTGCATAACCATTTGGGAAGAGGAGAAGACAATAATGCCCACACTTGATTGGATTGGAAAGAGCAAGGTTGTGAATCATCATTTGGACGTTCCGTACAAGGTATTGGAGCGGCAGTACAGCTTTGGCAAGGACGGAAAACACGCGGAGGACAACAGCAGCGAGAATATGATCATTCACGGTGACAACTTGGAAGCGTTGAAGTCGCTGCTGCCGCAGTACGAGGGCAGAATCAAGTGCATCTATATCGATCCGCCGTACAACACGGGTAATGAGAATTGGGTATATAACGATAACGTCAACGATCCGAAAATCAGAAAATGGCTCGGCAAGGTCGTCGGTCAGGAGGGCGAGGATCTGAGCCGTCACGACAAGTGGCTTTGCATGATGTATCCGCGCCTAAAGCTCCTTCACAGGCTGATGGCGAAGGACGGTGTTATCTTTATCAGCATAGATGATAACGAGCTGTATAATCTCAAAATGATTTGTGACGAGATTTTCGGCTCGAACTGCTTTGTTTCCAATATTTCTTGGCAGAGGACATATTCAACCCGTAACGATTCAAAGGGCATTGTCAGCGAAGTAGAGCATATTCTCTGCTACAGTAAGCAACCGAATTGGCAGCCGAACAAGTTGCCGAGAACGGCTGATATGGATGAAAGGTATTCATCACCGGACGGCGATGATAAAGTATGGAAATCCGGAGACGCAAGTGCGCCGGGAGCTTCAACACATCCGGGTATGGTTTATGCAATTCAGCATCCAATAACGGGGAAATATCTATATCCACCTAACGGGAGACACTGGACTTATGGACAAGAACAAATGTTAAGTATAATGTCCGAATGGGCTGATTACACTCTACAGCCTTTAGATGATTATGAAAAGCGTGTTGGCATTTGCGGACAGTCCGATATTGTACCTGAAACAATCAATTCCATAGTATTATCCAAGCCCTTTGAAGAAGTTAAGACTGAAAGTGTAAAACGATATGAAGCAGGCAAATGGCCTCTTTTATACTTCACAAATAAGGGAAAGGGCGGCATTGCCTGTAAAAGATATTTGGAAGAAATGGGAGGTCGTGTGGTTACTAACCTTTGGCAGTATGCTGAGGTTGGACACACTGACGAAGCTGCTAAAGTGCTAAAAGCTATTTTTGGCGGCAAATCAGCATTTGATACACCAAAACCTTCTCGCTTAATTGAAAGAGTTCTGCAAATCGCTTCCGATAAGGATTCTATCATCCTCGATTCTTTTGCAGGCTCCGGCACAACCGCACACGCCGTACTGAATATGAATAAGGCTGACGGCGGCAGCCGCAAGTTCATCCTCATTGAAATGATGGATTACGCCGATTCCATTACCGCCGAAAGAGTACGCCGTGTCATCAACGGCTACGGCGACGGCAAAAAAGCTGTTGAAGGCACAGACGGCGATTTCAGCTATTACGAACTCGGACAGCCTATCTTCAACGGCGAAATGCTCAATGAGGAAATCGGTGAGGACGAAATCAGGAAGTACGTTTATTTCACCGAAACAAAACAGACGTTGGAGCCTCACAAGGCTGACGAGCCTTATTATCTCGGAAAATATGTCGATAACGCTTATTATTTCTACTATGAAAAAGAGCAGATCACAACCTTGAACAACGATTTCCTGAACACCATTCAGACAAAGGCAGGAGCCTATGTGATTTACGCGGATTTGTGTACGCTCAGCGACAGCGAGCTTGAAAAGTACAACATCACGTTCAAGAAAATTCCGAGAGATATTACGAAGTTATAAGGTGCATTATGGAACTAAAAAATTACCAAAAGCGAGTGTTGAGAAACCTATCTTCTTATCTCGGCTTCTTAAATGAATACGATATGGTTGAAGCGTGGAAGCAGTATTGGGCTGAACAGGACATTGCCGTAGGATTTGGCGGCGTTCCGCAGTATCGGGACGAAATCAAAGGCGTTCCGCACATCTGCTTTAAAGTACCCACAGGCGGCGGCAAAACGTTTATGGCGTGTTCCTCGCTGAAACCCATTTTTGACAAAATGCCTTTGGATAAGCCAAAGGTAGTTGTCTGGCTTGCGCCTTCCGACGCGATCATCGAGCAGACGATCAACACTTTATCCGATGTCAATCATCCGTACAGACAGAAGATTGACCGCGATTTTTCGGGCAAGGTCGGTGTTTATACCAAAGAGCAGCTTTTGAACGGGCAGAACTTCTCTCCCGATACCGTCAGGGAAATGCTGACGATCTGCGTGTTGAGCTATGCTTCTCTGCGCGTTGACAGCAAGAAGAAGGACGTTCGGAAGGTATATCAGGAGAACGGCAATTTACAGCGTTTCGCCGAGTATTTCAAGGACGACGATGTTCTGTTAGCCGACACCGATGAAACGGCTTTGATTCAGGCTCTGCGCCACTTGGAGCCGATTGCAGTTGTAGATGAAAGTCATAACGCGCAGTCAAAGCTCAGTGTAGAAATGCTTGGCAACCTTAATCCGTCTTTCATCCTCGATTTAACCGCGACGCCGAGGAAGAACAGCAACATTATTTCGTATGTGGACGCTCGTGAACTGAAAAAAGAGAATATGGTCAAACTGCCCGTTGTCGTGTATAACCGCGACAACGTGAAGGACGTTCTGCGCGACGCAATAAAACTGCGCGGCAGTATCGAGCAGCAGGCGCAGACAGAACAGCAGCTCGGCGGCGAATATATCAGACCGATCGTGCTGTTTCAGGCAGAAACAAAAGCAAGTAAAATTACATTTGAAAAACTAAAAGAAAAGCTAATAGCAATTGGAATCCCTGAAAAGCAAATTGCGATAAAAACATCAGATGTGAACGAATTGAAGGGCGTTAATCTGTTAAGCACCGATTGTGAAATCAGATATATCATTACGGTAAACGCACTCAAAGAGGGCTGGGACTGCCCGTTTGCGTATATCCTCGCTTCTGTGGCAAACAAAACCTCCAGAGTGGACGTAGAACAGATACTCGGCAGGATTCTCAGACAACCCTACGCAAAGAAACACAAAATGCCCTTGCTCAATACCTCGTATGTGCTTACTTCTTCAAGGGATTTCCGCACGACGCTCGATGATATTGTCGTCGGCTTGAACAAGGCAGGATTCAGCAAGAAGGATTACCGTATCGGCGAGATTGAAAAGGCACCGTTTACGCCTGATGATGGCGAACAACAAACCATTTCGGAGCCGGAAGTTGCCGCAGTAACAACAGATAGCGGCGCTGATTGGTTTGATACGGAAATTCCCGACGATTTCCGTGTGGATACTTCTGTTGTAGGCGGCGACGATACAATCGAAACGATGGTTGCTACAGCGACACAGGCAACAGAGAAATACGACGAGGAACTAAACGACGAAAGTAATGACGGATTCTTAGGCGGTGATTTAGGCGATATTTTGAATCAATATCCTATGCAGGAGCAATTTAAGGAAGATGCGGCTTCTTTGCGTATTCCGCAGTTTTTCCTCAAGAGTACGCCGAATTTGTTCAACAATGGCTATACGCCGCTTGAAAAAGAAAACCTGTCCGATGGCTTTTCACTCAATAAAATACCTGCAGACATCAAGTTTAACTTGGCGACGGGAGAAATGTATGAGATTGATGTTGCGGCGCAAGGTGAAGCAATTCCGAAGTACCGCAGAGCATCTAAATCGGAAAGCGACCAGATCAGAGAATATTTGCGGACGATTTCAAGTGAACACCGCATTGATGCTTGCGCTTCTTCGCTTACGGCACAGATCAATAAAAACAACCGCTATGCAGCAGAGGAAGTAACGGCGTATGTTACCCGCGTCATCAGTGAAATGGACGAGGACGCGCTAAACGCAATGGAAAGCTCAATCCCGTTCTATGCTTCCAAAATCAGAGATAAAATTGACGAATATGAAACGGACTACCGCCGTAAGAAGTTTTACGACCTTATCGAAATGAATAAGATCGTTTGCAGAGCTGACGACGCATATGTATTTCCAAGTGTAATAAGACCTTCTGTCAGCTTTACCAGCTTGGATAAATCACTTTACACGGCAGAGTGTGATGACCTGAACAAATTTGAATTCAAGCTGATTAGCAATATCGCTTCGCTCGATAACGTTGTCTGGTGGCATCGCAACATCAGTAAGCGTGGGTTTAGAATAAACGGGTTTATCAATCATTTTCCCGACTTTATTGTCAAGACAACTACCGGTATCGTTGTGCTTGTTGAAGCCAAGGGTGAACAGCTAAAGAACAATGAAAGCGAAGCAAGGCTTGCGCTTGGAAAAAAGTGGGATTCAATATGCGGCACTCAATTCAAGTATTATATGGTCTTTGAGCATAAGGATATGGAGATTCCGGGTTCCTATACGATGGATAGATTTATTGAGATATTGAAGAATCTTTAATCTTTTTTGAACAGGTTTTCATGTAAAAATTCATGTCAAAATTTGAGATGCCTAATCAAAGATAAGGGAAATTCCACTGTACTATAGAAATATCGCAAAGTAGGATTTTTCAGAAAAATTATTATTTCTGCTTCCGATTTTCACAGAATATTTTGATGCTCTTTTGATGCTGTGCCGGACGGAAATGTTGGATTTGTTACCGCCGGATGCACTTTTGCTGCTCATTTTGAGCATCAAAAAGGGAATTTCAGACCGCGCGCCGTGAGTTTTTCAAGAGAGAATAGCAAAGAGAAAAGTCCGAAAAATGGCTTGTTCAAGCCGTTTTTCGGACTTTTGAGTTTGGCAGGGGCAGAAGGACTTGAACCCTCGGCACGCGGTTTTGGAGCCAATGTAGAAAGCAAAAAAAGCGCATAGATATGCCGATTTCAAGCCATTTTTGTATCTGCAAAATATTATTGATGCTATTTTGATGCTATTGGTTATTCTGTAAAAGAATTTTGGCGTGAACAGGGCAAGAGTGATGCTCTGTTTTTTCACTCACGCCGAGCATAGAAATCAAAATTTGCGACGCCTAATCAAAGAGTACGGGTTAATGTAACCTGTCGGAATTACCAAATAACTTTTTCATCTCTCATTTTTGATAGAAATATGAGAGATGAATTGATTTTTGAGAGATGAAGTGGTATACTGATAGCGGAGTGATTGTTATGCAGAAATATCCGTTTCAAATCAATACGAAAATACTAAGGCTGACATCTGAAATATCCGAGCTGGTCGGCTCTATGTCATCGCTTAGTGAAGCCGCGCGTTCGCCGCAGTTAAGAAGAAGCAACCGCATTAAGACCATCTATTCTTCGCTGGCGATTGAGCAGAACACACTTAGCTTGGATCAGGTCACGGCGGTCGTGTCGGGCAAACGCGTATTGGCGCCGCCGAAGGACATCGCGGAGGTGCAAAACGCCTTTGAAATCTATGACAGGCTTGACGAGTTGAACCCGTATTCGATAGACGACCTGCTGACAGCGCACGCCGTTATGGTAAGAGGTCTGCGCGACGATGCTGGAGAGTTCCGCTTGCGACCGGTCGGTGTGGTGGATTCTCAGGGCAATATCCTGCATTTCGGCACCTTGCCCGCGTATGTTCCGCAGTTGGTTGAAGAATTGCTGGACTGGACAGAGAATGACGAAAACCCTCTGCTGATCAAGAGCTGTGTGTTTCACTATGAGTTTGAGCTGATACATCCTTTTTCCGACGGAAACGGACGCATCGGCAGGCTGTGGCATACGCTGCTGTTGTCAAAGTGGAATCCGCTCTTTGCATGGGTGCCTGTTGAATCAATTATACACGACCGTCAGAGCGAGTATTATCTGGCAATCAACAACGCCAATAACGCTGCCGACTCCACTTGCTTCATCGAGTTTATGCTGTCGGCGATCAAGGACGCGCTCTTGGAAGTTACCGCTCAACCGTTAAAAGTGAAGCCGAGAGCGGAAAGCAGAGAGCAGGCAGTCCTCGATTATCTGTCCAAATACGATGAAATCGCCAACAGAGACGTTCGCAATCTGCTGTCAATCTCGGCAGCTACCGCCAACCGCGTGCTGAATGAGATGGTAAATAAAGGACTGATTTTCCGCTTCAGGAAAGGAAAATTGTGGGCGTATCGAAAGAAGGGGTAAATATGAACAAAGACGAAAAAAATTACATATGGCGTTGGTGTCTTGTTGGAAATATAATAGAAAAACATCCTTATGGTGAAGAACATGAGATCCGATATGGCTCAAAACATTTCTCAGGAGGAACGAAGGTATATATTGCGCCTGCTCAATGGTGTGATGGAATGGAAAAAATAGTTGTACTTGGGCTATCAAGATATAGCCGGAATTTCGTTGAAGTGGTTATTTCAAATAAACTTGTTGAGAATTTCCGATTGGGAAAGGTGTATCAACCTGCTTTACTAAGACGTATGCTGGAGTCATCATATATTTGGTGGGATGATTCTGAGAAGGATAAAGAAAGCATTATTACCTATATAGAATCACGCACTAATGAATCAGAACAATAATACAGTTATCAAATTACCGGATGAAAAGGAAGTGAGCGGATGATACTCTATTTCAGCGGAACGGGCAACTGCAAATATGTTGCCGAACAAATCGCGGCGGCGATCGGCGACAAGGCAGTTCCTGTTGAGAACAACGACGGCAGAATAGACTTGAAAAAGGGTGAGATTTTCGGAATGGTATTTCCCACGCACTTTTGGGAGATGCCTGCCATTATGCGCGAGTTTTTGGAGAAAGCAAGCATTACGGCAGAGGGGGAGAATTATGCCTTTGCTATAGCGACCTACGGCACCACACCGGGCTGCAGCGGAACGGATGCGAAGAAGCTTTTGCAAAAGAAAGGTGTCAGCCTCAGCGCGGCGTTCAGCCTGAAAATGCCCGATAACTGGACGCCCATGTTCAACCTCAGCGATGCGGAAAAAGTGCGCCGTCAAAATGTTGAAGCCGATAAAAACCTCGCAGTGCTGATCGAAAATATCAAAGCAAAGATAAAGGGCAACCGCGCCACGCCCAAGGCTCCGTATTTTGTCCGTGCGATGTCCGATAAAATGTATCTGAAAGCGCGCATGACGAGTAATTTCTATGTTGAAGATTCTTGTATCGGCTGCGGCTTGTGCGCAAAGCAATGTCCTGTGCAGGCTATCGAAATCCAAAACAGAAAGCCCGTATGGGTAAAGGAGCACTGCACGCTATGTCTGCGCTGCTTGCATTTGTGCCCGAAATTTTCCATTCAGTACGGCGACGGCAAAACCAAGCAGCACGGGCAGTATCATCATCCTTAAAAACAATAAGGACAAATGGCTGTTCAATACAAAACAAACCGATTGCTCTGCTTTGCCTGAAAATACCTCTTTACCAAAGAATGTAAAGAACTATCTTCTTTCGGGCGGAGTAATCAGGAATGCTTATGGGAGATTGAGATAATACTCATGAATAAAGTGAAATGGATTTTCTTTGATATCGGCTCTACACTGGTTGACGAAAGTGATGCGTACAAAAATAGGATCAAAAAAACGATAGCAAATACGGATATCAGCTATAATGACTTTTATCAAATAATGGAAAAGATTGCAAAATACGACCAAAACGCTTATAACAGGGTGGTTGAAACATTTGGTCTGAAAAAGGCTCCTTGGAACAGTAATGATGAATACGCTTACCCTGAAGCTGAAAATATCTTGAAAGAGTTAAGTGAGCGTTACAAAATCGGTATCATTGCAAACCAAAATCCCGGCAGCAAAGAACGATTGAAAAAACTCGGCTTATTGAAATACATTGACCTCGTAATCGCTTCCGCCGAGGAAGGCGTCGAAAAGCCCGATCTGCGTATTTTCCAACTTGCTCTCGAACGTGCAAACTGCAAGCCCGAAGAAGCGGTAATGGTCGGTGACAGAATTGATAATGATATAATACCCGCTAAAAAAATCGGTATGAAAACAGTGTGGATCAAACAGGGCTTCGGCGGACTTTCAGAACAGATGACAGAAGCTCAACAGTCGGATTATTCGGTCGACAGCCTTAATGAGCTTTTACCTCTGTTTATCAACCAATCAGAGAAAAAATGGAGCATAAAAAAATCGAAAGAAAGGAAATTATAAAACAGCAGCAGCCTTCGCAATATGAGCGGAAGCTGCTGTTTTGCGTTATTCGCTGTAGCGGTTCACTTTATTGTATCCTAACAATCTGGTCGTAGAGCAAGATAAACTTGCCCATGATTTTTCTGTCATCGTGATAGTGACCGAAAAACCAGTTTTTGAATTTCAGTCGCTGCGCCAAGTCCTCGAAATACATTGTCAGCTTATCGGGTTTCGTATATCCACCCATGAGCCAAGAAACGATTGACTGCGGTGCGCAGTGGGAGAGAACGTAGTCAACCTCAAAATTCACTTTTTCAAGGTTTCGTTCGGCGTTTTGGATTTCCTCGTCAGAAGGCAGCTCCTCTGCCCACCACGAAACATGGTTGATTCGGAAAATCTTGCGCTGCTTTCTCCATTTGCGGACGGTTTCTTTAAACTCTTCCTGCGTGTCAAAATCCTCCCACGAGAGAATACCGTCGTCGATATCGTGCGACCTTGCGCCGCCGAAGGCAAGAAATTTCTTTCCTTCAAAATCATAGATTTCTCCGCGCATGAGGTGATAAACGCTGTTGTTGATTTTATGCGCTTTTCCGCCGTGAAAATCCACAACCTCAAATTCGCTGTTCAGACGGTCGAAATTTTCGTGATTGCCGTCGACAAAGACGGTCGTAAAGGGCTTTTCGTCAAGCCAGTTCAGCCAGTAGGCTTCCGAATTGCTCACTCCGTCTGCGTTCCAGACCGCGCCGAAATCACCGCAGATAATCACAATATCGTCCTTTGTCATTTCGCGCTGTTCGGGAAATGCAGACGTCGAAAGCTTCTGAAACTCGCTGTGGCAATCGCCTGTTACAAAAATCATACCATTGTCACTCCCAACTTTTTGGCGTCTTCGATATCCTGCTGTGTGTAAGGAAACGGCAAATCTCTGCAGGCAACTGTGGCTTCAAGAAAACGGACGCAAGCTTCTTCCACGGTCAATCCGTTACGCTCACAAATTACCTTTGCCTGTTCATAAACATCAGTCGGGATACTGAATTCAATGATTGTCTTGCTCATTTGTTGTGTTCTCCCTGTCTTGCTTTTCTATATCTGCCCGGAGCAATTCCTCCAGTGTTCTCGGTGTATAGTTCATATAATCCATCATGCAGCCGACGTTTATGATTTGCGCGGAAATATCCATCCGCCGTAGCTCCTGTCTCCATTTTTCGATGAGCTTCCATTCGCGGGTATTGTGTACATGACCATAGAGCATTACCGCGCCGTAGTGCTGCCTGTTATAGAACATCATCGGGTAGTGGCTCATCACAACAAAGTATTCGCCGTCTGTGATTTCAGCGTAATTCTGAATTGATTCCCATTCCTGCCCCAAACGACCTTTGACGCGGTCGTGATTTCCCTTAATCAAATGTTTGCGACCCTTCAATTGACGGAGTATTTCAAGGCTACGTTCTTCGCCCTTGAAAAATGCATCGCCGAGAACATACACGGTATCTTTGTCGGAAATACGTGCATTCCAATTATTTATCAGTACCTCATCCATTTGTGTGATAGTATCAAACGGGCGATTGTCGTATCGAATCACGTTGTTATGCTCAAAGTGCATATCGGAAATATAATAAATCATTTCTACCTCAAAAATAACACAAATTCACCTGTGGTTATACTGCATTATACTCAGTTTTGAGTGGTTGTCAAGTGATTATATAAAATAAAATAATTTGCGACGCCAATCAAAAAAATCCGATTATCTCTGGACTTTTTCGATTCCTGTGGTATGCTGTTTGGCTTGACAGGAGGCGGTCCAATGGCACTGAAAAAGCTTCTGAACAAAGGAACAGTTTATAAGCGCAAAGACAATCGTTGGGGCGGTATGGTGAGTTATCACGATGAGCAGGGTGTGTACAGAAGAAAATGCTTTTGCGCGCCGACGAAGAAAGCTGTACTAAAAAAGATCAGTGACTATATCGAGGTTTTCAAAAAAGAGGTCGCTGAAGCGGATGAAGCGAATAAGCCGCTGAGAAAAAGTATGCAGAAATGGCTGGAGGTGTTTCAGTACGGTTCGGTTGAGAGAGTGACTTACGACAGAAAAGAAGACTGCGCGAAGCGTTATATCTACCCGAGAATCGGTGATATGATCATATCAGAGATCAACTCCGCGGACTTGAACGGAATCCTTACGCAAATGATGAATGAGGGCTATGCGCATTCGACTGTCAAGCACGTCTATAGCCTGCTCAATGAATACTTCCGCTATCTTTGCTATGAAGAGTACATTCCGAAAAATCCGATGGCATATGTCCGTATGATCAAAAAAGCGAATTTCTTCGCGGCGCAGAACAAAGAAAACCTTGCTCAGAGCGACGCCGTCACTGTTTTGACCGATGAAGAAATACTTCGCTTGAGGGAAACGGTATTTACAAGGAATAAGAAGGGTGCTTTGAAGCATCACCAAGCGGCAGCATATCTGCTGATGCTCAACACCGGATTGAGAACGGGCGAAGTCCTCGGTTTGATCAACAGCGACATCAATTTGGAGAAAGCGAGATCGAGCTGTTCGGAAAATTCAAAGACGCAGTGACAGAGCTGAATTGTCTGAACGAATGCGAAGGCTTTATCAGCGGCTTTCGATTGGGCGTAAGACTGATGGTGGAAGCACTGCACACCGATGAATAAAAAAATCGCAGCCCTGGAAAATAGGGCTGCAACTCTTTTGGCTTTTTTCAGTGTAATTGGTTTTCTCGAGCGTGTTTCGCCGTGTGTCGCCCTGTGTGCGATTTGTTGGAGAAAGTAGGGTGAGTACCCGATCAAGGTCGTTTGCGCGGTGTCGGCGATTTTTGACCACGTCTCATTTTTTGCGACGCTTATTCAAAGAATACCGTTTTTCAAATTCCAACGCTTTGCCATATGAGCGAGATTTTTTCTTGACAACCATATTTGCAGATCATCGGCTTGTCGTGCCACTTGCTGGCGGTGTCGAAAAACTGATTTGGTTTGCCTTGCGCTCCGTATGAATCAGTGGTAAAATATTGATGATATAATAAGAACAAGAGCGAGCCATAAAGGAGTTATGCGAATGAAAACACTGTATGTTTCCGATCTTGACGGCACATTGCTCAGAAGCGATCACATCATCGGTTCATTTGTCACCGTGACGGTCGATCGCCCGATGGGCAGTATTCACCCGAAGCATCATGATATTTTCTATCCGATCAACTACGGTTATGTTGAGGGCGTCAAGGCTGCCGACGGCGAATGGCAGGACGCGTACATTCTCGGCGTAAACGAGCCGGTCAAAAGCTTTAGCGGTAAGGTCGTTGCGGTCATTCACCGACTTGACGACGTGGAAGACAAGTGGGTCGTATGCCCTGAAAACGTGTCATTTAGCAAGAAAGAGATTGCCGATAAAACGGATTTTCAGGAGAAGTTTTTTAAGACCGAAATCATCATTTGATATGAGGAGCAATATGGAGATTCAATTCAAAAAAGCTGCCGCCGAAAATGTTTATGATATTGCGGCATTGGCGGCAAAAATGTGGACAAGCCACACGGTTGAGGAGCTTGCGGAGGGCTTTGCCGCGGCGATAAACAATCCCGACTGCGCGGTGTTTCTTATGACGGACGGCGACAAGACTGTCGGATTTGCTCAGTGCGGATTGCGGCACGATTATGTGGAAGGAACGTCCCGAAGTCCTGTCGGCTATTTGGAAGGAATATTTATTGAAGAATCCTACCGCAAACAGGGCTGCGCAAAACAGCTCTTGGCTTGTTGTGAACAGTGGGCAAAAGAAAAATCCTGCACGGAATTTGCAAGCGACTGCGAGCTTGACAATGAGATCAGCCGACAATTTCACTTCGGTACAGGCTTTCGGGAAGCAAACAGGATTATCTGTTTTGTGAAGAAGATATAAAACAATATGAGGTCTGAAAATGAAAATCGAACACATAGCGATGTATGTAAATGATTTGGAAGCGGCAAGGGATTTCTTTGTCACTTATCTGAGCGGAAAAGCAAACGAGCTGTATCACAATCAAAACACGGGTTTTCGTTCGTATTTCATCTCCTTTGACGGTGGCGCAAGGCTGGAAATCATGAATAAGCCGGAAACGTCAGACCCGGCAAAGGACGTTGACCGCACCGGATACGCTCACGTTGCCTTCAGCGTGGGAAGCGCGGAGAAGGTCGATGAATTAACAGCCCTGCTGAAAGCCGACGGGTACGAAGTGTTGAGCAGACCGCGTACAACCGGCGACGGATATTACGAGAGCTGTATCATCGCTGTCGAGGGAAATCAGATAGAGATCACGGTCTGAAAAGAGGAAATTTCAAATGATAAAAACGGAGTCATCAGAAATTCTTACGGAAAGCTGATTTAGGAGTAACGGATATGGAATTATGGGATTTATACGACAAAGACGGCAAGCGAACGGGAGAGGTCTGGGAACGGCGCCACGGCAATTACATGGATATCCCCGACGGGCGTTACCATCTGGTGAGTGATATTTTGGTGCAGCACCGCGACGGCACTTATCTGTTGACAAAACGGCACCCCGGCAAGGACATTTATCCGGGCTATTGGGAGGCGAGCGCCGGCGGTTCCGCTCAGCTCGGCGAAGGTCCCGAGGAGTGCGCCAAACGAGAGCTGTTTGAAGAAACGGGTATTTTGTGCGAGAGCTTTGAGCTTGTCAAAATCACCTTAAGCACACGCAGTCCAAGTCTGATCTATTCCTATCTCGCAAAGGTCGACTGCGATAAGGACGCGATCGTTCTTCAGGAAGGCGAAACGACCGAATACAAATGGGTCGACGCAGCCGGACTGCTCGAATACGCGGAATCGGAGCTTGCGATAAAATCAAGCGCTGAGCGATACAGGGAATACTATGACAAGGTGCGGGAGCAGATTAATAAACAGTAAAGTGAATCGGAAAAAGGAGTCGAATTTCGCCTGATATGAGAAAACAGTTTAATGACAATTTAAGGTGGATGGATGTTTTTCTGCTCATTCCGTATGCTACAATAATAACAGATGATTTAACAGAATTGAGGAAAGAAAATGATTATCAGAAGATTTCGTGAAGACGACGCCGAAAAGGTTTCGGCATTGATTATACATACCCTGAAAACCTCCAACAGCAAGGACTATTCCGCCGAGGCTGTCAATGCATGGGAAAAGAAAATGCAGCCTGCCGGTGTGTCGGAGCGTGCAAGCTGGACGCATTTCTATGTCGCTGAGGAATGCGATACCATCATCGGCTGCGGCGCGATCGGGCCTTATTGGGGCAGCGAAACGGAGAGCAGCCTGTTTACCATCTTTGTCCTGCCCGAATGTCAGGGAAAAGGAATTGGCAGAAAAATCATTGAAACGCTTGAACAGGACGAGTATTTTTTCCGCGCAAAGCGCGTCGAGGTTCCTGCTTCGATCACAGGTGTCGGATTTTACAGAAAGCTCGGCTATGAATACAAAAACGGCATTGACCGCCCCGATGAGGAGAGGTTATTCCGTTTGGAGAAGTTCAGATAAGTCAGCAGATGCGAGTTATCACATTTGAATCAGCAATGCATCAAGCAGCGCTGCCCGTTCTGTGGAGAAAAAGTTGAGTGAACAGAAAAAAGCTACACTGACCTTGAGCTAAAAAGGATTGACGAAAATGACTAATAACGAGATAATGGAAATCGCCTTGCGGCAGTCGGCATATGACTGCAATTGTAATGCGGAAGATTTTTTGTCGGAGCGGAATCTTGTGACGATTTCTAAAATAAATACACAAGCGAGAAAATACCTTCCTTTGCCATTGGAATGCGACCTTGTTTCTTACGGCAGCAACATTGTGGCACAGGTTAGTGAAAGGGCTAAATCTGCGGTAACGGAGTACATTGGCAAATATCCCGCTTATTGCTGCTTTGAAACGCCTAACATCAACGCGCTGAACGACTTGCTCGCGCCGTTTGATTTGAAGGTCTGCTTTATGGCTGAGTATTTCCTGCCCGATGTTACCAAGCTCAAAGAGCCGGACTGCGGCTTTGAGCTGCGCGTTTTACAGCAAGCGGATTTAGAAAATCTGTATTCGGAGCAATGGGAGCATTGCCTGACCTTTGACAACAGAGAAAGAGATGTTTTGGCAGTAGGCGCGTATGATGATAGTGAATTGATCGGGCTTGCGGGCTGTTCCGCCGACTGTGAAACGATGTACCAGATAGGCGTTGACGTGCTGCCCGCATACAGAAGAAAGGGCGTCGCCACCGCCGTGACAAGCAAACTGGCGCTTGAAATATTAAAGCTCGGCAAGGTGCCGTTTTACTGCGCCGCGTGGTCGAATATCAAATCTGTCCGCAACGCGATCAAGTGCGGTTTTCGCCCCGCGTGGGTCGAGCTGACAGCAAGGGACACCGAATTTGTTGATAAGATGATCTTAGGAGAAGATAATGGATAAAATTTGGACTGAAATGCTTGAGGCGGCAAAAGCCGTTCTGAATGAACGAAGGCTATCAGAGTATGTCACCTGCGGTGAGGTCGCCGCAGCAATTCTGTCAAAATCGGGAAAAATCTATACAGGCGTATGCATCGATACATGTTCAACGCTCGGTATCTGTGCGGAGAGAAACGCTGTTTTCAATATGATTACCAACGGCGAACAGGAAATCGACAAGGTCATTTGTGTTATGAGTGACGGCGCTAACGGCGCACCGTGCGGAGCCTGCCGCGAGCTGATGGTGCAACTGATGCCCGAAACATACAATGACATTGAAATCATGGTCGATTATCAAGCGAAAAGAATTGTAAAGCTCGGAGACATCACGCCGGAATGGTGGATATAATTAGAGGTGTGGATATGATGCTTGCTCAAAAACTGAAACAAGGCGATGAAATCAGAGTCATCGCGCCGTCGCGCAGCTTAGCTGCCGTATGGGTTGAAAAGTACGAAAAGGCGTTGGCTTATCTTGAAAATCAAGGCTTCAAGGTGACATTTTCAAAGCACAGCCAAGAAATGGATGAATGGTATTCATCGAGCATTCAATCCAGAGTGGATGATATTCACGAGGCGTTTCTCGACGACAATGTAAAGGCGGTATTGACGGCGATCGGCGGCTTCAATGTCAATCAGATATTGGAGCATATTGATTATGAAATCATCAAACAGCACCCGAAAATCCTCTGCGGGTATTCGGATATCACCGCGCTGCTTCACGCCGTTTATGCCAAGACAGGGCTTGTTACGTACCACGGCGCGCATTTCAGTACCTTCGGCTTTGACGAGGAAGCCGAATACACGCAAAGGGCTTTCTTTGGCTGCGTGATGAATGACGAAATTCTCACGATAAAACCTTCTCAAACCGCAAAGGAGTATACTGTCATTCAGCAAGGCTTCTGCGAGGGAACCGTCATCGGCGGCAACCTATGCACGCTCAATCTGCTTCAGGGAACGCAGTTTATGCCGAAGACTGACGACGCCGTGCTGTTCCTCGAGGACGACAATATCATGGGCGATTATTTTGTCTATGAATTTGACCGCAATCTCCAGTCGCTTTTGCAGGCATACGGCAAGGAAAACATCAGGGGCATTGTGTTCGGCAGATTTGATGACAGCTGCAAAATGAGCGCCGACGTCATCCGAAAGATTATTGCCGAAAAGCTGCCGAAGGATATTCCCGTTCTGTTCGGCGTTGATTTCGGGCACGTTTTCCCGATGATCACCTTCCCGATCGGCGGAAGGGTCAGCATCAACGCAATCAAAAATCCTGTGATAGAAATCACTCATCACTAAATCGACCACTGCAACAGTGTGTTGCAATCAACAACAGCAGCCTTCGCAACGAAAGCGGAAGCTGCTGTTTTTGTTATTCGCCTTAAAATTATTATTTTTTGCGACGCTAATCAAAGAAAATCCGATTTTCTCTGGACTTTTCTTTTTTTGTGGTATACTGTTCCGCTTGACAGGAGGGGTGTCCGGTGGCACTGAAAAAGCCGGTGAATAAGGGAACGGTTTATCAATGCAATGACAATCGCTGTGGCGGAGCGGTGAGTTATCATGCCTGATACGGAGGTCGAATATGAGATATACGGCGATGTTGACGATACCCCTTCTTCCGGCAGGCTTCTGGAAAAGGGAGAAAACCGGCACACCTTTGCGGGCTACCACAAAATAGATTTGAAAGGAGAATACCCGCTCAAAAAAGGCGAACGGTACTCTGTTGTTCTGACAATGAAGCGTTCCGGGGATGACGGCAGCGTCGTCTACACCGAGACCTTTCCGTATTCAACAAAATTTTCGACGGGGCTCAACGTGAAAGGAATTGTAAATAGGGGAGAAAGTTATCTTTATCATGACGGAAAATGGACGGATATGTCCGAAATGAAGGACAGTCTTATTGAAAGAGCATATAGCCAGCTAAACGAAAAACTTGGATCCAAAGAAACCTTCACTTCCATCTCTCTCGACAGCAAGGACACGTTCACCATCGATAACTACCCGATCAAGGCAATCTTAGCTCCCAACAAGTGATCCATGCAATTTAGGTGAGAGAAAAGCGGATTAATAATAAGCCGGCACTCAGACACGTCGACGTATTACCGCAGTGATAAATGCATTATCATCAATCTCAACAAGGTACAGAGCGTCATCATCAACGGTGATACGCTTTATCAAAAATAATTCTAATAGAGAATATTAACGGATTTCTCGTACAACATCTCCTCCGATAAATACCGCCCGCGATTCTTGCATAAAAGCAAGCCGCGGGCGGTATCTGTTCTTTTCACTGCCAATAGCAACCAAATTGTTTTTTCACACCTGTCGCGCCGTGTGTCGCCCTGTGTGCGATTTGTTGGAGAAAGTAGGGTAAGTACCCGACTGAGGGTGTTTGCGCGGTGTCGGCGATTTTTGACCGCGTCTCATTTTTTGCGACGCAGAATAGCACTGATAAAAATACTATTCCAGTGGGGGAGATACAGATATTTCAGCCCTGTTTCGCCGTGTGTCGCCTTGTGTGCGATTTGTTGAGGGAAGTAGAGTAAGTACCCGACCATGGGCGTTTGCGCGGTGTTGATCCTTTGTCACGATTTTTGAGCGACAACTCGTTTCGCCGGGTTGGCAGTGAGCATATCCGTATTAGCCTATAGCAGTCACACTTTTTACTATACACGTAGTGTATAGTAAAAACCGAGCAACAGGGCTGTTCAAAATTTGCGATACTAATCAAAGATAACCCGAAAAAGATCTGTACAATATGAATGCGATGTCCCCAAAGGCAACGAGTGCGACATGTTAATTAAACTGACTCAAAGCTTGAAAGAAGTTTGAGTCAGGATTTTTTTATTAATTTTGCACCCAAACACTGTTTATCGGTGTTATAATGAATAGAAGCGCTTCAAGAGCACAGAAAAGGGGATGAACTTCATGCGGGACAGGCTTGTGGAAAAGCTGAAAAAACACGACGAAAAAGCGTTGTCGCAGATCATTGAACAGCAGTCGCGGTTTGTGGCTTCCGTTATTTACAACACATCAAAGGGAAGTCTTACAAAGGAAGATATCGAAGAAGTGACCGCCGATGTATTTGTCACGCTATGGAACAACGCGGAAAAGGTGCAGGAGGGCAAGCTGAAGGGTTATCTTTGCAGCATTGCCAAAACGCGCGCATTGAATAAGATAAAGAGCTTAAAGAATACAGCCGTACTCAATATTGACGATTACGATCCCGAGGATAATTTTTCGATTGCGAATGAAACGGAGAAAAAGGATATTCACCGGGAGCTCAGAGAGGTCATAACAGAAATTCCTCTGCCCGACAGAGAGATACTGATTCGATATTATTACTACAATCAGACCGTATCTCAGATCGCGGCGGAAATGTCAATCAACCTCGAAACCGTGAAATCCAAGCTCAGGCGAACGCGCGAAAAAATCAAGACAAAACTGATTGAAAGGAGTTACGCGATATGAAAACAACATTCAAGACAGTTTTCACCGAATTGGACGACGAACTGATGAACCTCGATATTCAGGAGAACGTACCTGTTGATATCGACATCGACAAGATAAAAAGTGAGGTATTGATGCAGATCAACGCAGAGAAAAATACGAAGAAGAAATTCAACAAGAAGTTTATTGTCATTCTCGCGGCAGCGGTAATCCTCGTCGGCGGCACGGTTGGCGCTTTTGCTACGGGCAGCATTCAATCTATTTTCAAGGGATATTTCAAGGGAGCCGATGTCAATGACTTGGGACTTTACGACGGTGGCAACGTTGAGGTGCAGTCCGACGACTACGACGTTAAGCTGCTCGGCGTGATGAGCGACGGAGAGATCGCCTACTCCGCAATGGAGGTTACCAGAAAGGACGGCGGCGACATTGCCGCGGACGGCTGGAATATCAGCAGCGATCTGAGTGCATTGACAAATAATACCTTTGAATTCTCTTTCAACGGCGCAGAGCCGTCTCAGAAAACGGGTGCGATCACCCGCAGCCGCTGCAGCGTTTCAGACGACCGCAAAACCCTGAACGTCTATATCGATTACACACGCGGCGTCAGCATGGAGCAGGAAATGAAAGATTTCCGCGTTACCTATCACAACACGGTTTTGGACGGTTATAAAATCGACAAGATTCTCTATTCAAAGGATCTGCCCGAGGTGCAAACCGGCGACGACGGATTGTCCGATGAGGAGATCGTCAGACAGCAATACGAAGAAGACTTGCTGCTCCAAAAACTGCGCGAGGAAAACGGGCTGACAGAAGACGATTGCGTCTGGCTTCATCACGACGGTAAGCTGGTTTACGTGAAGGGCGAGCAAAAACTGATTGATCTGCCTTTTGATATCAGCTTTGACATTGATACGACCATCAATAACCAGTTCGAGCGCGATATCACCAGTGAAAGCACGCCCCATGTGGTAAAGGACTACGCAAGCAATACAAAGATTACCATTTCTCCTCTCGGCATATCTCTTTCGGGCGAATGCGATCAGAAATATGATAAGCAGATGCAGCCTTGGGGCAGCCGTTGCTTTGAAGTTCCCGACACTGACGGCAATTCAAAGGTAATCATGGACGACGGCAGCGTATATTATATCCTCATCAATGAGGGTGGTGAACGCAGGACTGACGACAGCGGCGTTTTCCACGAAACGACGCATCTCCAGTACTCTGCCACAAAGGAAATGGCTTGGAACCTCGGCAGCAACCGCATCATCATCGACCTTGACAAAGTACAGAGCGTCATCATCAACGGTGATACGCTTTATCAGAAATAATTTCAGTAGAGAATATTAACGGATTTCTCGTATCACATCTCCTCCGATAAATACCGCCCGCGATTCTTGCATAAAAGCAAGCCGCGGGCGGTATCTGTTCTTTTCACTGCCAATAGCAACCAATTTGTTTTTCACACCTATCGCGCCGTGTGACGCCCTGTGTGCGATTTGTTGAGGAAAGTAGGGTAAATACCCGACCAAGGGCGTTTGCGCGGTGTCGGCGATTTTTGAGCACGTCTCATTTTTGCGATACGTGAGCAACAAAGGTTCTGTTAAGAATAGAGGACATTGCTGCTTTTTCAGCCCTGTTTCGCCGTGTGTCGCCCTGTGTGCGATTTGTTAAGGAAAGTAGGGTAAGTACCCGACTGAGGGCGTTTGCGCGGTGTCGGCGATTTTTGAGCACGTCTCATTTTTTGAGACGCTTATTCAAAGAATACACTTTTTTAGCGAACGGCTTTCAGGATTTCCTTTTCAACAGACTCCCACTGATTATCAATAACAAAAGATCGGTGCTCAATACTTTTCAGCATAAGCAAATCATAGTCAAAACGATTTTGCCAAAAGGATATTTCTGTTTCATCGGGCGGCTGCTGACCTCGGTTGAGATGCGCAGTTGTCAGTTGCTTTTTGATGTCCCCGGTTTGAAGATAATACACCGCGTAATCAGTACCGCCCAATGCAGTCAGCAGCATCTGAATGTGACGATGCGCCGATTCTTTTGTAGCGCTGTAGTTTCGGATCATGTCATTGAGCGGATGATGAAGGAGCGAGCCGTCAAAAATGATGATTTCGTTATCGGCAAGATTTGCCGCGAAGTTTTTCCAGACAGCAACATAAGCGTCGGAGTACTTTTCGAGCGCAACAGGATTGCGCGGATTGTAACAGAACTCGCGCTCCATGAACACTGACAACAACGGCTCCTCAAACAGCGGCGTGTCTTCATCAAAGTAGTGGATCAGCCGCGCTTTTCCTGCGTCGATCGTATTGGCTCGTATGGCAGTTTCGTATTCAGGATTCTCAGCGAGGAGCGTTTCGTATTCCTCTGTCGGGTAGTATGCCACACAGTAAAAGTCAATCGGGTTCGTATAATCGAATTCGACATATGCTTTCGCAGAAAGCCCGTTTGTTTGCAAATCCTTGCAAAGCGAGCGTGCCATTGTAGATTTGCCTACGCTCGAAATGCCCTCTAAAAAAATTAGCTTTGCCATCGTATCATCTGCCTCAATAATGGTTCTGATTCTATTCTATAAACAAGCGAATCCTTTGTCAAGAGCTGTCGTTAAAATTCAACTTTGACTATCCTTGACATATCTTCTACATGGTGTTATAATATATATGAAAAGAAGCCAGCGATAGAAAAACTCCAAGGTAGAAAGGAGGCATCAATATCACAACCGAATCAGTTGCTACGAAGCCGTAAGCAGTCAAGAGAGTTCCTTGACTAGCCCGGCTTTTTCTTTTCAAAAAATTCAGGAGGTAAATGAATGTACAAGAGCTATGATGACTTGCCACTGATGATGTCAGTGCAGGACATCGCAGAAGTGCTCGGGATATCAAAATCGAGCGCATATGTGTTGGTAAAAGAAAAAGGTTTTCCAAAAATTAAAATCGGAGCGAGGGTGGTGATTCCAAGGGATAAGTTTCTAGAATGGATTGATAAGAAAACAGCATAAGTAAAGACGGACAGGGTTGGGCGGTGGTAAAATGCCGGAACCCAAAGGAAATTTCTTTCCGATCCCTAATGAAATCTTCAATATGGATCTGACAGCGAGCGAAATTGCTCTCTATGCTTTCCTGATGAGAATGGAGGACAGAAAAACATTTACGTGCTATCCGTCCTTCAAAACTATCGCAGAAGCATTGAAAATGGGCAGCAAAAACACGGTCATGAAATATGTCCGGATGCTCGAAGAAAAAGAGCTGATCGAAACGGAGCACACCGTCGTGGAACACCGCGACGGAACGCTCAAAAATGGTAATCTGATGTATAAAATTTTGCCGATCAAGCAGGCTGTAGATGCCTTTCACAGGCGACAGCTTAACCATTACGGCAGAAGAAAATAGCAGCAAACGATTGTTAGTATTGCACAAGTCGGAAACAGGTCTCAAAATCGGGCGGCAAACAGGAGAAAGCAGCGACGCTTTTGTGAGCGCCGCTGCGGTTCACAGCGGCCGGCAACGCCGACCGCAAGCCGTTTTTGAGGGTTTCCTGTGCAAGATTCTTAGGTTGACACCTGTTTTCGGTTTGGTGTAAAAAATAACGCTATTCTTTTCAGATTTTGCATACCTATCGAAAAAACAGGCGTTTTTTGGTTGATAACCTTGTTGGTGTCGATATTTTAGGAGGGATTGATACGGATTCGGAAAACAAACAAAGGGTAAGTTTATACCTCGATAAGAAAACCATTCAGGTGGTGGATTCGTACATCAAAAAGAACGGACTTCATTCACGGAATGAGTTTTTTGAGAAGGCAGCTGAGAATCTGATCGCCGACGAAGCAATCAAATCAGGCGGCGATGTGATGAGCGAAAAGCTCGCGAAAGCCATCGAAGTAGTCTCGGAAAACAACGCGAAGGCGATCTCAAAAGGTCTGTTTCGTTACGCGGTTCAGCTCGAAATGATGATGCGTTACATCGCGCAGACGCATGAGTTTACCGATGATGAACTGGACGAAATGCGCCGGGAAGCCATCAATAATGTTCGCAGAACGCGCGGTAAAATCAAGCTCGACGATATCGCAAAGGGCTGGTACAACGAAAAATAAGTCTGGATATTCACCAAAACCTGTGGTATATTGTTGAGCTAAAGAAGGGAGTGAACAGCCATGTCACAACGTGAAATACTCACAAACGGCAGCGCGTTTAAGCGCACAGACGATCGCTGGTGCGGCGTTGTTTGGTACAAAGACGAGCACGGCGAACGCAAACGCAAGAGCTTTTCCGGCACCACGAAAGCGGAAGTCAATAAGAAAATGAAAAAGTATATCGTGGAGTTTAACGAAGATAAAAACGATTCTGTAGAATCCTTAAAGACCTTGCAGGAGAGTTTGCAAAACTGGTTGCAGGTGTTCAAGTTCCCGGCAGTCGAGCGTACTACCTACGACAGAGCGGAATCCATCGCCAAAAACCAGATCTATCCTCAACTCGGCAAGAAGATCGTCGGCGATATCACAGCCGCAGATATCAAAAAGCTGCTCAACTATTGGATGACCGAGGACTACGCTTACACGACGGTCAAGAAGGTTTACACGCTCCTCAACGAGTATTTTCGATACCTTTATCAGCAAGAAATCATTAAGAAAAACCCGATGGCAAACGTGGAAATGCTTAAGAAAGCCAACTTTATGTCAGCCCAGGGCAAAGAAAATCTCCCTACGACGGAGACCATCACAGTCTTTTCAGAGGAAGAAATTGAAAAGTTCAAGGCGGAAGCGTTCAGTGTGTTCGGCAACAGCAAACGAAAATATCAGCAGGCGGCAGCGTATATTCTGATGCTGAACACCGGATTGAGAACCGGCGAAGCCCTCGGCTTGCTCAACTCCGACATTGACTTGGAACAAAGAGTCATGCACGTTCAGCGCGGTGTAAAAGAGGTCAGCAAGCGCGACGGCGTCACTGCGGAGAGCGGCAGAGAGGTGACAGTAGGTAAGCTAAAGAGCGCCACGAGCAAGCGCGACGTCCCGCTCAACGACACCGCCATCGAGATGATCAAAGACCTCCGCAAGGAATTTTACTTCGGCGAGGACAGCCCGCTCATCCCGGACGAACACGGAAATGTCACCAGACCTGTCAACTTCCGCAAAAGGTTCTACAGAATTCTCAAGGCAGCCGGCATAGAAACAAAAGGCCTCCACAGCCTGCGACATACCTTCGCTACCCGATTGATCAACGGCACAAAGGATAAAGACGGCAACATCAAGTCGCTCACTCCGCGCCAAGTAGCCGATCTTCTCGGCCACACCACCTCGGAAATTACGGAGCTCTACTACGTCAAGCGCGATATGAAAATGCTTAACGGCATCACGGATGGGTTTGAACTGTAACTATTACGGCTTAATATAACGATTTTGATTGCATATATTAATTACTTGTGATAAAATTAATTAGACCTATATAATACAATGTGAAGCTTAGGAGCAAAAGAATATGGGAGACAATGACAATATAAAAATCGTTATACAAAAATGGTTTAATAATTCTGCTGATTGGCAAAAGGATTTATTTGTAAATTTGTGGAAAGGAAAAGATTATGAATCGTCAAAAAATAGAGCTTTAAGACTATTATTAAAAGAGCATAGTCTTGATAATACTACTTTTGTTCCGGAAAAAACAATGCCTGTAAATTTGGTTTTGGATAAAGAAAGCAACTCCCAAACTCTCCTAAAAATGGTAGGAGAAGTTCATGGGGTTGCTGCGTTAACACCCACCAAACCATTAGAATTCACAGACGGATTAAATGTCATATATGGAGAAAATGGGTGTGGCAAATCATCTTATGTTAGGATTCTTAAGAAAGCAGAAAACCCGAAAAACCCAACCAAAATATATAACAATGTGTTCAAGGAAACATCTGAACCAATAACAGCAACATTAAAGTTTAATACCGATGGAGAAGACCATATTGTACATTGGACGCCAAATAGCCAACAACAATGTGCAATTAGAATCTATGATACACAGGTAGCTCAACAATTTGTAGAATACTCTAATGAGATTGTTTATGAGCCGCTATTACTTCATATCTTTTCTGTTATGGCTCAAATATACGAAGAATTAAAGAGCGATATTTATGATAGGATTGCTGCAACAAAATCTATGTTTTGCCAGATACCAACACAGATTTCTGATTCGCCAATTATACTTCGATATGTCAATTCGAAAAAAGTTGATGAATTACAGGCAATTAAAGAAGATAATCAATTTGATGAAAGTTTACAAAAAGAACTGGAGCAGATTAACAGTAACTTTTCTGAAGCAAATCCACAAAAGACTATTACTGTTCTTAATACTCAGCGTCGTATTTTAGATGACTATAAACGCGAAATTGTTAGAATAAGCAAATATTTGGATGATTCAAATATTGCTAAATTCATTCATTCCAGGAATCTGGAAATCGAAGCAAAAAAGAAATTGGATGATTTTATAGTTGCACAAAGGCAAGTGTCGAGATTACCAGGCTTCGGAATGGATTTATGGAAACAAATGTGGGAAAGTTCTTTAGCGTATAAAGAATCTATCAAAGCATCAGATGATATCTGTATTTTGTGTCAACAGAATCTATCAGAAGAAGCCAAAGAAAGGCAGAAAGATTTTAATAAGTTTTATTCATCAACAATACAAGAAGAATATATTAAAGCTCATAAAAACTTTAAGACTAAGGTAGACCTACTTTCAAAAGAATTGGAAGAAAACTTAAACCTCAATGATATAGAAGATAAATTAGTAGTAAACTCCTTTGAGAAAGAAGTAACTAATGAGATTCTTTCGATTTATAAAAAGTTGTTCCAGCGTGCTATTTGGCTATATGATTATGAAAACAAATCATCAAGTCAACCTCCATTAATTCCTGCGGTTTCTTGCGTAGAAAGTTTTTTTCAAAAAACCTTACAGGAAATTGAGAGTAGGCTTAAATCGCTCACGAGTTTTATTGAAAACACTAATGAACATGAAAACCGAAGGAAACAAATAGAATCAATAAAATGGATTTTTGAACATAAGAGTGATATCGATACTAGAATAAATGTGGTTAATTATGAGGGTTGTTTATCTTGTCTAAAGTCAAATTCACTTACTAAAACAAAGAATACCTTATCAGAAAAAATGATTACAGATGTTTATATCAGTAAATTTAATTCAGAGTTGTCTTATTTAAACCCCTCGCACTCAATAAAGGTTGAATTGGTTTCAGATGGAAAAAAAGGAAAGACTTCGCATCATATTTCTATCAAGAATTCAAAGAAGAATAAGGTGAATGAGATTTTAAGTGAAGGAGAGTATAGGGTAGTATCATTAGCAGCTTTTTTAGCAGATTTAAATTCATGGAATCGTACTCAGGCGTTTATCTTTGATGATCCAATTACTAGTTTGGATCACATTTATGAAGATAAAGTTGCAACAAGACTTGCCAACCTATCAACAGAGAGACAAGTAGTTGTCTTTACCCATAGACTTGCTTTTGCCGAAAGCTTGAGCATTCATCTTTCGGAATTGAAGTCTTCCAACAACTCGGCTAAAATAAACTATATTGAATTAAGAAGAAATCCTCTTGGCGAACCGATGCTTGGCGGTGAATACAATAAACATAATTTCAAGAGATACTTAAATGCAGTATTGAACGATGACATTCCAAAGCTGAAAAAATTATTTGGTAATGGAGAATATGATTTATATGAAGACAAACTTATTGCTGCTTGTAGTAAACTCAGAACAGTAATCGAGAGAGGACTTGAAACAGAACTGTTAAGTGGTTTGGTTACAAGATATAATAGAAATATCTGTAGTCAAAAAGTAAGATATTTGAACGCCATTGAAAAATCGGATGTGGATTTCTTTGACAAGATGATGTCAAAATACTCTTGCTTCGAACATTCTCAGCCGACAGAGAAAACAATTCCATTACCAGATTTAGCTGATTTTGAAAAAGATATTAAGTGCCTTTTGGATTGGAATGATAGTTTTTCGAAGAAAAAGAAAAAATACAATTAAACATTACGGATGGGTTTGAGTTGTAAGAATAACTTCATTTTATACTCCACAACAAAGGATGTTTTCCGTTTAGTTGTGGAGTTTACATTTATTTAATCGATTTTTAATGATTTTGTTGTGGAAAGTTCCAATATATTTTGATATAATGTATAAGTTAAAGTATGCCTTTTTAGGAGGTGTGAGCTTTGATTACTCGGTTCCATGCAAAATACTATGCCTATTTGTTAATCCAACAATCTATCGGCGATCAAATTGACAGTCTCAGTCAATCTCTCCTCAATGCCTCGGTTGATATCAATCCACACCAAATTGAGGCTGCTTTATTTGCCTTTAAATCTCCGCTCTCAAAGGGAATCATGCTTGCCGACGAGGTCGGATTAGGAAAAACTGTTGAAGCGGGATTGGTTATCTGTCAATATTGGGCGACAGGAAAAAGAAAAATCCTCATCATTTGCCCCGCTACACTGAGAAAGCAATGGAGCTTTGAGTTGACAGAAAAGTTTGGCATCGCAAATGAGATACTTGATACCAAAAACTACAATACCTATATTCGTAATGGATTAAATCCATTTGAGCAGAGGAAGGCGATTATTTGTTCCTATAACTTTGCAGCGAGAAAGAAAACAGAAATCCAAGAATATGGCTTTGAGCTTGCAGTAATAGACGAAGCGCATAAGCTCAGAAATGTGTATAAGAAAAACAGCAAGACTTCTCATGCTATAAAAGACGCGCTGTGCAACGTAAAAAAGCTCTTGCTTACCGCGACGCCTTTCCAGAATTCATTGATGGAGCTTTACGGGTTAACCAGCATCATTGACGATAATATTTTTGGTGATGCACGTTCTTTTCGCAGCGAGTATGTTTACGATGAAAACATAACAGATTTGCGTTGCCGCATGAAGCCTTATTATAAAAGGACGTTGCGTAAGGATGTTAAAGAATATATCAATTATACGAAAAGATTGCCGATAACGCAGCAGTTTGATTCCACGGACTTAGAAACGCAGCTTTATAATGAAATATCCGATTTCCTGCGCAGAGAAGACGTCTATTCTGTTCCGACTCAGCAAAGAATGCTGACGACGATGATCATTAGAAAAATATTAGCATCGTCAACTTATGCTTTGATCGGAACACTGACAACCATACGTGAACGGCTGGTATCTCTTTTAGCGAATGAGAACGCAAAAGCACCGCAGATTTCTGATTATATATCGGAAGAGGAAATGGAAATCTTTTCGGAGGACTTTGACGAAGACTACTCAGATAATCAGGAATCGGAGAGCCAAATCGATATAGAGAAACTCAAAACAGAGATTTCGACTATCGAATCCTTTATCGAAACTGCCAAACGCATCAATCACGATTCCAAATCGGAAGCATTGTTGTTGGCTTTGGAAAAATCCTTTTGCGCCTTACCGGCTATCGGAGCAAATAGAAAGGCTTTGATTTTTACTGAATCAACCAGAACGCAGAAATACTTGTTTGACTATCTGTCGAATAACGGATACCGCGGTAAAATAGTCACCTTCAACGGCTCAAATAATACCGAGGAATCAAATCGTATTTATACCGATTGGTGCCGCGAAAACTACGGAAATGGTAAAATAAGCGGTATTAAAGCCGCCGATAAGCGTGCAGCGATCATAGATTATTTTCGTAACCATGCGGAAATTATGATTGCGACGGAAGCGGCGGCGGAAGGCTTGAATTTACAGTTCTGTTCGCTGGTAGTCAACTATGATTTGCCATGGAATCCGCAAAGGATTGAGCAGCGGATCGGTCGCTGCCATCGTTACGGTCAGAAATGCGATGTGGTTGTCGTCAATTTTGTCAACGAGCGCAACTATGCCGACAAGCGTGTTTTTGGTCTGCTGAATGAAAAATTCCATTTATTCAACGATGTATTCGGGGCGTCGGATGACATCTTAGGACACGCTGACGCAATTGATTTTGAAAAACGTATCTGGCAGATTTATCAGGAATGCCGGACGGAAGAAGAAATCAATACGGCGTTTGAAAAGCTCCAAAACGACTTGCAGGAGCAGATAAACGATAAAATAGAAAATACCATCAATGAAGTACTGGAGAACTTTGACATTGATGTTCAGGAAAAGCTGAGGCTTGCCAAGCAGGAAACAAGCGCGTTCCTGAATCGATATGAATTGGCGTTTTGGGAGCTGACCAAATACATATTATCCGATAAAGCTGTTTTTGATAACGAAAAATATTCTTTTGAATTGACTGAACAAATCCCCAATTGTGCAAAGGGCAGATATGAGCTCCTTTCCAAGTTGACCGATGGGATTCCTTATCGCCTGTCATCGCCGTTGGGACAGTATGTCATTCAGCAGGCATTGGCAATTCCCGCAGAAAACGGCGGCATTATTTTCAGAGAAGACCTGTCGCCGATTTCCGTAACGGTTCCCGTATCACTAAGAGGAAAATCCGGATATTTGATTTTAACACAGCTTTGTGTATCGGCGTTTGACGATGAAAACTACTGTCTTTTCACAGCGTTTACCGATGACGGCAGGTTTTTATCGCAGGAGGAATGCGAAAAACTGTTCCTGCTGGGCGGATTGGAAACTCCGATTAACGTAACACCGGCAGTGGAGAAGAAGTTGGCGGCAAATTCGGGTCAGCACATCAAGAGCAAGCTGCAATCCCTGGAAAGCCGCGATCTGGCATTTTTCAAAGAGGAAGAGGAGCGCATTTTCAGGTGGGAAAACGACCTGATCAACTCCATAGAAAAAGAGCTTGATACCGTCAAACGCCAAATCAGGGAGCAGGAACGTCAATCTCGCCAAGCAGAAAATCTGGATGAAAAAACGAAAATTATAAAAAAGATTCAAGAGCTTGAAAGGGCGAAACGAAAGAAGCGCATAGAATTAGCTGACCGTGAGGATGAAGTCAGCGAAAAGCGCAGAACGATGCTGGAAGAGCTTGACAGGCGAAAGGTTCAGCATACACGATCAGATGATATTTTTATCATATCCTGGCAAATTCAGTAAGAGGTGAAAAACATGAGCGAGCAGCTTGACAGATTTATTGATCTGATGAAAGGAATTTTTGAGATAGACAAATCCGATCTGGATTTTGGAATCTATCGTATTATGAATATCCGCAAAAGGGAGATCGAGACCTTTCTGACAGAGGGCTTGCCCAAGCGCGTACAGGAAACGCTTGCACCGTTTGCGGATAACAGCGATGCGATCCGCGAAGAAATGGCGGCGTTGAAAAAGAAGTGCGATGATTTGGGAATGGAGATCGAAAACGTTCCCAAGCTGTACGTACAATTTACTGCCTTGCAGAAAAAGCTGGCGCAGGGTACCGATTTATCCGCTTTGGAAACCGATGTTTATTCTGCGCTGTTCTCGTTCTTCAACCGTTATTATGACGAGGGTGATTTCATCTCCAAGCGCCGCTACAAGGAAGGCGTTTATGCGATCCCGTATGAGGGAGAGGAAGTAAAGCTCTACTGGGCAAATCAGGATCAGTATTATATCAAGACGAGCGAAAACTTTAAGGATTATACCTTTAAGGCAGATGACTATACTGTTCATTTTCGTCTGGCTGACGCCACCACCGAGCAGAACAACAATAAAGAGGCCAAGGACGCCAAGCGCGTCTTTATGCTGTTTCAGGGCAGCGAGGAATACCCCGATCTCAAAACCTTTGAATATGACAGCGAGAGCAAGGAGCTAATCATCCGCTTTGTCTATGACATTCCCGGGGATAAGAAGAATCAGAAGGCTTATGACGAGCTGAATTATAACGCAATCACGGAATATCTTATCAGGGAGCACAAGGAAAAGATAGCGGTTTTGCTGGCGGTTGTGTCTTCGGACAAGAAAAAGCAGACGACGCTGATGCAAAAGCACCTGAACGCCTATGTTGCCAAGAATACCTTTGATTATTTTATCCACAAGGATCTGGGCGGATTCTTGCGCCGTGAATTGGATTTTTATATCAAGAATGAGATCATGCATCTTGACGACCTCGACACCGACAACGAGCGCAGTGTCGAAACCTATCTTGCAAAAATCAAGGCGGTCAAGCGCGTCGGCAATGTGATTATTGACTTTTTGGCGCAGATCGAAAACTTCCAGAAAAAGCTGTGGCTGAAAAAGAAGTTTGTCGTGGAAACAAACTGGTGCATGACGCTGGACAAGGTGGATGAAAAATTCTATCCCGAAATTATAGCCAATCCCGAACAAATTCAGGAATGGGTCGATATGTACGCCGTCGATGAGATCGAGGGCGATTTGACGCATTGCGCTTTCACGAATCCGCCGTCAATGGCGTTTTTGCGCGAGAATCAAAACCTGTTGATCGATACCAAGCATTTCTCCGAGGATTTCAAAAGCCGTCTGGTGGCGAGCATTGATGATTTGGACGAGCAGACGAATGGGTTGATGATAAACGGGGATAATTTTCATGCATTAAAATTGATAAAAGAAAAATACAATAAAAAAATTGATAGTATATACATTGATCCACCATATAATGCTAATTCCAGTGAAATTCTTTACAAGAATACATATAAGCATTCATCGTGGCTATCTTTATTAGACAATAGAATTGAGATTTCTAAAGATTTACTATCTGATAGCGCAGTATTTATCTGTGCGATTGATGAAGTTGAACAAGAGAGACTTGGATTGTTATTTAAAGATAGTTTTTCCAGTGAAACATTTTCTGTAACTTGTGTTACTATTGTTCATAATCCATCTGGACAACAAGGTGATAATTTTTCATCAACAAATGAATATGCCTACTTTATTTATCATTCACCGGGAAGGAGTATTGCAGAACAGCTTCGCGAAAATCCGAAAGAATGGGATCAGCGTGGTCTGAGAGATGTTACTGGTAATGATTCGCTAAGAGAAGCTGGAAAAACTTGTTTTTATCCAATATATATTAAAGACGGAAAAATTATAGGTTTTGGAGATGTTTGTTCTGATGATTTTCATCCCCCAATCAATATTTGTCGAGATGATGGTGTTATTGAAATCTATCCAGTTGATCCAAATGGCATAGAGAGAAAATGGAGATTTGGCAGAGATACTATAACAACAATTCAAGATCAGCTTATTGTCAATTATATTAAGAATAGAAATGTTTGGGATATTCAAAGATTAAAGAAACACTTTAACTATAAAACAGTTTGGCAAGCGCCTAAATACTCTGCTAATAATTATGGTACACAATTGGTAAATCGAATGTTTAAGAAACAACCGTTTTCTTATCCGAAATCTCTATATACAGTTATCGATTGTATTGAAGCTTCACTAAACAAAAAGAATAAAGGAATTGTTTTGGATTATTTTGCTGGATCGGGAACTACTGCTCAAGCTATTAATACATTGAATTTATCTAAAATATCTCTCAAATATATTTTAGTCGAAATGGGATCATATTTTTATACAGCAACCTTACCAAGGGTTAAGAAATCATGTTACCAAATTGAAGAAAAAAACTGGTTAGATGGAAAACCTTTGACCCGTGACACAGGCATTCCACAAATCATCAAATACATGCGCTTGGAAAGCTACGAGGACGCTTTGTCCAATATTGAATTCAACAGCGAAGAAAC